>CAZRDU010000024.1:0-21052 GCA_964599005.1 uncultured Thermotogae bacterium
TCTTCCGATTGCTCTGACATCAGGCAAATCAAAAACCGTTAACGGGGAAAAGTTTACCAATTGATCTCCGCGGAGACAAGATCAAAGGTCAGAAGGAGTACTGGAAAATTCTATCGCAATTGATTATCCGAAATCTATTTTACAGGCCGGAAAACTTCCGTTTAATGAAATACCCACCAACCCGAATAGAACTAAGCAGTTAAAGGCTACAAGGCTTCAGGAAGGAACGAAAAAATAACAACTTTAAGGAATTAGTTATACAGAATTCCGAAACTGATCTCCAGTACGGAATCCGCAGTGGGCCCGGGGAAGTATTTGTACTTGGCCTGGAACAGCAGAGGTAGGTCCTCTTCAAGAAGTTCCGTCGTCGTAACGCCGTATAATCCATGAAAAGCAAAGCTACTTGAGATATCGGGAGCGTTGAAATATACGGCTCCCGCTCCGACGCCACCAAACTGATTTGTTCCCGGCTCTACCGGCCACTTGTAGCCAATGGACGCGTTCGGATAATAGTAACCGGAATCGGGAACGGAGCCCACGTCCAGACCGAACCTGGTAAATCCCGCACCCCGGATCGCTTCGTCCTCAAATACATCCACTCCCGTCATAGTATAATCGAGAAAAATATTCGTGTTTAAAGAGAACAAGCCGGGATAACTGATACCGCCAGCCAGCCCAAAACCAAAGTTCTCCCCGAGGTCTCCCGCTGCAGGCTGATCTACTGCTGGACCCGGAACTCGAGCTCTTCCGGCGGTAGTTCTTCTCCGGCCTAGCGTCAGGCGAGGACCGTCCAGTTGAGCCACGACGTCTCTCTCTCCTTCCGTTTCGTAGAGAGTGGTTTTAAGATCGACCGTTTTTTCGTTAGAAATCGTCTTCGGAGTTAGATAGAGATAAAAGCTTCTCCAGTTTCCCACCTGGTTGTCCTTAACGGTCGTCTTACCATCCAGATTACCAAGCGTAACGCCGGCGGTACTCAATCCCGATAAATCCGTTTTTTCCGCCAGAAGTTCGCCGTCCGAATCATAGAGGGCCAATTTAACGAAGTCGCTGCCCGTCGCCGTACCCTTATTCTGAACCACTATGGGGTTTATCAACAGGTCCAGCCTGTTTTCATCCCTGTCCATTACATCGATCCTCTGGACCAGCATCGCTTGCTCGTCGGGGATCGAAGGTCCGGAGTTCAATTTCCGCCCGGCCTCAATTTTTTCCGCTCCCCAGGGATAGACGACGAGACTCTCGGGGGATTCGTGAAAGGGACTTCTTGCTTTTTCAGCTACGCCTTCCTGTCCCTGGAACTGTACGGCCGGCTTGAAAGTCGCGCCCGTTTTAGCGTCAGGCGCTATTTCATAGTGAATCTCGAAAACCCCTCGACCGTCATCGGAAATTCTGCCCCCTTCATCGGAGTCCAGCTCCTTCCACTCTCCGGAGAGTGGAAGACCCGAACCGAGCTCAACAAGATTTCCCCCTTGCTCGACCCTGTAAACCGACACATCACTTACCTGCAGGCCACTCAAAGTACCTTCGTTGTTCAGCCTTATTGAATCGATCACGAAGTCCTGCCCATCAAGGTCGCTATCGGATAAGATCAACCTCTGCCTGTACTCTTCCCCAAGGTTGATCACCCCGGATTGCCAGTCCGTAGTTTCTTCTATCCCTTCCAGCCCCTGAGATACTATCTTCTGCGTGTTATTATCGGAGACGGTCCGGCTCTGCCTGAAGGGATATCCCGTCATACCGTTGTTTTCCTTGGTCCGAAGTGTTACACCCGTCCTTAGCTGCATTCCCTGCGTCGGACCACTGGCCGATATTTCTCCGATAACCTCCATATTAACTGTGCAACCGTCGAGACATCGGCCGTCCCACCAGCCTGCCGGAGACGTCGAAAAGCTAACCTTCGACGTCGGCGTGGAAATCTTCTTCGTGATCACCCTTTCCGTCACACTTCCGGCTTCCTTGATTTCTAATTTTAACCTGATCCCGGTAATATCCTGACCGAGAATGAGCGGATCGGGACCTTTCGAACGGTTGGTTACCGTTATCAAGTCCACTTCTACGCCATCTCGATTGGAGTCCTGATCCCGAAAAACGTAATTACCGATGCTGGTCATCGTGCCCGGCTGCAGTATTTCGCCCCCGGGAGAAAGAGAAGCGGTTTCTTCGAAACCACCACGTGCTATCTCATCTCTACCCGGATCCACGACAAAGTTCGAACTGACCGAATCCAGCGCATCTCCGTCTTCATCCAGGTAAACAAAATGAAACCTCGCACCCAGTTTCACTGTAACGTCGGAGCCATACTTGCTTATCGGTACCATTTCCGGATTAGCCACTGAGAGATCGAACTGAAACAGCCCTTTTTCGCCAGGCATCACCCTGAGTCCATCTTCCGGCAGGGTAAAAGTGATCCCGGAACTAATACCGGAAAGATCCTCGAGGGAAACGGAGTTCCAGTCCCCGGTACCCTGACGGTACCTAACCTCCAGGCCGTCCAGTTCGTTCTCGGAGGCGTTACCGTAATTCATGATCGTCAGTTCTTTTATCCTTATCGGAGACGCAATTCGATCGACCGATACCTGATGAACCGTAATTCCCCGATCCAGGGGATTTAGAGTAACCGAACTCGAATTCTCGGACTTAAAATCAGGTGCTCCCGTTACGAGGAAGGAGGAAAGGAGCACAATGAGAAGTGTAACCAAAATGGAAGAGCGCAAACGCATCCCGGAATTACCTCCTTTGGGTAAATCTGGATCCAGTATTATTTATCCGTGAAAAAGAGAAAAAATGCAAATAAGTCCAGATTTCCCAAAAGCGAACTTTGCTATGAGCTATAATGATATCATTTAATAAGTATAAGAGAACTCCAGACCCCGTTAGGAGCCTGGAGTTCGTGAAGTTCTCCGATTAAAGAATATTCATGTTACTTCTTGACGACGAACTTCTTAACCGGACTCTGGAAGTCTCCGTCATCGGTTGTCAACTGAGCGGAGTATAAGTAGAGCCCGTTCTCGAGATCATTAATCGCACTCAGACCTGTGATGGAACCCTCGAAGGTCAGCAGCTTCTTCCCTGAGAGGTCGAATACGTTTATGGTTACCTCGGAAACATCAGCGTCCTTGATGGAATTACCCTCTTCGTTGGTGATTTCCAGTTTGGGAGTTGAGGACCCATCTACCGGCGCGGGCATGATTCCCGTCTTCGCCCAGTCGGGCGTGTAGTTATCCGTAGGACCGGGACCGGGTCCGGGTTCTTCTTCAACGGTAATCGAGATAGTCTTCACCTCTGCCCCTTCGTCGACCTCCAGGGTCGCGCTGTATTCCCCTTTCTCGGTCGGCAGGAACGAATGCGTATTCGTGTAAGTTCCGCCGGAGTTCAGTTCGGGTACGTTCTCTTTCGGGGTGTCGAGTATAATATTATCACCCGGGTCCTTGACTATTAGCCTGACGCTCTGGCCGCTGATCTTGCTATCCGAAACGTTCTTCAAAGTGTACTCCAGATCTACGGTCTTGCCTACCTGGGGCTCGGAGGTCGTGGTTTTGAAGGTACTAATGTCCAGCATATTAATTACCTCGACCTTGTCGGCCAGAATGTCGCCGAAGAATACGTGTTCGGGCGCAACAATGTTAACGCCAACGTTTTGTTCCGTTGCATCCGGTCCCCAGTAGTTGCTCGTCGCGTCTACCATGTAGAGGTTTCCGGTGTCGTCGGATTTGACCTTGAGAGCTTCCGCATTAATAGTGGTACAGCAACCTACTATATTGTTGTTGTTTATGTGGTTGCTCGTGTCATCAGCCGAGTCCGAAGCGGAGATCGCCTTCTCCTGCAGAACCTCTACCGCGGTGGAGAATCCGTTGAATTCGTTGTGGTTGATGTCCGCGTTCCAGGCATCCAGCACTACGGCGGTACCCAGTCCGATACAGGCACCCTCAGCTCCGGTGCGGAAGATGTTCTTGTTTACGGTTATGGCGGAACTTGAATCAGCAGCCTGGAGGAACAATCCTACCTCCGTCTTTTCTCCCACAAGTATATTTTTTGTCACGTCAATCGAGTTCAGCTGACCCGCAATCAGGGCGATATTGCTGACTTTATTGCCGTTGTACTCCTCTTCGTTGCCGGCGTAGAAAGTAGTATTGTCCTTGATTGCCAGGTTGTTTACGGAACCGTCCGGGTTGCTCGGATCCGGTGAAGTTATTACCAGACCTTCCGTATTTCCGGCAAAGACGTTTCCTTCAATTTCAACTGCTCCGCCTGTCCCCAGAAGGTCTTTGCCGAACTCGAGGTACATTCCGTACGTTCCGACGTCATTGCCGACGAAGGAACTATTTTTGACCTGGGGATTCATCACGTCGCCTTCCGCCTCAAGGTGCAAACCGTCTTCCTGATTATGGTTGAACTCCGAGTTCTGGACTACTGTATTGCTCGATGGGTTAAGGAAGTCCTCCGCGGAATCTATTTCCAGACCATGGCCCAGGTTATAACTGGCGACTACGTCCTTGATCTTAAGGGCGCCGGAAGTATTGCTGGATCCGATACTGCTATCCGGCCCGTGCGTTACCAGCTTTACCCCGCTATCGCCATTTACGCTTCCTTCCTTGCCGAAACGGGCGTTTGTGAGCTCTATCCCCTTCATATCTCCGGCATTGCTCTCCACAAGGAGCCCGTTGACCTCGTTGCCATTGGCCGTTATCTCCTTTTCCCCGTCGTTGTCCGTATCTTCTATGGTGACGTTCCTGACCCCTTCGTCGCCGTAAACGTGAATACCGTTCTTACCGTTTTCGTTGAATTTACCGACCTTTTTTATGTTCAGGTTATCCACGTTTTTGCCTGCTACTTTAAGGCCGTTGCCAAGGTTGTCATTCGCGCTTGTATTCTGAATGGTTACATTTTCGACGTCGTCGTGAGCACCGTCCTGGTAAGCAGCCAGCAGAGCTATTCCGTCGCTCAAATTCTGATCCGGTAGCCCGGACAGAGTGACGTCGCTCAAACCACCGTCGTGATCGTGGAAGGTGGAGTTGTCAATATCCAGTTCCTTGATTCCTTCGTAAGAGGCTACGGTCAGGCCAAACGCCTGCTGGTCGTTATCCTCTGTTTGTTCCTTGTTAAAGTAACTGTCGCTAACCTCGAATCCTGGTGAACTGCTGATGACCGTGGAAACGAAGAAACCCGCTCCACCGCTCTTGTTATTAAATACATTTACGTTATCGAGGGTTACCTTGTCGAGTTTGGCGGGGCTGTAATATATCTCACTTACTTCGGGGGGCTCCACACCTTCGTAGTCAAGTTCCCCAACTATAATACCAAAACCTCCGTCAAAAGCCCCTCCGGATTCTTGTTGACCCAGCACGTCACCGTTCTCGGAGATTTCCGTGTCTTTGACGGTCATATCGATGGAAGAAATTTCCGAAGGCACGTTCCAGTTCCCCAGAATGTAAATTCCGTTGTCGTAGTTATTCTTGATCTCAAAATCCTCTATTCTGAAACCAGCCAGCTTCGTAACGTTATCCCCGTTTACCCTGATACCGTCCTGGTTCTTTTCTATTCCGTATTTCAGGGCCTGTTCTTTGCCCAGACCGGTGCTGTTTTCCAGTCTGACGTTTTCTACCTTGCCATTGTTGTTAAAGAAAATTCCGTGCCCACCTGTAGGTCCGATTCCACAGTTACCGACGTAAAGCTTATTGAAATGGAGGTCACTAACGCCGCCGACGGAATCCGCAAAGTTTACCCCATCGTCTTCCACGCCGTCAATTCTCACATCGTGGAAGTCAACGTTCGAATAGTTGGTGTTGCGAGCGCCGTAATCAGTGATAGAACCGGTAAACCTGATTCCATAGCCAAAGAACCCATTAGCACCACAGGTCGGGATCTGCAGGTTTTCAAATAGCATGTCCCGTGTCTGGCAGGCGCAGGGATCCTCGACATCGACCAAAATCGCATTGTCGATGTTCAAACCCGATTCAGGCTCAAAGTTGATACTTTTTATGTGAGCCCCTTCCTTCGTAATAACGATACTATTGGAAACCGTCGTAGTGCTGGAGGGGCCGATATCTATTTCGTGCTCGTTTCCGCTGTCATAAGGGTTAAAGCCAGAAATTTGCTGAAAAGTAACCACATTGTCCGACTCAACTATATCCTCGGTAGGTTCCACGGTTACGTTCTGAAGATCAATCGTGATGGATGCCGTTTGCGTCAAATTTGCGACATCCAGCGCAATTGTATCTCCTGATTTTACGTCAGGAATTGAATCCCCATCAAAGTCCACGCCACTTAAATCATTTCCGACTAAATGATTGAAATCCGACTGATTTTCAATAATCCAGGTATCGCCATCCTCAGTAACTGCAATCCCTGAGACGGTTGCTACAAGCAATACTGTAAGCAATACCGTTAAAGTCAATCCAACCTTATACTTAGTTAATTTCATCAATCATACCTCCTTATATCTAAGCGGATTCGCCGAACGCGCCAAACTGAAAGCCGGCCGAGAGCACCAGCGTGTCACTAGCTCCTGTTACGTCGGCAAATTCCGTATTGTTCTGTAACCAGGCGACATCCACTGTTAATCCAGCAAGATTTATCCCGGCACCCACGGTGAACGAAGGTCCTCCGGAGCTCGGTACCTGAACTCCACCACGGAGAGCAAACTGATCGACCGGCAGAACTTCAAACCCTGCCTTGATAAGCCTGCTATTACCCTGTAGATCTACTTCAGCAGAAGCAACAGCCCGATCCAGTAATTTCGTCGCGACCCCCAGTCTGTAAGACGACTTCACTTTAGAGTTTTCTCCAAGGCTGACTCCGCCGACGTCCGTAGCAGCTACACCGAGACTTATACCGTCAAACGTCATCAGCGTTCCGAGGTCAAAACCGAATCCGGATTCACCTTTAAATTGATAACTCTTTACGTTAGCTCCGAAGTTGGCGAAATCTATCCCGTAAGCGAATGTACCGCCGATCATCGTTTCCGAGTAACTATAATCGGAATAACCGTATTCGTTCGATAGATCCGCGCTCAATTGCCCGTAATTTGCCCCAAGGGCAAAGTCCTGAAACGTCACGGCTCCGCCACCAAATGAGAAATTGAGTCCTCCAACTCCGTAGGGCTGTAAATTCATTCCTCCCAGCTGAACACCGGAAAATTGAGTCAGACCTGCAGGATTCCAGTACGTAGCAGAGTAGTTGTCGGCAACTGCGACAAAAGCACCGCCCATTGCCAGCGACTTTGCATCCGTCCCAAAGCTAAATATACTTCCCGACGTGCTGTCTTCGGCGTCTCCAAATGCAGTTACAAAAGGAGCAGCTAGCAGTACAGCCACTATAGAAATAACCAAAATCTTCGACTTATCTACCATTTATTTTACCCCCTTATTAAAAGAGTTCATTATTGACGTAGAACTTTCTCCAGAATTCGACCAAAAAGACAGAATCACCACATCGGTCATAGTACGCTTTTTTTCATCCATAATTGAGTGAGTTATCAGGTAAAACCACCTCCGCCAGCCAGCACGATGTTATTGAGAAGTCTCATCCCCCTTTTTCAACCCATCTTTGTAAAATATTTACCGGAGTCAAGCCGACACACCTCAGACACAGAAGCTTAAAACAATAACAACAGTAACAATTATTGCAGTTTTTTACTTACAGTGCAAGGATTTGCACGGTTTTTAACTTATAAATTAAAAACCTGAGTAAACTACTTCTTATCCACGAACAGGCTTACTGCGACCACTTTAACATAAATTAAAATCGGCGTCAAGTAAACTCAGGGCCCAGCAAAGTATCATGGTATCGATTATTAAGGGTAATTCACTACCTCCCTCCAGGACAAAGGTAAGTTGAGCTAAATCTCTATCCAGACCTTATAACTAAAACCCCAATTATAAGATCCCGAACTTCGAAGTATACCCATTTTACCTCTAACTCATCCTCAAGATACACTTCCGGATCAGGAATCGTCCTCCACTTCCGAAAGGTTTGCGTGCGCGACCCATTTCCAGCCGGAGTCGGTTTTGACGAATACGCTCAACCTCGGGACGGGTTCGTCGTCCACTTCCTCTCCCCTGATCGACTCTTCGGCCTTTACGGTATAACTCACTATTAACGTATCGTTCTGTCGAGTTTGGTGGAAATTGGCAAGAGTGTAATTATTCAACTTAATACCTTTCAGGGTTTCTATCTCACCCTGATAATCGCTTATTCCGAATCCATGGACCGATTGGAACTCCTTCGACATCTTTTTCTCCAGGGATGAAATATTCGATCCCGCGATGTCCTGGAATATTTCCCGAACCAGTTTTTCCCCGATGCTTTTTCCCGTAGTCTCTGGTTCGACCTTTTCGTCGTCATCGACGACCGTAACATCGATCTGGAGCCTCCAGCCGTCGTTACCACTACCCTCCCAGGATCGACCGTATTCGAGAGAAATCTTTGACTGACCTTCGTTCAATCCCTGAAATACCCATCTTTCCTGAGTCGGTGATCCGACCCCACTGCCTGTACTGGGAAGGGTCATGTGACTCGTCTGCCACAATACCGTATGGTTGCTGATCTGGGCGGAATCGGACCATTCGTATCCGGTCGACGGATTGGAGCAGAGCGTTACCTCCAGTCGCCCGTGCTCGGCAAGCCTGGCGGTTTTACGAATATGATTTCTGGCTCGAAATTCCTCGCAGGAAATTTTTACACTTACCGGCTCAAGTCGCCCCAGATTATCTCGAGCTCTGGCTGGAAAGTTAAAACCAACAAACAACATCCCCATAACGAATACCATTAAAACCAATCCGGCAGTTGTCTTCTTAATTGTCTTTTTCATTTTCAACTTCACTCTCCTCGGAGTTTGCACACAGGCACTATTTTGATTTTGGTCCTCACGGGAGCCCGGTTCCTTAAAAATAGTACGTATTTCACGGGGAATTTGCAAAAGAGGACGGAAAATGATTCAGGGCCCCTGCCCCAGAACGTCGACTGAATCGCCCAGGTTCTCGTCCCTATAAATTCTCTGGACAAACAATATTACGGTTATTATGAGCGGCGAGGCGAAGATGACCCCCGGAACACCGCAGCGAAGACCGATGATCACCTGTGCTGTAAACAGCAGCACGGGAGGAAGGGAAAGAGGACCGGGATCTGGGGGCGAGGCTCATATGACGTGAATAACGCAATTGCCTCGCCCCCAAATAACTCCAGAAAGTTCCGAGCCTTAAGTTTAACCCGTAGAGCTAATCTCTCTACCGGAAAACTTCCGATATACTGCCTCTATTAAGAAGGACCCACCTATCATCCCGATAAGGACGAATATATCACTCAACTGGCTCGCTCCGTGCCAGACGAGCGTGCCAAATGCCAGTGTACACACGACCGCTCCGGCGACAGAAATCCATCGCCTGCTGTTTGTCTTCTCATGCCGGCGAGCATTTGCAGCGTTGACAAAGGCAAAAATCAGCAAAAATCCGGCACTTCCCATAACCGATATGCTGGAAATATCGAGCAGGTTTGCCACCAGCAAACCAAGGCCGGCCGTTATAAACAGGCCTTCCAGCGGTTTATTCCAGATTTTCTTTTCCAGTGTTTTCGGCAACTCACCATCCTTGGCAATTATATAACTAACTCGGGAAGTAGAGTAAAGGGTGGCGTTTATCGCAGAACTGGTGGAAAGCAACGCCGCAATCGCGATAATAACGAAGCCTACCTGACCCATTACCGGTTCGGCAGCTGCGGCCAGGGCATAGTCCTTGGCGCTGACGATCTTTGCCACGGGCAGGTTGCCGACGGTCACAAAGGCTATCGCGATATATAACAAAACGGTGAACCCGACAGCCGAGAAGAACGCTTTTGGAAGATTTTTCTCCGGATTCTTCGTATCATTGGCGGCATTTGCCATCAATTCGAACCCTTCGTAGCCCAGGAATATTATCATGCCCCCTGCAAGTAGCGTCGGAAGACTGGTCCACTGACCCGGTGCCAGTCTTGTCATATCTATATTGAGCGAACCGACACCGATAAAACCGATGAGGATCGTCAGCTTGATTCCAACTATCAGTTCTTCCGCCTGCCCAACGAGCTTGGACCCAAGGCTATTCAGTACAGTGAAGAGGATCATTACCAGGGAGATAAATACGTGTCGCAGGATCGGTTGACTGGCCGCTGGGAAGAAACTGGCGGCATAACCACCAAAAGCGTACGAGTAAAGCGACAACATGACGACGTAGCTGATCCAGAGAAGTACGTTTAAACCGCCCGTAAATATCCCGCTTCCGAACCCTTTGACCAAAAACTCGACTGTTCCCCCTTCACTGGGAAACGTAACTGACAATCTGGCGTAAGAGTAAGAAGTTATCAGCGCTACAAGGCCGGCTATTGCAAAAGCAACTGGGGTTCCACCGTGACCGAGTTTTACCGCGAGACCGAGAACTGCAAAAATCCCCCCACCAACCATGCCACCGATACCGATGGCCGTAATTGATAGAAAACTCAGTGATCCTTCTCCTTCACCGGAAGAATTGGACATACAAACCTCCTAATTTTTTGGGTTAACCCTCTAAAACGAACATAATAACCTGAACATCAAAATTAACCATTCGAACTGACAACGGGAGAGCGAAAAAGTTTTATTAAATTGGCACCCGGCGCCTGACCATTACCGCTATGAAACGATGAAAATATTTCTTTAGTTGGTCAGGGGGATAACCTGGAATTAACCGACTAATTCTTTCCTTACCCCTGGCCTCATTCCCGCGAAGTCCGTTCCGTTATCGATTACGGCGTTCCCCGAGCCCCCGATCTCCCCTTTAAATTCCTGCGGCTTCATTACTTTTATCCCGACATCATTGTTCTGGATGGAATTATCCTGAGCAAACAACCATGAATCATCCCTCAGCGAAAGCCCGTTGGAGTTATTTGCTACTTTGCTATCCTTCAGCGTTAACCAGCTCGGCGAATAGAGGGCGATTCCGTCCCATTCGTTTTTGACAATTCCGCAGTTCTCAAGAAAAGCTCGCGCCGTACCCGTAAGCTTTACCCCGTTACTCCCACTTCCGGATACGGTAACTCCTTCCAGTACTACACTGGCTGAACCGAACAGGGCGAGACCATGTCCCCCGCTGCCCGATATCTTGCTGCCCTTAATGGTCCCCCGGGACACCCCACCCAATATGAATCCCATGCGTTTATTATCAGAGAACACGCCATCCCGGACCACCAGCCTGGTTGAATCCACCAGCCTGATACCATTGCCTTCGTTACCGCTTACCTCGCTATCCTCCAGCAACAAGCTCGCGGAGTCCCAGAGTTCGATTCCGCCCTCCCCGCTACTGTTTACGACCGACCCTTTGACCCTGAGCATCCCGTTACTCCCGGCGGCTATCCCGCTACTTCCAGAGCCCGTCACGGTTATCCCGTTTAACCTAAGGTCAGCTTGACCGACCAGGGAAAGAACGGGTGCATCGGTCTCTTTCGGAAAGTACAGCCCCGCATCCTTCCCGGAGGATTTTATCGTTACTTCTTTCGAAACTACCGCACCACCTTTTACTTTTCCTTTCAGGATTATCTCACCACCGGGTTCGAGCGCGTCAACTGCTTCCTGTAATTCCGAATAATCCGCGTCAGGCAGGGAGATTTTTTTCGCTTTTGGCTTCTCTTGTTTTTCTCGCAATTCACCATCCAGATTACCGACCAGATCAACGGCGTTCCCAGTTATCTTGTTATTCCGGAACTCTACCGAGCCATCGGAATGGTTCGTTATCCCAACCGCATTTTTGTTTAACTCGCTCCCCTCAAGAGACAGCGCAGCCGAATCCTGGATCAATACACCCCGACCGGCGTTACTCTTTATCGAGCTACTATCGATACTGGCTCGGGACGATTTGAAGAGACGGATCGCGTCCTGATTATGTCCGAAAATTTCGGTTTTTTCTATTACAATCCCCGTTTGACCGTAGAGCGAAATGCCACGAGTAGCGGTGCTGATTTCCGAACCATTAATTTTTCCGGTGGCGTTTTTGTAAAGAGCCACGTTGATCCAATTCTCTCGGAACTTGCCACCTTTTATTTCTATACGGGATGAATCGGAGAGCCTTACACCGTAACGTCCGTTCCCTTTTATTTCGGCGTCTTTGACTGAAGCCCGGGACGAGTCAATCAAACTGAGGCCATCCTTCTTGTTACTTCTGATAATAACATCTCTCAGCTTCACCTGGGCTTTACCGACCAGAGACACCCCCGAAGGACATAATTCCCGGTTCAGGTCTTCACACAGTTCCCCTCTGGCGTCCCGTAAAGTCAAGTTTTTAACGGTTACGGAGGCAGTCGAAGGTCCAACTAATAAAACTGGCTCGCCCTTTTCGGAACCCTGTATCCGGACCTTCTGTTTCCCGGCACCCTTCAGGGTCAGGTCTTTTTCTATCTTCAGCCCTCCTTTAAAAGTACCCGACTCTATGAAAACAGTATCGCCCGGTTCAGCAGCCGAAACTGCTTTCTCGACGGATTCAAACTTACCCCCTTCCGGCGAAACGACGAGTCTTCCTGCAGAAGCGGTAGCGAAGAAACCAAAGGTTAGCAAATAAATAAAAAGGAGAGAAAGCGAGAATTTTTTCTCAATGGGAAACTTCATCCTGACCACCCCGGTCGATCAAAAAATTTTGAGAGCGATGTAGGAAATCCGCCTAAACTCTGAATCTTTAGACTAAAGGACTCCCCCGGGAGACACAAACGGGCGGAAATCAACTATCAACAAACTTACTCCCCGTCACCCGGAAAACCGTTGAGAACTGTTTCGCACTGACGACAAATAAAATCCTCCCCGATCTTCACGGGGAGGATTCAACTCATTCAGAGATTATTTACGAGGCTCGATCAACTTACTCTTTTACTTCCAGTGTCACGGCTGATGTAGCCTTATCACCCTGTCCATCGTTGATGGTCAAATGTACCATATAGCTTCCCGTCTGAGTGTAGGTATGAGTCACACTAGCATTGGTCGTGGTCAGGTCGATTCCGGTATTATAGTCAAAATCCCACTTATAATTTGCTATATCGCCAGTTGAAGAAGAAGCATCAAACGTCAAAGTATCGCCGACATTTGGCGAATAATCCGAAATCGTAAACGAAGCATGTAAATGTACGGGAGCCTGGACTGTAATTTCCTTGGTCTTTACGCCGGTAGCGCCGCTATCATCAGTTATTTTCAATGAAACCGAATAAGTGCCGGCACTGCTATAAGTGTGCTTGGTAGTTTTACCCGTGTCCGTAAAGTTACCATCACCGTTAAAGTCCCAATCATAACTGGCAATACTGCCGTTGGAATCACTGGAAGCCGACGCATCAAAAGTTAGTTCTTCCCCCACCATGTAAGTATTGTCCTCCGTTGCTTCCGAGATGGAAAACCTGGCCGTCGGTCCCTGGTTGAAGATTCCACATCCCGTCAACATAAAAACCATCGAAACGATTAATACAGATAAAAATACTATTGATACAGCATTGTGCTGGATCTTTTTCATTAATCTCGCCTCCGGTTAATTAACTCGTCTTCCACTTGTTAGCCAGCTCAGTTACACCAGATTATATTGTTAAATTGAGTAAAACTCCTCCTGCCCGATTCAACTTAAATCTCGATAAGACCTTCATAACGGTTTAACTTAACTTTTTATCGAACCTGCCCGTTGAAATGAAACCGACCTGAAACGTATCCCCGGATATTCTCAACAGAGACTAGCTATCTTCCCAAATAGGCTAAACCTTCGCTTATAATTATTTTTACCCCGTAGAAATTTAATTCGAAGGTCATTCGGCACGTATTAGTGTTACATTGATCCGAGAATGTATCCAAAAGATCAGCAGGTCATAGGCACCATTAACCTACAAATTGCCAATCTCGTCGCCGGGTCGAACAAAAACCCGACTTATTGAATACCTGACTGAGAAATATTATTATGAGGAACGGCGTGAGGCAATTTAGAAGACAGGATGAGAGCTCTTAACAAAAGAAAGTCTACCGAGACAAAGGTCCCGCAGAAAGTTAGGGGGCGTCCTCGGCAAGTTTTGGTGAAAATAACTTGGGTCAAAAATTAGAGGATTTTATCGGACTAAGCTTCTTTCTCGGCGCTCTCATTTTATTGGTCTTTCCTGCCATGCTGTTCCCATTCGGGACCGTTCAAGCAGAAGAAGAGGCGACTTTAGAAGGTTTTGAGCTCTTCCGCTACTCCGACAGGGAAAAAGAAAGTTTATCCTGGAAACTATCCGGTAAGAGAGCTGGGCGGGAAAGTTCCGTATTGCTGGTTCGGGAGTTTGAGCTTTCGATTTTCAAACCGGATTCCCGGGGTACAGTCCTGTACGAAATCTCCGGAAGGAGGATCAGGTTAATCGAGGAAAAAGACGAGGAAATAGCCGTCATGAACGGGGAGGTGGAGATCGGAATAGAAAACGAGCTGAATTTAATCGCCGGAGAGGTCAGGTATAACTTTGCCGACAGCGAGATTTCCGGGGTTGAGCTAAACTTTACCAGGACCTGGGGGGAAAATACATTTTCCTTCGGAGGTTCCAGTTTTCGGTACGATGGCAGGGATGAAATATTGGTTATCACCGAGGGTTTCGAAGTCGATGTCTCCGGGCCGGGAAATGAAAAATCCCGACTATCCGGAGGTAAATTAGTCTGGAACAGGGGGAAGGCTATTAAAATGTCCGGCGACGTTGGGGGCAGCTTTTCTTCCGGTTGGAAGCTAACGGCACGGGAAGTGGAATGGGAGCCACGCCAGCTCCTCCTGACAGCCGGAAGCTCGGCAAAGTTAAGGAATAACGGAACGACGATTACGGGCCAGAAGATAACTTACGATGGAGAAAAGGAAAGGATCAGCGTCTCTCGTGGAAAAATGGAGCTGGAAACACTGTAAATGTTGAAGGTAAGCGGAGTAACCAAATATTACGGTTCGGAAAAAGTCCTGGACGGGGTGGGGCTCAGTTTACAGAAGGAGCACATTCAGGCCCTCCTTGGCCCCAACGGAGCTGGAAAGACAACCACCTTCAAGATAATTGCCGGAGTGGAGCGCCCGACCGCCGGATCAATCAGTCTGGACGGGCTGGACCTCAAGGGCCTGCCCATACACATCCGGGCCCAGAAAGGCCTGACTTTCCTGCCACAGGAAACCTCCCTGTTCAGAGGTTTAACGGTTCAGGAAAACGTCCGTATTTATCTCAAAGAAGGGGCAGCTCCCGGTAAAAGCAAAACAAAAGTGGCTTCTGAATCACTCGAGCAATTAAACATACTGAAGCTAAAGAATAAAGGGGCAACGAACCTTTCAGCAGGCCAGAAGCGGAAAGTGGAGATGGCAAGAGCTCTGGTCCTTTCCCCGATTTACCTGATGCTGGACGAACCATTCTCGGATCTGGACCCCCGATCGGTGGCGGAAATAAAGGAAATACTGGTGTCATTGAAAAAAGACGAAGGAATTGGAATCTTGCTTTCCGATCACCGTGCGAATGAAGCCCTCTCTATTGCCGACCATAACCACCTGATCAAGGACGGGAGAATAATTGCCCGGGGTAGTTCGGAAGAGATAGTCGAATCGGAGGAAGCAAAGGAATTCTACTTCGCGGTCGGTGACTAAACGACCAGGAGAGTTTTTATGGCTGAAGCCCCAGGAGGCAATTTCCGGAAAGGAGTCAGGCTAAAAGCATGAGACGATACGTATCGCGACAGGTTATCGGGTTATTTTTCGTATCCCTTCTCGGACTGATCCTATTTACCTCGCTCACCCTGGCCGTTCAGCTGTCCGATCTTATACTGACGAAAAGCGAGTCCTTTCCGACCATCTTTAAACTCCTATCACTGAAAATTCCCGATTTTCTCGGCTTCGCTCTTCCGATCGCCCTGGTAGTTTCGACTTTTATCGTCCTCGCCCGGTTGATCAACAACCAGGAAGTCCTGGCTTTTCAGCTGGGAGGGTACTCGCTGAAACAAATAGCCTATCCGATCGTATTGCTCGGCTTACTGGTCAGTCTGGCTGCTTTCGGAATAAACAATTACCTTGTCCCCTGGGCAAACCTGGAGTACAGAAAAGAAATATACCGAATTGCGACGGATAATCCACTTCCACGGATTCAATCCGATCTGTTTTTCAGGGATCCAGAAGGAAGAATAATTTACGTCGGTCGATACATCGAAAACGAAGACAGAGTCGAGGACGTGTTAATATTTAATTCTACCGGCCTCAACTTACCCGGTATCGGCAAGTCGGAAGATTACCCCGAACTGCTGACAAGCAGCTCCGCGGAATTGACGGAAGACGAGTGGGTTCTTTCCGGCGGGCAATTAATTGGTCTGGACGCCTCGGGTAAAGTCAAATATTCCATGAAATTCGAAGAGTTGAAAATAAACATAGACGAAAAGGTAGAAAGCTTTGTTTTTAGCTCCCGTAAAACCACCGAAATGAAGCTAAGAGAACTCTGGGTCAAGGCCCGAGGCGCAAGAAAAGCCGGCAAAGCCGCCGCCAAACTCGAGTTCGCGCTTCACTCACGGTTTTCGCAGCCGTTAGCCGGTCTGGTCTTCGTCCTGTTTAGCGTCCCCCTGAGCCTGACTTTGCGCCACCGCAGTAAAGCAGTGGGCATTCTGCTGGCGTTGCTTTCCGTCGGCGGTTACCAGGGTGTTTTGCTCTGGGCGAAAAGCTCGGCCAGACAAAACGCCATCGATCCCGCGCTGGGGGCCTGGCTACCCGACATCATCTTTGGAAGCCTCGGCCTGCTACTCTTCCTGGCCCTGGACAGGACGGTTTTCACCTCCTTCGCTGACAAACTGAATAAAAAATTAAAGTCCGGGAATTAACCGTGCATTATTCGCGCAGAACTAAAGCAATCACTCTCTCGCTTTTGCTAATTATCCTGACGACGTTACTCTTCTACCCCGTGAAACCCTCATCGGGAGCAACTCTGGAGGCGGATCAGCTGGAAATATCCGAAGGAAAGACCGTCGCCCGGGGAAACGTCAGACTTAGCGGTTCCGGATGGAGCTTGCGCTCCGAACACCTGGTACTGAAAACTGGAGAGGAAAAGACCCGGATTACCGCCTCGCGAGACGTGGAAATCGACTCCGGGAGTTTTTCAGCCGGCGGGGAGAGCCTGGACCTAATCGTCTCGGCTCAAGAGCTGAAAAGTGCTGAACTTAGTCAGGGAAAGGGTAAATCGGGGCCTTTAAACTTTTACGGAGAAGCTATATCAATCGTATTCGGCAATGATAGGGTCAAAACTTTAACGATAGAAGGCAACGCCAGGCTCAGGTCCGAGCGGGGTCTCTATCTCGCGGGGGACAGAATAGAGCTCGAGGGCAGGGAATCCGGCTGGAACCTGGCTTCATCCGGTCGCGTTACGTACAGAAAAGGGGAGACGGAGTTCCAGGCTAATGAGATCTCGGGAATTATCGCGATCGATCAGGAAGACCAAAGAACCTCCCTGAGAACGTTAACCGCCGTCTCACCAAAAGGAAAACTACCCGTCGTAGCCGGGAAGGGAGCCAGGAGACTGCTTCGGGTCCAGGGGGAGAAAGCAACGCTGGAATTTGACCCTTCCGGCAATCCGGTTCGGTGGAACTTTAACGACAGTACTTTTAGCACCTGCGAGTGTAAGGGAGGATTCGAGGGGTGCGCTTACTCTATTTCCGCAAAGAAAACGACACTTATAAAAGACGAGATCGTTCTGTCGCGTTCAGCGAGGCTAAAAACCTTCGGCTTTACCGCAGGAGCCTCACCGGTCTACTATTTCCCGCTCAAAGCAGTACAACTTCCGAAGCGTTCGTATATCCCTCGGGTTAGTTTTTCCACGGATCGGGGAATATCGATCGGGGGCGCTTTCCCAATCTACCTTAACCGAAATAACTTTGGTAATCTCGTTCTGGATTATTACAATCGAAACCGTGCTATTGGGCTTGGACTGGATTTTTATTCCGAAGGGGATAATTTTTCCGGCAGGGGCGAGCTATATGGCAAATACGGTTTTGTCGGGGAGAACTATCTTAAAGTGGACGCTACGGTTGACTCGAACCCGACCGGATGGTTCGAGCTCAACGCGGATATAGATTACAGAAACGGTGCCCTGGCCGGGAGGACTTTCGACGAGAACAGCTGGACACTGAGTCTTTCTTCGTCCAAAGACAATCCGAGCTGGGCAGCAAAGCTCGATCGAGTGGAAAAGAAGGAGACCGAGGATCAGAATGAGAATTCCATAAAACACGTCATTGAAAGAACCCCGGAATTCTCATTTACCTGGGAAGACCCGGTAAAATCCTCTCCGGTGGAACACGAATTCTATACCAGTTACGGGTTTTACCGAGAAAACCGGAGTAACTGGTCGAATTTCCGAACGGGAGCCAGAGGGAATCTCGGGGGGAATTTTTCCCTCGATAGAACGTTATTCGAACTTCTATCCCTTTCTTTCCGCGGGAAAGCCGGAGTAAGTCAGTACTTTCAGCCTGCTAGCGGGGATTTTACCACCAGGGCCCGGATCGGTCTCCAGCCGGGCATTAAGTTAACCGGACCGGGAAAACTGACTGCAAAATTTATCCACAGGGGGAAAATCGGCTCCTCCCCCTTTCGGTTCGATCGCGTGGAGGCACTGGACAGGCTGAGTCTCGAGCTAAGCAGCAGCCAGAAAGAAATCAGTCAGAATCTGAATTTCCATTATGACTTTCATCCCGATCCGGGTTTCTCCGATCTAATCTACGAACTCAACTACGGAGGCAATAATCTCGATCAAACCTTCAGGCTCAAACACGACCTTACTGCCGGGTCACCGAAATCGATCGAAACGGAAACTTCTTATACCTGGGACCTTTTCTCTGCCGACTTTTCCACGGAGTACGATTTTTCCTCGGGATCTCTCTCCAAGACAAAATTGGGATTCCGATACGGGGGGAAAACGAACGAAGCGGGGATCGAGCTGAAAGGCACTCCGCCCCGGGACTGGCTGGAAACGATCTCCCTGGAGGCGGATCTTAAAATATTCGAAGACTGGTCTATTACTTTCAGCGGGGATTACGATATAAAGGGGAAAGGTATTACCGACCTGTCCTACTCCCTCCGAAAGGATCTACAGAACTGCCTGGAAGTAGGAATTTCGGGTGATCTATCCGGTATTCGCTTTGGTGTAGGGCTTACCGGCTTTTAAAAGGACCTTATATGGCCGGCCTGAAAATTTTTCTTGCGAAGCTAGCCGCTTCGTCCCGAAGTCAATCCCCATTCAATCCTCCAGCAGAGAAACGAGACGTGCGCCGACAGCTTCCTCCTCGTCGAGATTATACCGGGACAATCCGTCGATTTTCTTCATCCAGTTCTGCTGATACTTGGCAAGGTGTCGGGTGTTTTTCTTTATTTCACGGACCGCTTCATCGTAATCGTACTCGCCATTTAGATAAAGGGCAATTTCCCTGTATCCGATCGTCTCCCAGGCGCCCCAGTTCGGTCCAAAACCGTCTTTTATGAGATCCTTCACCTCTTCTTCCAATCCCGCTTCCAGCATCTCTTCTACCCGAACGTTTGCCCGCTCGTATAGTTGATCTCGTGGTCGGTCAAGTCCGATCTTCAGAAATTCGACCGGAAGCGGCTCTGCTTCTTCTTTTAGTTTGCTTATCGGCTCATCCGTCAGACGATAGACTTCCAGAGCTCGAACAAGCCGCTTCGTGTCGTTCGGATGGATCTTCTCCGCCGATCGGGGATCCACCTCTTCCAGCCTCGCGTGCAATTCCTCTCCCGAAAGATCTCTGAGCTCGTCCCGGAGAGCCTCGTCGGCCTCCGGCCCTTCAAATATCCCCTGAGTCAGAGCAATTATGTACAACCGGCTACCGCCAACCACGATCGGTCTATTGTTTCGATCCCGGATTTCTTCTATCTTCTCCTCGACGGCTTGCTGGAAGTCCGCGGCGCTGTACCTTTCCCGGGGGTCAAGGAAATTTATCAAATGGTAGGGCAATTCATCTCTATATTCTCGTGGAGGGGTTGCAGTACCGATGTCCATACCTCGATAGATCGCACGAGAATCGGCCGAGATGATCTCGCCCCCAACCTGTTTTGCAGCTCTATGAACAAGTTCCGTCTTCCCAACCGCGGTTGGGCCGAGAACTATCGGAATTTCCGAACCCTTATCGTTTTTCATTTAACCTCTGAGATCAACCCAATTCGGAGCTATCGATTACTTCTCCGCCCTTTGAACTAATTTCTTCGATCGCCTTCTCCCCGTCAGCCTCGTCCACCGGTTCCGTGCAATCCTCCAGCAAAACGACACCGAAACCCTGCTGCAGCCCGGCTACTGCCGTTTCCTTTACACAATATTCGAGGGCTAGACCGGCAAAAAAGAGAATCTCCGCTCCTTCGTCCCGCAACACTGCCGCCATTCCTTTTCCTTCCGAATTCTCTCCGCTAAATCCGTTAAAATCCGAGCGGTCTTCCGGATCAAAACCCGACTTAAACCGATCATCGAATCCTTCAACGTTTAATTCCGGATGGAACTCGGCACCACGAGTATTCTGGACGCAGTGCTTTGGCCATTCTCCCCCGTTTTCCCGGAAGGAATAATGGTTCTCCGGGTGCCAGTCCCGGGTAGCGAGAGCGTTAGGAAACATATCAATTAATTCGTTTATTCGGCTTACCAGTTCATCACCACCGGGAACGGCCAGAGCACCGTCCGGCGGGATGAAATCGTTCTGATAATCGACGACGACCAGCCAATCTCTTGGGCCTATTCGCATTTCTCTAACCTCCAAAATAGCCAAATATTAAGGAAAAGTTTGAAGGAATGTTTCTTCCGCCTTTAGTTAATTTTGCTCTTTTCGAAAACGGTACTCGAGCTGGAATTCTGGAGGTCTAAAGACCTCCGCTACACCTTGAACAAATTGAACTCTGCAGGGAGAACCCCGGAAGGAAGATCAACTGTTTTTCTACATAGATATTCACCCGAGCAGCTATGCCTCATGAACGATTGAATTTACTACAGGAGTTATAAATTTCTCGGCCCGAAATAATTCGAACGGACTTTTTTCAAAATTCACAGGACTTCCGGATTCACCAGGTTCGGAGGTTCCTCCCCG
>CAZRDU010000025.1:0-20426 GCA_964599005.1 uncultured Thermotogae bacterium
GCAGGAGTCGAAGAAGTCAAACAGGAAGTAGAAGAGATAGTAGAATACCTGAAAAATCCGGACAGATTTGAGAAACTGGGCGCGGAAGTTCCAAAAGGGATGATTCTGGTCGGGGCACCAGGGACCGGAAAAACCCTCCTTTCAAGAGCAATAGCGGGAGAAGCGGACGTTCCCTTTTATCAGACCAGCGGCTCAAACTTCGTCGAAATGTTTGTCGGAGTCGGGGCATCCCGGGTCCGCAACATGTTTGAAAAGGCAAAAGAAAACTCCCCTTCGATTATCTTTATAGACGAACTAGATGCAATTGGAAGGAAACGTGGAGCCGGCATTGGCGGTGGTCACGACGAGCGCGAACAAACGTTAAACGAACTTCTATCAGAGATGGATGGGTTTGACCCGAACGAAGGAGTAATTATTCTGGCAGCGACAAATAGACCGGACGTACTCGACCCCGCACTGCTCCGTCCCGGCAGGTTCGACAGAAAAATTACAGTTCCAAGTCCTGACATAAAGGGCAGAAAAGAGATACTCGAAGTCCACACCAAAAACAAGGAGATATCGGAAGACGTGGACCTTGACATCCTGGCACGGAGAACCCCCGGTTTCGTCGGAGCTGACCTGGAAAACCTCGCCAACGAGGCAGCCCTGCTGGCCGGCCGAAAAGGAAAGGATATTGTAGAGATGACGGACTTCGAACAATCGATTGACAGGGTTATCGCCGGGGTAAAGCGCAAGGGAATGGCAATAAACGAGGATGAAAAGGAAAAGATCGCCTATCACGAATCAGGTCATGCGATTATCGGCAAACTATTACCGAACGCGGATCCCGTGCACAAGATTTCGATCATCCCGAGATCCAACGGCGCCCTCGGTTTTACGCTTCAGTTACCGTTAGAGGAAAAATTCCTGGTCTCCAAATCAGAACTTCTGGACAAGTTGACGACTTTACTGGGAGGCAGAACGGCGGAAGAATTAATATACAGCGAAGTTACAACCGGTGCCCAGGACGATTTCAAAAAGGGAACCGATATCGCCAAGCGTATGGTCGTCCAATACGGGATGAGCGATAAACTTGGTCCGATAAACCTTGGAAGCGAAAACGGTAACGTCTTCCTCGGTGAGGAAATAGTAAAAAGCAACGAACACTCAGAAGAGGTCTCTTCCCTGGTTGACAAGGAAATACGTAAAATCGTCGAAGGCTGTCACGAAAAGGCACAAAGTATTCTCAGACAAAACCAGGAAGTACTGGAAAAGCTGGCGGAAAAATTGATTGAGGTCGAGGAACTGGAGGGGGAACAGTTAGAAGAGATCCTTGACCAGGCAGCCTTGCCCTCCAATAGCTCTTAACTCCCGCTATGGCTAAAAATCTCGCATTACTTGGCTCTACAGGTTCAATCGGAACTCAAACTCTGGAAGTTATTCAGTCATTGAACGATTCCGGGCAGGAGAATTTTAATGTTCTCGGCCTCGGATGTGGAACCAACGTCGAACTACTCGCCGAACAGGTGAAGGAATTTCGGCCCGATATTATATCCGTAAAAAGCGAGAAGGAGCGAAATGAAATTTCCGGAGGGGTCCCGAAAAACGTAGAGATAACCACGGGCCGGGAGGGATTAAATCGGCTGGCGCAGTTACCTGAAACGGACACAGTGGTAAACGCTCTGGTCGGTTTCGTGGGACTTGAACCGACACTAAAAGCTATAGGTGAAGCGAACAGGCTCCTCCTTGCCAACAAAGAGTCTCTGGTGGTTGGCGGTTCGCTGGTTACGGACAGGCTGTCGGAACATGAAACTACGTTGATACCAATAGACAGCGAGCACAACGCAATATTCCAGGCTCTTGAGTCGGGAAAGCAGGAAGAGATCGAAACTCTGATCATTACGGCCTCCGGCGGCCCCTTTCTCTCTACTCCTCTAAAAGAAATTCCGGAAGCAACGCCCGAGGAAGCACTCGATCACCCAAACTGGGACATGGGAAGCAGAATCACCTGCGATTCGGCATCCATGGTAAACAAGGGGCTCGAAGTAATCGAAGCCCATTGGCTTTTTGATCTACCCTATGATCAAATAAAACCAGTCGTTCACCCACAATCGTTCGTTCACTCCCTGGTCCAATTCCGAGACGGTTCTATGATCGGTGAATTGGGTGAGCCCGATATGAAAGTACCAATCCAGTACTCTCTTACTTATCCTGATAGACGGGCTAATAACTACAAGAGAACTGGCCTGGCCGAAATTGCCCGCCTTGATTTCAAAGAGCTTGAAAGGGAAAGGTATCCAGCCTATCAGGTAGTCGTCCGGGCAGGGAAAACCGGTGGTAACAGCCCTGCAGCCATCAATGGTGCCGACGAAGCGCTAATTGAAGAATTTCTAACCGGGGAAATCAAATTTGGTGGTATTGCAGAGGGTCTAGAAATCGTCCTCCGGGAAATGGACCGAATAGAAAATCCGACGCTTTCGGACCTGAAATCTACTGACAGCTGGGCCAGAAAAAAGGTCAAAGAGCTCGTAAAAACAGAGGTCATTGGAGAGGGATAAGATTATGTCAAATAAGTGCGTATACTGTGGAGAGCGTAAAGGAAAAAGAGAATGTCCCGCTCTCGGGGGATTGATTTGCAGCCGTTGCTGCGGGGAACATCGAGGGGTCGAAATCAAATGTCCTCCGGACTGCCGATATTTTAAAAAACACGAAGAATTTCAGCAGTCAAAACAGGCGGAATCATACAGAAAGATCTGGGCAGAAGAGAACGAGGATATCCTGGAGGAACAGGACAGGAAAATGATCGAGGCAATAGGCGTTCTGGAGACCTTGATCTACTACCGTTATCGGGACGACACTACTTTAACCGACAAAAGGGTAATCAAAGGGCTGGAAGGTCTGGAAAATCGGTTCAAGACGATAGAACTACCAGGTAGCGCGTCAGAGTTCGCGGATTTCGCTTTCGAAGAACTCAAGCCTCTCATCGAACGGGGTAAGTTCACTGAAAAACAACTAAAAGAGGCAACCAGTCGACTACTCGGAATAGCTGAGTCCTTCACGGATGAGTCTCGTCGCCTGGTTCAGGGTGCAGTGGGAAGAATTAAAGAAGATTACGACCTGCCAGCCGAGGGGCCGGAAAACAGAACCGAGGAAATAGAATCCCTTATAACTACTCCCGATCAATTTAACCAGGGGCCAAACTGAAAGGGGAACAACCCCGGAGATTTGGCTCAGGATGTTAAAAATCCGGAAAGGAACCGAGGAAAAATCCAGCCCGACGGGGGATCAATCCCCCACGTGGAGCAGTTCCTCCGCAAAGGTTTCTTTCAGTCCAAGTAGAAAGCCCGCCCCAAGGTAACTGGCCGCACCCAGGATCACCCCGGAAGCCACGATAGCTAGATCGCTCGCAGTAGGAATAAATTCACGAATAGCTACGACGACGAAACCCATGACAAAAACCGACGCCAGGACTTTTACCAGAAAGCGGCCCTCGGGCAAAAAACCTTTTAAACCCGTTTTCGCCCCAAAAACAATTAACAAAAGCCCACCGTTGACTACGCCGCTTACGCCGGTTGCCAGCGCTAAACCGCCCACTTCCATAGGTCCTACCAGCAAGAGGTCAAGCGCGACGTTAACGGCAACTGCAAAGAGACTCACAATCACGGGGGTAACTGTATCTTTCATCGAGTAAAAAGCCCGGGAAAAAAGCGTGACGAAACTATAGCCAACTAAACCTACCAGATACATATCGAGTACATGTACGGTTCGGGCAGTGTCAGAGGGCAGGAAGTTCCTGTGTTCAAACAATAATTCTATAATCGGTTTTCCCAGTACAAACAACCCCAGGGTAGCAGGTAGAACGATCAAAAGGGAGATCTTTACCCCCCTGTTAAGCATCTCGGCAAATTCTTCGTTGTCACCCGTGGACCAGCGTTCAGAGAGACGAGGGAGGATCGCCGTAGATATGGCAATTGCAAACAGGCCCAGCGGTAGCTGATAAAGGCGCGTCGCGTACTGCAGCGAAGATACGGAGCCGGCTACCAGGTGAGACGCCAGCTTGTTGTCAACCATAACGTTTACCTGCATCGCGACCAGGCCAATAATTACAGGCGTCATCATCCTGAGAGACCGTTTTAACCCTGGATGAAGCGGAAATAAAACCGGCTTCCAGGAAAAACCATTTCGTTTTAAATAGGGCACCTGGAAGGCAAGCTGGCCAAAACCACCAATTAGAACTCCGACGGCCAATCCGAAGATAGGGCGAGAAAATAACCTTCCCAGCAACAGAGCTCCGAGTATTACCCCTACGTTAAAGAATACGGGCGCAAAAGCCGGGGCAAAGAAAGATTTTTTCGATTTCAAAATACCCATCACCAGAGCAGCCAGACCAATTATCCCGATAAAAGGAAAGATGACCCTGGTCAGCTCGACCGTCAGCTCCTGTTGCGACGGGGAAAATCCAGAAGCAAGAAAAGGAATGAAATATGGAGCCAGTGTTATTCCGCCAAGAATTACCAGAGGGAAAGTAATAAGGGATAAATTGATAGCATTTGCAGCCATTTTGCTGGCTTCTTTTGGATCGGTCTGAAGGTAATCGGTATAAACCGGGATAAATGAAAGAGCCAGGGCCCCTTCCGCAAGCAATCGCCGAAGAAAATGTGGAACGTAAAAAGCAATCAGATAGGCATCGTAAGCAGGACCGGCACCGAACTTATCGGCAATTACGATATCCCGAAAAAGTCCGAAAACACGCGAAACCGCCGTAGCACCAGCAATAATTACGATATCCCTGGCAAAGCGCTTCATTGAGACTTTGGTATCAACGCCAGGCCGACCGGAATTTGCCTATTTCCTCCAACTGACCGGATGGTCAATCCATCTCGATAAATCATCCCGGCGGACGATCCCCCGTCAAAAGCGATAGCATTAGCTATACCCAGTCCGGATTTATCAAGCAGCCCTGGCAGGGCCCTTAGGCCTACTCCGCCTCCCGTTACAACGATAAAATATAAGTCCCCCTCGTCGGTGTTCGCCAGTACGGTTCTCCTCGCCCGGCCTTTGACGAGACCTCCATCCACCGTGAAATTCTCTCCCTCCAGATCCAGCACGTTTTCACCGTCCTTAATCAGCAATGGACCAGCACTAACGGCACCGCGTAAAAGCGGGACAAAAGGCTCCATCGTCCAGTCAAATTCGGCATTATCGCCCCGAACGAGCCCCGAAATCTCCTCCTGTCTTTTCCCAGTTGCAGCCACGATTGTTTTCCCGGAAGTAATAGAATTCGGAAAGCTACTCCGACGTTCAATCACTTTCCCATCCCTCAGAACCAGCACTGTTCCGGAATTAATCCGGCCAGGATCGTTCCCGTAGTTCCCGGTATAGACTACAAGGTCATCGTTGCTTACCGGTCTATTAAACCCGCGGACGGTGACCTTCCCGCCTGAAGTCCGCAAAAACAAATCGAGGTCCGGCCGAAAAAACCTTAATCTACCGAAATAATCTATCCCCAGCGCCGCTCGGTTGCCCCAGTCACGCGATAATAATTTACCGTTTTTGACTATAAGGCCGATGGGGGTAAAGCTTCCGGGATCGAAAAAATTCGCATTTAACCCGGCAACACCAAAGTTGTCCTGGACCAATTTAGAGAGCTCTGCCCCGGAACCTACTTCCCCGCCCGGGAGAACCGGTACGAGACGATACCCCTGGTTCCAATTAGAGACTTCGAGATAGTGAAGGGTCTGGCTCCCCCCGTCCGCCCAGATATTAATCCGGTTATACGAAAAACTCTGACTGGCAGTAAGGTTTGTATTGGGTCCGGGAGAAGAGCCGGTAAGGTCATCCCGGGCAAGCTCCAGCTGGAAATGAAAACCCGAGCTTCCCCTGGTGGTTTTTACAGTCGTCCTAACGCCGTCACGTAAAGTCAAATTCAGGACCAGTTGATCGTTTTCCTCGGAAATTATCGAGCTGTCCCTGAGAAACCTGGTACCTGAAGAAACGTCCAGGCCGGCAAAATTATCGGCTCTGACCGTGTTGAAAAATTTTAACGCCAGTTTATTAGCCGCCGGTTTACTCCGCGAAAAATAGGCGTATTTGGAGAATTTAAGCGAAATTTCTCCCGCACCGACCGACGACGCAGTAAGTAACTTCGCCGGCTGAATTCTTACGTCAGCTCTGCTGGGAGAATAATCAACTCGACCGCCAAGTTTTTCAACCAAAAAATCCAGATCTACAAAATCCCTGCCGCCTTTCACCGCGAGAGAGGATTTTTTTACAAAAAAGGACTCCGTCTTTCCCCATTCCAGTACGTAGCCGCCACTCCGCCCCGGATCAGCACGACCCCCAAACAGCCGTGTAGCCTTGCGCAGCGGAACAAGCGGACCGCTGGAAGAACCTGCTACTTCAAGTTCCCCCAGTCTTTCACCGTTTAGAAATACTGCCCGATTACCGCCGGAGAAAAACACGACCGATAAAGCAGCTACGGCAAACGCCGCCAAAACTATCGCTCGTGTTACTCCTGAATCCATTAACTACTCCGGAGCTAAGTAAGAAAAAATTTCCGAAAGCGGAAAAAGTATATTACTCGTCCGTCTCCTCTTCCGCTACGCCTTCTTCCTCCTCTTCCTCGACGTTAACTTTGACGTTGGCATGTATTTCTTCGTAAAGCCTTATCTCGACTCCAAACTGGCCGAGCTCTTCTATCGGGGAGTCAAGGATTACGCTTTCGGGAGAAAGATCTATTCCGGTTTCTTCTTTAATAGAATCGACGATATCATGTTTTCTCACGGAACCGTAAAGATGTTGTTCCTCCTGAGCCTTACGGTGGTAAACGAGTTCAAGACCGTCCAGCTCATCGCTCCTCTCCTGTGCTTTTTCTCGTCTTTCTTCTTTCCTCTTGCTGATTTCTTTCCTGACTTTTTCATAGCGTTTCTTATTGCCTGCCGTAGGCTCAACTGCCAATCCCTTGGGGAGCAAATAATTCCTCCCGTAACCATCTGCCACTTCCACTGTCTCTCCGACTTCGCCTAGATCTTCTACCTCTTCGGTCAGAATTAATTCCACTGGTTCCACCTCTGAAGTTTTCTTGTTGATAATAACCTATTGGATTGTAATCAGCCATCTTGAGAAACTTAATATTATTTCAAGATAAGCAAAAAGCTCTATAATTCTACAATTCAAGCGTGACTCGTTCAAGATCGACGGGGACTTCGGGAAAAGAAAGCTTAAGCCTCGAAACAGGCAAGTCAGCACTTACCCGGAGACCCGGGCTAGTTTTCTCAGAAGGATTCTTCTAATAGCTTCCTTGCCTTTTTTTTAGCTATTGCATTAATTAACGGGTATTTTTCTCCCGGCCGCCCGTTAATTACTTTGTTCAAAAGCTCTCTGGCAAATTTATCTTTGCCCCTGTTGAGAGCATAATACTTGGCGTAAGAAAAGTAACTTTCCAGGCAACCGGGAGCTTGTTCAATCGCCCTTTCAAAATGCCTTTCCGCCTTATCCCAGGTGAAATCGTTGTTGTTGACCTGAACAAAGGTCCACGGAAGCCTGCTCATTAATTCCGCGATGATTGACCCGAGGGCCCTGTGAGCCCCTCCACCGAGATAGCTCTCGTCTACTTCAATTACCCGGCGGTTTAAGGATATAAGCGCCGGGAGATCATTTAGAGCCCCCAGAACCCCCTTGGTTTCGTCAAGACGCCCCAGATTTGCGCCTGTCCAGAAAAGGGCCTCGACGTTGTCCACGGATTCCGGAAGGTCTTTCAGGGCCTTAAACCCTTCTTGATCGTATAACGCCGCAAAATCTTTGTTCGTTTGAAGGCTCTTTACTCCGTATTCGTAACCGGTCCGGTAAGCCGTCTTTTTCTCTCCCTTTTTTGAGAGGTACGCTTCCGCGAGTGTAAAATAGCCCAGAGATAGCATGTTCAGAGCGTGTTTATTGTCGTCGTCCAGTTTAAGGGCTTTCTGATAAATCCGAATTGCTTGTCTCAGTTTTGACTCGGTCCTGGTATCGAAACGAGCCTCCCGGGCAACCCTGTCTCCTTTTTCTAACAAGGTTTCCAGTGTAACATCCCCGGAGAGATTATTCCCTTCCCGGGCAACAACCGGGAAAACACCGGCAAGTAGGGTCAGCGTCAAGATGAAAAGACAAAATATTCTTTCGCTTTTATTCATTCTTTTTATAATCCCGATAACTGGGACTCAACCTCCGAGTGCAACAGGTGAACTTTCAGTAGTTTCAAAGTAACAGCTAGCTTGGAACTGAAAGAGCTTGTGGGCGTTCAGGACGTATTGTTATAAAGAGGGTCCGTGAAACTCAAAGATACCCTTCTCTTTTCAAACTTACCTCGTCGTATTTTCCAACGATAACGTGATCGACCAGCGCTATCTCCAGAGTATCCAGCGAAGTTTCTATTCGCTCGGTAACTGTAATATCCGCCTCGGATGGGTCCGGATCTCCACCGGGATGGTTATGTGCGAGAATAACACCGCTGGTATTATTCTTGAGGCAGCTCTTCGCAATTTCTCTCGGCTCTATCTGTACCTCGTTAATCGATCCCCTGAAGACCGTTTCCTCGCAAATAAGTTCGTTTGCGTTATTAAGATGTAACGCTCTCAATTCCTCCCGCTCGAGCCGCTTAAGTTCCGGAGTTAAATGGGCTATTACGTCGTCTAACCCAAATATTTTTTCACCCTGTGTGATCTCCTCCCTGGCAAATCTTTTACCCAGCTCGAAAACGGCAAGTATCTGACCGGCCTTTACCTCCCCAACCCCTCGATAGTCCTGAAGCTCCCGCAGAGTAGAATTCGAAAGGCTATCCAGTTCAAAATCTTTAAGGATTTCTCGGGAGACGGCAAGGACGTTTTTCCCTTTGATTCCGGATCTAATCACGAGTGCCAGCAGTTCCGAATCACTCAGGTGCTCCGGGCCATGCTGTTTTAACCTTTCCCGGGGTCGATCTTCCTGTGGTAAATCTTCTATCCTGTACTTCATCCCGTTACGTTAAATAAAAAAACAGCTCCGGGCTCCCGGCATTGTCCAAAAATATCAATCCGTGATTTGCTATTCCCCTAGAGATTTTCCTCAACGGACCGTACCTTGCCCTCTATCCTGTCTGTTTTGTCGGCGTGATCGTCTATCTTTATATGAGTTTCAACGCGATCGTAATCCTCTTTCAGGTGCTTGTGACACTTCTCGATTACTCCCATTACTTCGCTCCACTCGCCTTCGATAATAGTTCCCATTGCGGTAAGCCGGTGATCGAGCCCACTGTCTTCCACAATCCGCTTCACCCCGGCTATATCCCTGCCGAGCCCGCTTTCCCTGCCGAGCGGATACGTGTCAAACTCTACTATCATTTCTCTCCGGAGCCAGTCAAATCTATTACCTAACCCTGAAACCGGTCAGAATTCTCGCTTACCCATTCCAGGTTCTCAAGCGCCCGGGAAAGCTCTTCTTCGATATCCACTTCTTCGGCAAGCTCACCCTCTCTTAAGTCCTCAATGCTATCCTCAACCGTATCTATCTTTTCAAGCGCCATTTGACCGTTACCTTTCTCGAAGAGCGTTAATGACTCCTGCAGGTCCTGAATAAGGCGGTTCACCTCTTCCACTAACGAGATTCCTTCGGCTAGCTTATCCACTTTCTCCCCCCTATTCAGGATTCTCGTCCGAACTATCGTCCGGACCTTCCAGCTGTTCCTTCAATTCATCGAGCACCTTGTATTTGATTCGGGATACCTGGCGTTGCGAGGTACCGATTTCCTCACCAATCTCTTCCTGAGTCTGCTCTTCGTAAAATATTCCCCTGACAACCTCCTGCTGCACTTCTGTCAGCTTCTCTATTGCCTCTGCGATCCTTATCTTGAATTCCAGCGGGAGGTCTTCTTCGTGCTTGCTCTTGATCTTTTCGTAATCTATGTACTCCGGTCTGGGGTCGGATTCTCTTCTCTCCCGATCGATCGAAACGTAAGTCATTGAATCCCTTGCCTTTAGCACCTCTTTAACCCCTTCTTCCTCTATATTAAGTTCCTCTGAAAGTTCTTCTATAGTCGGGTACTCCCCGGTATCCTGATAGATCCTTTCCTGGGCTTTCTTGACTTTCTTGTTCAACCTCTTTATCCACTGCGGAATATGCACGGAAGGTTGGTTGTCCCTTACCTGATGTCTTATTTCACCCTTGATCAGATGCGAGGCGTAAGTGGAAAATTTCGTCCCACGATTCATCTCGTAATTTTCGACGGCATTCAACAGGCCTATATAACCGGCTTGCCTTAAATCCTCGAAATCCAGGCCGGAGTTCGTAAAATCGCCCGCTATGGACTTCACCAGTCCTATATTCTGATCTATTAACTGATCCTTGATCTCAGTTATTCGTTTTTCAATATCCTCGTTACTCGATTCTTTCTCTGCCTCCTTTTCCTCGAGCTCCTGTATCTTTTTCAGAAGCTCTTCGTTTGATTTGTCCTCGGTTCTCATATATAGAACTCCTTTTTTTCAGGTCTAAATTCTCTTCAGCGGCCTATTTACCCACACAAAAATCGGAAAACACCCTATCCAGGATTTCTTCGCTGAGATCCTCGCCGAGCAACTTACCCAGTTTCTTTCTCCCTTCTCTAATATCTATTTCAACCAGATCTATAGAGCGACCGGAATTTATTGCTTCGATTGCCTCCTCCAGGTTTTGCCTGGCCTGTTTCAACAGCTCTTTTTCCTGCACATTCAACAGAACAAGACTATCATCCTTTTTGACTTTGCCGCCCCAGATTAATTCCGTAATAGAGCTTTCCAGATCCTCCAGACCCTCCCCTTTTTCTGCCGACAGCTTGATTATATCAGCCCAGCCATTACCTATTTTATCGGTAACTCCTTCCGCGGGCAAATTATCAACTAAGTCCATCTTGTTCAATACCAGAAGTGTTTTTTCCGGATTCAATTCACGGGCGATTTCCCTATCTTCCTCCCTGATCCCACTTTTGGAATCAACAAGAAACAAGGATAGATCCGATTCTTTACCCTGTTTTCTTGCCCTCTCAACTCCTTTGCGCTCTATTTCACCCTCCGTCTCTCTAATACCTGCGGTATCGGTCACCTTGATCGGTATTCCGTCAACTTCCAGGTCAGCTTCTATCGTATCTCTCGTGGTACCAGGTGTGGAGCTCACGATGGCCCTTTCCTCCCGGAGCAGCCGGTTCAATAAGGTGGATTTTCCCACGTTAGGCCGACCGAGAATTGCCACTGTATGGCCCTCTTTTAGGATCTTCCCGTCTTTGCTCTGGGCCAGGAAATTCTCTATCCGGTCCCTGATATCAACCAGTTTACCCTCTAACTCTTCCCGCGGAACGATGGACTCTTCGTAGTCGGGAAAATCTATCATCGTCTCTATTTCAGCAAGGACTTCGGTCAATTCATCTCTGACGGCCCCCAGGAATTCCGAGAACTTTCCCTCCAGCCTATCCAGAGAAAGTTCCAGGGAAAAGCGTGTCTTCGACTCGATAACGTCTTTGACGGACTTTGCCTGGTCCAGAGTTAACCTGCCATTAAGGAAAGCTCTTTTGGTAAATTCCCCCGGCTCAGATGGTCTTGCCCCTTGATCCAGGGTGAGCTCAAGGACCTCCCTTACCGGCACGATACCTCCATGGCAGTTGATTTCGACCACGTCTTCTCTGGTATATGTTTTCGGTGCCCGCATTACGGAAACGAGCACTTCGTCTACTTCACTACCGCTAATCGGGTCTTGAATAAAACCGTAGTGAAGTGTATGTGATTCAACCCGGTCAAGGTCTTTGGAAGTTGAGGGCTGGAATAGAACTTTCGTGATTTTTACCGCGTGCGGCCCCGATAGACGAACAATTCCAATTCCGCTTTCCCCAAGAGGAGTGGATATCGCCGCTATAGTGTCTTCTTCCCGCATTATCCTTTTGGTTTGATAATTACCCTTCTATCGTCACCCTCGCCGACGCTATAGGTTTCAACTTCCTCTATTTCACTGAGAGCTATATGCACCCACTTTCTCTCAACGGGGGGCATCGGGTTTAACCGGATTTTTTTACCTTCCTTTTTTGCTTTCTCCGCCGCATCAAGGGCAAATCTCTCCAGGTTCTTCCTTCGCGTAAGCTTTACTCCGTTTATATCTATCTGGACATCCCTGTCCAGATCGTATTGCCGCTCCAGAAATACTCTGACAAGTACGGAGAGGGAACTGGCAAGCTCCTCTTTGTCTTCGGAAAAGAAATCCGACTGACCCTGGATGTTTACGTAAAGCTCATCCGGGGATTTACTTTCCACCTGAAGTTCAGGAGTCTCCTCCAGGTAATCAAAGAATCCACTTAAGTAGGACGCTACTTCCTTTTCGGTTTTCTCCTTCTTGTCTGTCATATTTTCGTTACTTGCCCGTTCAACCTTCAGACTCGGCTTCAGTTTCAGCTTCCTCTCCTTCCATCTCCCAGTTTATAAAAGCCTGCTGGCCGATCATGAATATCTGAGTCAAGAAGTAGTAAAGCCAGAGTCCGGCCGGAAAGTTACGGAGGAATATCCCCATGAATAGAGGGAAACCGAAACTCATCAGCTTATTCTGACCGCCACCGCCTCCCGGTGTCTGCATCATTTGCTGCTGAACAATCATTGTCCCCACAGTGAGAACGACAAGAATGTAATACGGATCATGCATGCTGAGATCGTTGAGCCAGAGGAAACCCGGGGAAATATGAATTGCTTCGGCACTGTACATTATTGCTCGCCAGAGCAGAATTAATATAGGCAGCTGAATAAACATGGGGAGACAGCCGCCCATCGGGTTTACTCCTTCCTCCTTATATATTTCCATCATTTTCTTTTGCTGTTCTTCCCGGTCATCGTACTCATCCTGAATCTCCTGAATCCTCGGCTGCAATTCCTGCATTTTTGCCATGGAGCGGTACATGTTACGCATCAACGGGTAGAGCAGAGCACGAATTAGAATAGTAAAGAGGATAATTGCCCAGCCATAATTACCGGTGAAGTTGTATAACTGGTTCAAAAAGCCGATCACCGGTACAAGCAACTGACTGAAGAACCCTATATCATCTATTGCCCCCAGACCGACGTTTGAAAGAAGAACGTGCCTGCGCCGTCCACCGTAGAGGGAGAACTGAAAATCCCTGGACGCCCCGCCTCCCAGCGATGCCTCCGGCAGGTTTACGCTCAGGTTTCCACCGGAAACGTTAGGAGTAACGCCCTTATCATCAAGGTTCTCGGTTTTCTCGTCGGGAGTACCGGTTTTCAGAAAAAGAACCAGATTTTTTCCGACGTAGCCAACCCCGCCAAACCTATTGTAGGACGCCGTTGCCAGTTTACCGTTGCTAACTTCGCCGTCAAAGAGGAACTTGGTCGTTGGATCCGTCAGGTAACTTATATCGCCGTCCTGTCCTGATTTGGCCTGAGAACCTATGTAAAGCTGGGGGTCCTGCCCCAGATTTATCGCTTCACCGGATTTGTTGGAAAGAGAAACGGAAAGCCCCAGAGTATAGTCTGGGTCATTCCTTATAGTGTACGTCTTTTTTATCTCCAGGTCTTCTCTTTCACCGGTAAAAGTCACTGCCAGCTTATCGTAATGTTTACCCTCAGGTATATCGACTTCATAGTTGATATTCCGATCGGATTCGCCACCGAGCTGCAGTTCTCCGGGAAACTTAACACCTTCAAGGTAGGACCTTTGTAACGTTTCCGGGTTGGTGGTGGTACCGGGGACTATCTCCGCCTTACTTGTCCTAAAAGAAGAAAAATGGATAAAAATACTTTTTAGCTGGCCACCCTTCTTGCTGAAAAGATAATTAGCCAGCATCGTCCGAACCTGGATAGTTCCTTTTTCCTGATTTCTGGTAACCTCAATCGGTTTTTTGTACTCCGAAGCTCCCGCTGCCATCGTGCCAGCGAGTAAAATTAACGACAACGTCAGAAAAACGATAATTTTCAAGTATTCCGTATTACTTTTAGACGTAAAATGCACTATAGCTCCTCCTCGGGCTAGCGATAATGTCGGATGGATTTTAACTAACGCAACGACCTATTTCAATTCATATTTTAAAAAGAGGGGATCTCCCTGTAAGTTGCCCGTAAGATTTTTTATCCAGGACTTTCGAATTGCAGGTTAATTGACTCTGGTTGCAAGGCCGACGGGGCTTCAAGTACAGTTTACTAGTGTCAGAGATGCTAACTTATTAGAGTTTTTTCAAAATAGTATGGACCCACCATAAATCATGTTTACAGGCGTGGTAGATGATACAGGAGATTTCGTCAACGCTGTCGGAAGCAGGTTCACGTTTTCGATTCCGAATAGCTACCTGGACAAAATTGAGAAAGGTGGAAGTCTGAGCGTAAACGGTGTTTGCCTTACACTTGTAGATTGGGACAGGGAGAAAGGTCGGGTTTCCGTAGACGTTTCCCCCGAGACAAGAAAAAAGACCAACATCGGGGATCTTCGCCCGGGTGACAGCGTGAACCTCGAATTACCTCTCGAAGCTTCCGGTATTAAAGGACGTCTGGATGGACATATCGTGCAGGGACACGTGGATACCGTAGGAAAAATCGGGAAGATTACCCGACAACAGGATAATCACCTCTTCCGGATATCGACTTCCAGAAAATTTCAGGACTTGCTGGTCGATAAAGGGTCCGTGGCAGTTGACGGAATAAGTTTAACTCCGTACGGAGTCACAGGAGGGACATTTACGGTTTCCGTCATACCCCATAGTTACGAAAACACCACGCTCCAGTTCAAGAGAAGTGGTTCCGAGGTTAACGTTGAATTCGACATCCTGGCAAAATATATTAGAAAAAGCGTAAAAAACCGATAGAATTTACCGGGAAACAAGGAAAGTTGGAGTGTGAAAAAGATGAGTCTTGACTCGATAGAAGATGCGATAGAAGCCGTTAGAAATGGAGAAATCATAATAGTAGTCGACGACGAGGAAAGGGAAAACGAAGGGGACTTCATCATGGCTGCGGAGAAGGCGCGTCCCGAGGACGTAAACTTTATGACCAAAGAGGGGCGCGGCTTGGTTTGTCTCCCCATGGAAGCGGACCGTTTAAACGAGCTGGATCTCGATTCAATGGTCGGGGACAACACTTCCCATCACGGGACCAGATTTACCGTATCCGTTGATTCGAAAGAAGGCATTTCCACGGGAATTTCCGCCTATGACAGAGCGAAAACGATTCAGGATATGGTTGACGAGGAAAAAGGAGCGAACGATCTCGTCCGCCCCGGTCACATATTTCCTCTGAGAGCAGAGGCGGGTGGAGTTCTCCACCGAGCAGGTCATACTGAAGCCGGCGTAGATATGGCTCGAATGGCCGGCCTCTACCCCGCCGCGGTTCTCTGTGAAATAATGGACGAGGACGGAAGCATGGCCAGACTCCCCAGACTAAAGGAAATAGCGGAGGAGCACGACCTGAAAATTGTTTCCATAGAGGATTTAATAAAGTACAAAAAGAAAAACGAGAAACTGGTAGAGAGGACAGGGGACGCGAAACTACCGACAGAATACGGCGATTTCAGAATCTATAGTTATATTGATGAAATAAACCAGGACGAGCACGTGGCACTTGTGAAAGGTAAAGTGGAGGGAAAAGAAGACGTACTGGTCCGTGTACACTCCGAATGCCTTACCGGGGATGTATTTGGCTCGAAAAGATGTGACTGCGGTGATCAGCTCCACAAAGCCATGGCCACGATAGATGAACAGGGCGAAGGCGTTCTCGTCTATATGCGCCAGGAAGGCCGGGGAATTGGTCTGAGCAACAAGGTCTGTGCTTACGACCTCCAGGACCAGGGTATGGATACAGTCGAGGCAAACGAAGAGCTGGGATTCGCGGCTGACCTTCGAGACTACGGATTCGGGGCCCAGATCCTGTCCGACCTTGGCCTCAGTTCGATTCGTTTGTTAACGAACAATCCCCGAAAGGTCGTGGGCCTGGAAGGATATGGACTGCACATCTCGGAAACGGTACCGATAGAGATCGAACCAAACGAACACAACGAGGACTACCTGCAGACCAAAGTGGAAAAACTGGGACACGAATTATCGGAGTTTGACGACTAGACCAAGTTAAAATATTCAGGGAGGTAACAGTGACAAAAGACCTGGAAGGCGAACTCGACGGGTCAGGACTGAAAATTGGAATCGTGATAAGTCGTTTCAACAGCATGGTGACGGAAAGACTCCTTTCCGGGGCAGAGGACAGGTTAAAGAGACTGGGAACTGACTGGGGACAAGTCACCGTAGCCTATGTGCCCGGATCGTTTGAGCTTCCGAGAGCGGTAAAGAAAATGAGAAGTACCGAAAACTACGACGGAATTGTCGCCCTGGGAGCAGTAATCAGAGGAGAAACCCCGCACTTTGATTACGTGGCAAACGAAACGTCTAAAGGGCTGGCTCAACTAAATCTGGAAGGAGATATTCCCGTCACATTCGGCCTGATTACAGCCGATACACTTGAGCAGGCAATAGATCGGGCGGGAGCAAAGCAAGGTAACAAAGGGACCGAAGCGGCTGAAGCGTTGATAGAAATGATAAATCTGGAAAGTAACATGGAAGAGGGAAGCGTATGAAGTATTACGCCCCAAAAGGACTTTACGATATAAAGCCAGAGGAAATGCCTTACTGGCACGCCGTAGAAGAAGAAGTACGAGCAACCATGCCCCTCCATGGCTACGAGGAAATCAGAACACCGATAATGGAAAAAACCGAGGTTTTCGCTCGTGGCGTAGGGGAAGAGACCGACGTAGTTTCAAAAGAAATGTATACTTTCGAGGATAAGGGCGGAAGATCGATGACTCTAAGGCCCGAGAATACGGCTTCAGTAGTTCGAGCGTATCTGGAGCATAAATTTTACGGCAAAGAAGAACTTTCCAAGTGGTATTACCTTGGCCCGATGTTCCGCTACGAATCCCCCCAAAAGGGGCGATCCCGACAATTTCACCAATATGGCGCCGAAGCAATTGGCTCCGATGATCCGGCTCTGGATGCCGAAATGATAGTCCTGGCTGTCGACCTGTTGACTTCACTTGGTCTGGACGAAGTGGGGCTGAATTTAAACAGTATCGGTTGTCCTGACGACAGAGAGGATTACATAGATGAACTCCTAGATTTTCTTACCCCTCGGAAGGACCAGCTGTGTCACGATTGCCAGGAAAGATTGAAAACAAACCCGCTGAGAATTCTCGACTGCAAAAACGAGACCTGTCAATCCGTTGTAGAAGACGGCCCCGAGATTACGGACTATCTCTGTTCCGAGTGCCAATCTCACTTCGATGAAGTCAGGGCGTATCTGAGCGAACTAAATCTCGGCTACGAACTGGATCCCAAATTGGTCCGGGGGCTGGATTATTACACCAAGACCGTATTCGAAGTTTATTCAAGTGATCTCGGAGCGCAGGACGCTCTCGTCGGTGGCGGTAGATACGACGGATTGGTCGAATTGTTCGGCGGAGACCCGACCCCTGCCGTCGGATTTGCCGGAGGTATAGAAAGACTCGTTCTCCTCCTGGAAGAGCTCGATAGTATTGATCTGGAAACCCGGGACCTCGATGTTTATCTGGCTTCACTGGACCGGGAGACGAAAAGACGGGGACTGGCTCTGGTAAATGAACTTCGAGAGGCCGGCGTTAAAGCAGAGATCGATCATCTTGATAAAAGCCTTCAGGGCCAGCTGGGGTACGCGGACCGCTATGGTGCAGAAATCACAGCAATACTCGGACCACAGGAGCTTTCGGAGGAAGAAGTAACCTTGAGAGACATGGAAACAGGGGACCAAACACGGGTTTCTATCACCGAATTTAGTTCCAGAGTTATCGAACAATTGAATTCAGCCGGTTAAAGCACGGCCATAATTTCCATCCACCAAGGAGGAATGATTTATGCGAAGCGAAATAAAATCGGTCAAAGAGTTCTCGGTTCCCGCTCTTGGATTGGGCACGTGGCAGTTAAAAGGGAAGAAATGTGAAGAGACGGTCAGAAAAGCCATAAATTTGGGTTATCGCCACATCGATACTGCCATATTTTACGAGAACGAGGAAGCGGTGGGCAGAGCTATAGCTGACTTCAACAGGGAAGATCTCTTTCTAACCACCAAGGTCTGGAAAGACAAGCTCCACTACCGTGACTTCAAGCGTTCGGCCGAAGCAAGCCTGAAAAGACTGGATACGGATTACGTAGATCTGATTCTGGTTCACTGGCCCAACCCGGACATCCCCACGTCCGAAACAATAAAAGCGATGAACGAGCTTGTAAAAGAGGGGAAAACCCGCCATATCGGCGTCAGCAATTTTTCCCGGTCTCAGCTCGAGGAAGCAAAAAACTTATCCGATTACCCGATAGTCAATAACCAGGTCAAGTACCATCTGGGGATGGATATGGAACCGATGTTAAATTACTGCCGGGAAAACGATGTCCTCCTCACCGCCTACAGTCCTCTGGGAAGGGGGAAAGTACTGGAGCGGAAAGAACTTAGCGATATTGCGGCTAAATACGGGAAAACCCCGGGACAGATCGCGCTAAAATGGTTGATCGACCAGGAAAACGTCCTCGCCATACCGAAGGCCGGCTCGGAAGATCATCTGAAAGAAAACATCCAGCTTTTTGACTGGAGCCTTAAAAGGGATGACCTCGAAGTGCTGAATCAACTGAAAATAGAGACTCATATCAACTAAGCCAGCTTGTCGCGTTTCTAAAGCGCCTTGTAAACTTGATTATCCGTGTATTTACACCTTATAGTTATCTTAGAAACTGGTCAATAAATATGGAACAGTTTTCTCCTAAAGGAATTTTCTAAACGAAACGTTAATTCTGCACTATGTAAGACCTTTACAAAATAAATCTACTGGGGTGATTTTCGTGGTAGAATTGCCTTCATCTGAGTCGGAAAACAGGCTGGATGCCGAATTCGAATACGAACAGGACGTAAGCAAAGCAGACCTGATTTCTTTTCTGGAAGAAGTCGTTAGTCAACTAAAAAAGGATGACGCTATTACCGTATCGATGGTGGGGACCGAGGGAACCTTTCAATTTGAGGAACCGATTAACCTGGAAGTAGAAACGGACTACAACAAGAGAACGGGAAAGAGAGAACTCGAAGTAGAAATAGAATTCAGGGAGAACAAAACTGCAAATTAAAAGGTCCTAACCTTCGAGTTTCCACCGAACTTCGATAAAGGCCTGAGGACTGGCCGGATCAATTAACCAATTAGCTCCGGTCAGTCCCCTATTATTTACCGACACCGGACAGCTACCTGAACCGCTCGATGAACTTCCCTGACGTCGTGAACTCTAAGTACCTTAGCTCCTTTAAGCACGCCCACCACGTTACTCGCAATCGTACCCTCCAGACGCTTCCCGGTCGGTGAATCCAGCGTTTCGCCCAGGAACGATTTCCGTGAAGTCCCAAGCAGCAACGGTAAATCCAGCGCCCTGAACTCTTCCAGGCGCCGTAAAATCTCGTAGTTATCTTCGTACTTTTTACCAAAACCTATTCCCGGGTCGATTACGACCTGTTCCCGCGAAATTCCTAATTCAACGGCTCGGTTGATTCTTCCCTCCAGAAACTCAATTATATCTTCTACCGGATCCTCGTAAGTCGGATTCTCCTGCATCGTTCGAGGCTCGCCCTGCATATGCATCAGGATAACGGGAACATCTCTTTCAGCGACAAGGCGGCCGAGATCAGGGTCGAACCGGAGCGCGCTGATATCGTTTACGATATCCGCTCCGGCATCCAGTGCTTCTTTTGCCACTTCCGACTTGTAAGTATCGATTGATATCGGAACCTCGGTCTCTTCCCTAACCGCTTCGATTACGGGTATTGTCCGCTCCAGCTCCTCTTCCAGCTCCACACTTTCCGCTCCCGGGCGTGTCGACTCCCCTCCGATATCTATAATATCAGCGCCGCTGTTTTCCATCTCCAGTGCCCTTTTCCGAGCAGCGTCTTTATCCAGGTACCTTCCACCGTCCGAAAACGAATCCGGGGTAACGTTAAGTATTCCCATGATCAGAACACCGTTGTCTTCAGTCAATCCTTCAATCGGATTCAAGTTTACCTCCTCCACTTGGGTTTTATCGGTTTTATCGGTTTCTCTCGGTTAAAGGAATTTTACCAGAATGGAGCGCGAAATTAACCTGGTAGAAGTTAGTTAAGGATCCAGGACTTCTAGAGAAATCTGTTAATCTACCGTTGTTTCAATTATCATGTCTTTGGAATTCTAAGGTAAAAGTCAACTTCCTTCCGCGAGGAGGAAAGACCGGATACTCTATCAGAGGTGGAATTGAATGGCAATATCGCTCGATCGGGCAAAGAATGCAGCGAAGAACTATGGCGTCGAGAACGCGGAAGACGTCACTATAGGCGTTCTTGGCTCTCACTCTGCCCTGGAAATCGGTTACGGGGCAAAACAGGAAGGCCTTGAAACACTGGTAATCT
>CAZRDU010000026.1:0-20378 GCA_964599005.1 uncultured Thermotogae bacterium
CAAGGCTCTCCGGTTTTCAAGACCGGCGGTTTCGTCCACTCGCCCACCCCTCCACTTATGGCGAAAGGTAAAAAAGTTTAACCGTTAAGTAATTTATTGACAAGACCTTAATCTTCCTCTTCCTCGGTATCTTCCGGAATTAGTTCTTCCGTATCTCCTTTTTCTTCCTGCAGCTTCTGAACGTAGATATCAACTTTATTAACATCCAGGCCGGTCTTGTCCTCCACGTCTTCTTTTATTTTCTTCTGTGTTTTCTTTGCTACTTCGTGCACGGGATAGCCCTGCTTTACCGCTATTTTGAGCGTAATCGAGACCTCGTTACCGTCGAAGTCTATCGTAACTCCGCGCCTCTGGCTCCCAAATATCCGGCCAATATCTTCGGCGACCGATGACTTCTTCTGACCAAGGCCTTCTATTTGAGAGGCCCCACCGGCAACAACCGCGGTAACTACTTCTTCGGAGATCGTTATCGTTCCCTTATCGTTTATAACCCCTCCGTCTATTTTGTTATTGCCAAATTCATCGTTTTCGGCCATTGTCTTCACCTCCTCAATTATTATAGTCATTAACGGGGATCATTCACACAAACGGACTGGGAGTTTTACTGGTAAAACAATATTTGGCCAATTAGTATTTCCAAAATTGCAAGAAATCCGGGATTTCAAAGCGCTCAGGGATCGTAACTCGACATGGAAGACCGGAATTATAATGACTTATCACGGAGGGATTACGTGTTAAAAATATCTGTTGGCAGTACCAATCCTGTCAAATTAAACGCAACTGCGGAAGCATTTGAACTCATTAACGGAGAAGCAGAAGTAATTAAACTCGATGTTGATTCGGAGGTTTCGGACCAGCCCAGCACCGACGAAGAGGCTATCGAGGGGGCTAAAATAAGAGCGGAAAAGTCTATAAAAAAAGGCGATTACGACTTCGGAGTCGGCCTGGAGGGTTCCGTGGCCGATTCGAAATACGGCATGTTTCTGACCGGATGGGCCTATTTAATAAATAGCGAGAGTAGTTACCTCGGAGGTGGCGGCCGATTACTTCTTCCGGAACCGATAGCTGAGCGGGTAAGAGGCGGAGAGGAGCTGGGGCCCGTAATGGACGAAGTTACCGGGAAAAAGGAAGTAAAAGAAGGTCCTGGAGCAATCGGAATATTTACAGACGGAATTATTACGAGGCAGCAGGCCTATCGTGATGCGATTATCTTTGCTCTGGCAAGTTACCTCAACCCCGAACTATATCGTTGATTGCAAGAGGTCATTGAGCCCCGAGAAGATTTATTAAGACCTTTCTCCGTATAGTTCGGTTAACTTGCGGAGGAACTCCTGGGTTCTGGCCTTCTCGGGATTGTTAAAGAACTGGGTCGGAGTGCCCTGTTCGACGATTGTCCCGCCTTCCATAAATATTATCTCGTCCGAGACCGAATTGGCGAACCCCATTTCATGGGTTACTACCAGCATTGTCATGCCCGATTCGGCCAGATCCTTCATAACCTCCAGAACTTCCCCGATGAGTTCCGGGTCAAGGGCGGAGGTCGGTTCGTCGAAGAGAATTATCTTTGGCTCCATTGCAAGGGCTCGGGCTATCCCGACTCTCTGCTTTTGACCTCCCGATAGCTGTGCCGGATAAGACTCCGATTGGTCCCCCAACCCGACTCTTTCCAGTTCTTCCATACCCAGGTTTTTCGCTTCTTCCTTGTCGAAACCCTTTACTTTTTTTAATCCGAGCGTTACATTGCCGAGCGCAGTTAAATGCTCAAACAGGTTGAAGTGCTGAAAAACCATACCTATTCTCTGTCTGAACTTGTTGATGTCTTTAGAGCTATCAGTAACTTCTTCTCCTTCCAGCCAGACCTGACCCTGATCCGGTGCCGTAAGCTGGTTTATGCAGCGAAGTAAAGTGCTTTTGCCGGTCCCCGAAGGTCCGATAATAACCTTGGTCTCTGCCTGATTCATGCCAAAAGAAACGCCCTTTAAAACTTCTTCCTTACCGTATCTTTTATGGATATTCTCTACTGTCAGCAGCTCTTCTTCAGCCATTCAATTTTCCTCCCGCTTGAGCTTTATAAGTTCTTTATATGTGTCGGATAAAATATACCAAAGTTAATCGGAAATACCAATAGGGTTCTTCTTGTCCTGAAATTTGGCTTTACTCGTTAATTTAACCTGCAAATAGGCAACATAAATCGTTATTATTATTCTCAATGGAGTGAAATTTCTAGCTCTTAAGTTTGATTAAATTTTCAAAATTTTACAAGTTAAAGCGCTGCGCGGTACAGGAAAACTATTAGACAAAGCTTTGCAGTTATAACATTAAAACCCTAACCCGGGAGGAAATTATGGATAAAAAAGGTTTGAGGTCGCTCGGAACGAAAGTTGTTTTTGGCTTTTTCGCTTTAGTCCTAGCCCAGGGGTTAATGGTTGCACCGATGGCATACGGAGCATCCAGTGGAGACTTTTTGGGACTTGATCGGATCGAGAAAGGAATGAACGGTGTCGGCAAAACGGTTGTAAAGGGACAGAAGATTTCTTCCTTTACCGTAGAAGTTATTGAAACAATTGACAAACCAGGGGAACTGGAAGACTTCATAATAGTCAGGGCAAGCGGAGCTCCGATTGAAAAGTCCGGTGGAGTTGCCCAGGGCATGAGTGGGAGTCCGGTATATATTGACGGAAAGTTAATTGGCGCCCTGAGCAGGTCTGCCTTATGGAGCAAGGACTCAAGTAACCCTATAGCCCTGGTTACGCCCATCAAAACCATGCTCCGCCTGTTGGAAGGTAATGCCCCATCCGGAGACATGGGAGAAACCGACGAACGGAAAAGTTCCATGGAGAATTCTCTTGAAAAGGTATTTCCGGGCAAATCCGTCTCTCTCGAAGGTAATTCCAGCGCAAATAAAACGGTGCCCGGTTCGGATAAACTGATCTTTGGCAGGAGCCAGACTCCGATTATGGTAGACGGCTTTACCAGAAGCTCGTTCGAGGCTTTGAAAAACGGAATCGATTCACAGGGAATTGATAGAATTTACGATCCGTTAAGAGTCCTTGGCAGTAGTTCTGTGGACAATCTAGAGGGCGGTCTGGCGAAGTACGATCTTTCTTTTCACAACATTCAGGGAAGCGCAAACGGGTCAAATGGGGGCATGGAGTTACAGCCGGGATCACCGATGGGGGTAGCGCTCACGAAAGGCGATCTTTCGATCGGTGCCCTGGGTACGGTGACCTATAGAGAAGACGAAAAGATACTTGGGTTTGGTCACAGATTCCTCCTGAGCGGTAATTCTAACTTTCTCCTAACAAAGGCCAGCGTATTTGATACCGTAAAAAGTTACAAATCCCCTTTTAAGCTTGGTGATGTAGGATCACCCGTAGGCACAGTTGAACAGGATAGAACGCAGGGAGTAATGGGATCAATCGGAACAAAAGCGAACTTGTTTAGCACGGATATCGAGGTCAGCGAGAGAAACGTCGAATCTTCCTCTTCTTTCACCACGGATATCGTTAAATCTCCCAGCATAATAGGCCCGCTGTCTTATTCTACAATCAGAGAGTCCATTAACCGGTCGCTCAACAGAACGGGACCGGGAACGGTAAAAGTAAATTACAAAATCACCGGGAAGAACATGCCCGAGCCGATTGAAAGATCGGACGTCTTTTTCTCCTACAGGCAAGCGTCATTCCTTCCTTCTCTCCAGGTAGCTCTATTTATCGACGCATTGGCACATAATCCCTTCCGGAAACCGGAACTGGCGAATTTAAAGGCCGAGGTAAATTTTGAGCGAAATATAAATTCCGGACAGATAACTTACTTCGCCACCGATGGCGCGGAATATCACCCAGGAGATCTACTGGCTTATCAGGTCAAAATCAAGAACTATCGCGACGATATCGTAAAGAAGACAGGGGCGTTCCAGTTACCGAAAAACCTGCCGGAGGGCAAATACGTCGTTGCCGCATATGGAGGTCCGAGGCCTGCTAAAATTGCTCCCCCGCAGAAACTGGAGACATTCAAGGACTGGCTCGGCTATCTCAACAACTTGAAAAGCTACGAACACCTTTCAATTGAATTGTTGAGCCCGTTTGAAGAAAGCGTAGTCCCGATGGCCAGTACCGGATATATGTACGAATCCGTGGCCCGGGTCGACGAAAAGTTCTCCGGCAAGGTGATTTACGGCCAACAGGCTATATCGATAAACGTAGTTGAGAAGGAAGAAGGAAGTTCAAATTCAAAAACCGCTGATAAAGAGTCAGGGGAAAATGGTACCGAGGAAGAAGGAGACCAGGAAAAAACGACGGACTGAGCCAAATAATGTTTAGTCCCGGCGAGCTGGCGAAACACACTGGGGGCAAGCTGCTTAATAGGGAGAACCGAGCAATCAAAGGGTTTTCCATAGACACCAGAACCCTCAGTGAAGGGGATTTTTTTGTACCGGTTGCCGGAACGGAGACCGATGGACATTACTTTCTAAGAGAAGCTTTTAACGAGGGCGCTTCAGGAGCTTTCGTTAGATCTGAGGATTACCTGGAAGAGGACTTTGCCAATATTGTTTTGGTCGAGGATACTGAAAAAGCATTGCTTGATGCGGCAAGCTCCTATCGAAACCAATTTGATATTCCAATAGTCGGTATTACCGGAAGCTGGGGTAAGACGACGACGAAGGAGCTGCTTCATTCAATTCTATCGCTCACGGGTTCCGTCCATAAATCACCCGGTAATTACAACACTGAGTACGGTCTCCCTCTGGCGCTTCTGGAAATGGATGAGATATCGGACTACGGCGTATTTGAGCTGGGACTGCAGTACCCCGGGGATGTAGGAAAATTGAGTGAAATCCTCTCTCCGACTCACGGAATAATAACGGGGGCGGGTAAGGTCCACCTGGAGCATTTTCAAGATGTCGGGGAAATTGTCGAGGAAAAACTAAAATTGACCGAAGGCATGGATCCCGGCTCGACACTGATCGTAAACGGTGACGTAGCTCCGCTGACCAGGAAGGCAGCTCAGAAAAAGAGGTACAATTTAATCAGGTACGGGCTGAACTCTCCGAATAATACTTACCTGGCCGGGAATTTAACCCTGGGCGAACTGGCCGGACTTTCGTTCTCCCTGTTCAAAAAAACCGGGTCCGGTGAGAAATCTAAAACAAATTCACTCTGTCGCCTTGAATCAGGATTACATTCCCGGGCAAATGCCTACAACGTCCTTGCTTCCGCATCACTTGCGCGGGAAATGGGAATTTCCCTGAAAAAAATTAAAAAAGGTGCAAAGATTGAGCCGATCGATCAGCGGCTCAATTTAGTGGATTTTTCCGGAGGAACTGTAATTGACGATACCTACAACGCCAATCCCGCTGCTACGCGCAACGCTCTCGAATTTATCTCGGAATTAGATATGAGTGGTGATAAATTTTTTGTCTTCGGGGATATGATGGAATTAGGGAATGAAGCTCCCCGCTGTCATAGAGACCTGGCTTATTACGTCCAGAGCGCAGGAGTAAAGCGGTTGCTGGGACTGGGAAAGTTTTCAAAAAAACTGGTCTTTGAACTCAGTACAGGTTTAACAGGAGGGCCGACGGGGGCGGATTGGTTTAATAGCAGGGAAGCTCTGAAGGAAAGGCTTGGTACTCTGATTCAGGGACGCGATAACGCCGTTCTGGTAAAAGGTTCACGAGATATGGAAATGGAGGAATTCGTCAGTTTTTTGCGGGATGACTATTTTAGTTCAGTTGAATAATTCCAGTTATATCTTTAACCATAATAGGGAGAGAGTAAAATATGTCAGTAGTTACGGAAAGAATCAACGTAAGGATCGGCAGTGATAGTGCAATGGAGGACATTACCGGGGACGTTGATGAAGTGGTAAAGGAGTCGGACCTGTCGGATGGAAGCGTTAACGTCTTTATTCCGGGTGCTACCGGCTCAATTAGTACAGTAGAGTTCGAACCGGGACTGCAGGAGGATATTCCCGATGCCCTCGAGAGAATGGCCCCGCCTGATATTCCATATAAACATCATGAAACCTGGAACGACGGCAATGGAAGGAGCCACGTCAGAGCGACCATTATGGGGCCGGGAATGATAGTTCCTTTCGTCGACAAAGAGCTTCAACTGGGGAGATGGCAAAACATTATCGCCATCAACCACGATACCCGGGAAAGAGAAAGAGAAATCATACTTCAATTGATCGGAGAGTAATCCGAACTACTCAATAAATTCAGCTATTTCCTCCAGTTCACGCCGGACCGAGTCGTTTCCTGAAGTCCTGGCAGGATAACCAACGGGAAGCAAAGCCAGGGGACGTTTGCTGGAAGGTAAGGCTTCAATGGCTGCTTCATCGTCAAAAGCACCGACCCAGCAGCTACCCAGACCAAGTTCTACTGCAGCGAGCTGCAGGTAAGTAGCGGCTATCGTCCCATCCTGGAGAGAGTAAAACTCCCCTCGATCGCCGTATTTGTCCCTGGATCTCTCCTTGTCCTGGAGAAAAGCGAAAACTACCGGAGCCTGGCTTAAGAACTTTTGGCCGTGTGCTGCTTTTACGAGTTTTTCCTGCACCCCTTCCGACCTTATCACGAGAATTTTATAGGACTGGAGGTTTCCCGCCGAAGGAGCAGAATTGGCGGCGTTCAACAGCTTCTCCACCTGTTCTTTCGAAACAGGCCTCTCCTTGTAGGCTCTAATTGAAGATCTCTTTTTGATAAGATCAAAGAAATTCATAACTTCCCCCGAGCTTATCTCATTTTGTACAAACTAAATAAAGCATTGTTGACAAAAAAATAAATATGCCATAAAAAAAGGAAATACATAACTATTATAGTTGGGCTGTTTTTTTCTGCAAGGGAGCGTTATTAATATTCCAAGGGGCCTATTTGCCTCCAGAACCTCAAAGTTTATAATTTACCTAATCCAATAGAGAAGACGAGCTACGAACGGTAGAAAAAGTTAAATAAGTACAGTTTCCGGAAAATTTCCGTAAAGGAGTTTATGATAATTTATGTCAGGAGAGATAAGTAGAGAAAAGTTAAAGGAGATAGCAGTAGAGGGAGCATTTACCTGGATCTCGGATAACTACGATTTAGACAGGGAGATCAGGATTGGTGTGGGTTCGGGTTCAACAGTGTCCTATTCTTTCTCCAGGTTTGCCGAACACGATGAATTGATCGCAATTCCAACTTCCGACAGGACCAGAAAAGAGTTGAAAAAGCGCGGGGTAAGAGTAAGCAGGTTGAAAAATTCCGATAACCTGGTCTTTGATCTTGACGGAGCGGATGAAGTGGACCCGGAGCTCAATTTGATAAAAGGCGGCGGCGGTTGCCACTACAGGGAGAAAAAGGTCGCGAAGAAATCCCGAACTCTAGCCATCGTAGTGGACGAAACGAAATTAGTTGATTACCTCGGTCAGACATTCCCCCTTCCCGTCGAGATAAACCCCAAAAGACGTGAGTTCGTGGCAGAAAAGCTGAACTCTTACGGGGAACCTGAAATCAGAAAATCCGGGGATGAGTTATACAGGACCGATAACGGGAACTTGATTCTCGACGTTAAACTTGAGATGAAATTAAAGGTGGATCAGGTCGAGCCGCTCGAAAACGAAATCAATCGGATCGAGGGCGTTATCGAAAACGGATTTTTTGCGAGTCGGAGTGCTGACATCGTTTTTGTCGGGACGGAAGAGGGGCCGAAGATTATCAAAGGAGAATAGTTGAATGAGTGAAGCCGCAACTCTCTTAATAACTACGGGTATAGAAGGGGAGTCCGATCCTGAAAAGGCTTTGAACAGGGGACTGGAGTCGAACACCCGTGATATACTCGAAAAAACTGGTTCTATCCCGGGTCTGGAAAAGCGAATATTGGTTACTAACTCGCCGCGTTTGTCAAATATAGATACCTCCCGGTATCCAGGGCTGGAGGTTAAAAAATCGGGTAAAGACTTTCACTTCGGAAAAAAGCTGTTTGATATAATAGAGAGCTACGACGTGAAAAACATTCTTTACGCTGGTGGCGGATCCGGAGTTCTCTTTGAAGAAAACGATTTTACCTCAATAGTTGAGTTTCTACTGAAAAATGATAATATATCCCTCGCCAATAACTTCTATTCTGCCGATATGATTGGTTTTTCCCCGGCAAAATCCATACTGGATTTCCCACCTCCGAGAAATGATAATGGTCTTGGCTGGTTAACCAGAGATGCAGGGTTAAAGCCCTTCGAAATGAAGCGGGAGGCGAAAACCGAACTCGACCTGGATTCTCCCGTGGACATGATCCCGCTGAAATTGTCCGAAATCGAGCCGGGTAAACTGAAAGATTACCTGGCTTCCATGGACCGGGGTAACACGAGAATTAAAGAGATTTTACCTCAGTTTACGAATGAAAATAGAAGGTTGGTCGTAGCCGGACGAATAGGTGCTGCAACCTGGTCTTATCTGGAGAGAAATGCTGCCTGTCACGTGGACGTGATATCGGAAGGCAGGGGAAGTTATGGTGAGCGGGGAACTAAAGTAAATGGTTCTTATGTACTGGGTAAGCTGTTCGAAAAAAACGGTCCACGGAGTTTTATTGAAACTCTTTTAGCTAAAGGGACTGGCCTATTTCTGGATACCAGAGTATTATTCGATTTTCTCGGAAATTGGCCTCCTCGAAAGGATAGATTTTCTTCCGATTTATTGAAGCCGGAAGCGATAGATACGAGTTATTTAAAAAAATTGACCCGCGCCGCGATCGAAGCATCCAAACCGGTCGTTCTCGGGGGTCATTCGATGATATCGGGGTCGCTCTATTTACTGGCTGACGTAGCCTGGAAATTGGTTGAACCTAAAAGCGTAAATATTCGACCGAAAACCATTACAGAAGAAAATACTAAATGAGGTGACCCAAATGGACCTAATACCGGCCTGGTTATGGTTTCTCGCCGGACTGGGTTTGCTGGTTGTCGAAATGAATACTGCTACTTTTTTCTTTGGCACCGTGGGCTTTGGTGCCTTAGTTGCTAGTTTAGTAGATTTCTTCATACCGGGAGAAATCAGCAGTTTCGTTGCTTTTGTTCTTGCTACCGGCTTTGCTGCCTACATGGCGTGGAAATTCGATATTTATTCCAGTTCACAGGAAACGCTGAAAACCGGAGCCGACCGGTTAATCGGTGAAACCGGCTTAGTAGAAGAAGAAATAAATCCCGCGACCGGTGAAGGGGTCGTAGTTGTAAACGGAGAAAAGTGGCGCGCGGAATCCAAAACAGGGGAACCGATTATGGAAGAAGAAGCGATTTTGGTGAAAAGTGTCGAAGGCACGTCGCTTGTCGTGGACGTGGCTGACGCCGATAATGTAGTTGAAGGACCTGACCGAGAGGAGGTTTAAAATGACTACACTGATCGTAGTTTTAGCGGCAATTATTTTTGTTCTGGTGTTTGGTTCATGGGCGACGGTTTTGGTTCGCCAGTACCAGAAGGGATTACTGGAAACTTTCGGCAAGTATTCTCAAACTTACGAACCGGGTTTGCATTTTATCTTCCCTTTTGTCCAAAAGGTAAGAAAGATAGATATGAGGGAAAAGACGCTGGATGTTCCGAGGCAGGACGTCATAACGAAGGATAATGCCACGGTGACAGTTGATGCCATAGTATACTATAAACCGACCGACGCGAAAAAAGTGGAATACGAGGTCGAGAATTTCGAGCAGGCTGCAGTACGCCTGGCACAGACCAATTTGAGAAGTGAAATCGGTGAAATGGATCTTGACCAATCCCTGTCTTCGCGAGAAAAGGTAAATTCTAAACTGCTAAATACTCTGGATAAGGAGACAGATAAGTGGGGAGTCAGGGTAACAAAGGTAGAAATAAGAGAAATAACTCCTCCTGATGACGTCAAAAACGCAATGGCGCAGCAGCTGAAAGCCGAAAGACGGAGACGGGCGGATGTGCTTGAGGCAGAAGGTAGTAAAAAGGCCGCGATACTGAAAGCAGAAGGTGGCAAGAGAGCAGAAGTTCTGGAAGCAGAAGGTGAGGCAAACGCGCGCCGAAAAAGGGCGGACGCGAGACGCTACGAATATATAACCGAAGCAGAAGGTGAGGCAAACGCCATCCAGGGCGTATTTGGGGCGTATCATAAAGGAAAACCGACAAAAGGTATTCTCACCTTAAAGGCCTACGAAGCAATGAAGGAGCTTGCAGATGGAAGAGCTTCAAAGCTCATAGTGCCCTCAGGAACAGCGGACGTGCTTGGAGCAGTAAGCAGCATCATGGGAGTTTCCGGTGACGGCGGATTCCCGGATTTGGAAGAGGGTGAGTTTGACGAAGGAAAGGGCGAAGATCTAGTTGAGAATCTCTCCGAGAAGGCGGAAGAAGCAAGAACGGAATTTGAAAAGAGAGCTGAAGAAATTCAAAAAAAGGCTGAGGAAAGAGCTGCTGAGGAGTTAGAAGAGGGCCAGAGATAAAGAAACCTTATCATGTCAAAATAGTCGGTAAAGCCCCGTATCTTTGTACGGGGCTTTATCTTTTTTCTGTTCATAAACCTGGAATTAAGATCGCTATTTATGCGACGCCATCGAGAAGTTTCTGACGCCAGAGAAAGTAGATACTGAAAAGGACGAACGTGCCACCGGCTACTACCCAGTAAGAAGGATACTCTCCAAAGAAAATAATCGCGAGGAGCGAAGATCCGATCGGTTCGCCGAGGGTCGTTACTCCTACCATCGATGCCTTTACTTCGCTAAGTAGCCAGTTAAATGACGTATGCCCAATTAGCGTCGGAATGAGTGCAAGCAAGAGAAACAGGCCGAAATTATACGGTGAATAACTGACAAGGGGGAGGTTGGCAACCAAACAGAAGATTAGGAGAAAAACGGAACTAAAACCATAAACTACGAAAATATAGGGCAGGAGACTAATTCTCCTCCGAACTTCCCCGCCTATGAGAAAATAACCGGCAGCCATAACGGCCCCCATCAGAGCGAACAAATCCCCTATAAGTCCGAATTGCGTTCCGTGAAAATCGCCGAAACCGATCAGAAAACTCCCCAGGCCTGCGATAACCAGACCGATCAGAAACCCTTTGCTTGGCTTTTTTCCAAGAAAGACGCTTTCTATAAGCACTATAAAAATTGGCTGCGTCGTAACGAGAACGACGGAGCTTGCCACGCTGGTATGATTCAGTGAAGTAACCCAGAAGGCAAAATGGATGCTGAGAAAAAGGCCGCTCAAAACCAGTAAAAACCAATCCCTCTGCCGGAGTTTTTTCAACTCTGACCCAATATTTCCCCGGTAAATGAAATAAAACATTATCAGCGTCGAAGAGAAAAACATCCGGTAGAACGAAATTATCAAGGGGGGCGCCGTACTTAACCTGATAAATATCGCGGCAAATGAGACGGCAGTTACTCCGGCGAGTAAAACAATCAGAGTCTTTGGTTTCATCTAAAACCTCCATCCTGAACGAAAGTGTTTTTCAAGGGATACCCTAACTATAGCGAAAAACTCCGCTGACCTAAATACAGAAGCCTGTAAATACGGAAGGCAGAGATTTTTGAATGTTATTGGAGGGATAAGCAGATAAGGTTAACCCAATAGCTTTTCGATTAGCTCTTCGGCTAATTGCCGGGTCTCCGCAAGAGACCCTTCTGTTTCTATCACGTAGTCGGATTTTTCTCGGGCATCTTCAGGAAATTGCTGCAGCTGTACTCTTTCTCTTGCAGCTTCTTCTGAAAGACAATCACGTTCCTTTAACCTTTCAACTTGTGTTTCCTCACTGGCGTCTACCAGGATAATTCGGTCGAATGAATCCAGATCCACGCTGGAAGATTGGAACAACAGAGGAATCTCGATTATAAGTAAATGCATATCTCGGTTTTTGTAACGCACTATCAATTCTTTCAATTTTTCTTCAACGTAGGGGTGAGCTATGCTTTCGAGCTGTGAAAGGAGGTCTTTATCGGAAAAAACTTTCTTAGATACGGCTTCCAGATCTATTTCCCCTTCTTCTGTGAGAATATCCGAGCCAAGTAGGTCGACGACTTCTCCGAAATGAGGATTGTCCGGGCGATAGATTTCTTTTGCCAGGTTGTCAGCCTGAATAGTTTCGACTCTGTTATATTTTTCCGCGACTCGTAGTACCTCAGTCTTACCAGTTGCGATGCCGCCGGTAAGGGCTGCGGTTATCATTGAAAATGGCCTCCGGATATTTTTTCCCGCTTTAGAAAGGGGCTGAGGGCTCAGGAAAAATCTTTATGTGCCGATTCCACAACCCGATTTATTTCTCTCCTTTTCATTCGTTCTCCGGAATGCGTAAAGAAAAGAAAGTATTCGATATTCTTTCCGGATTTGCCCTGGATCGGTGAATAAGTACAGCCGCTGGGGATAAGGTCGGAATTTTCACCGTACTTTACCGTCTCGTTTAACACGTCTCGGTGGACTTCGGGGTCGGTAACCACCCCGCCTTTCTCGACAAGTTCTGGTCCTGCCTCAAATTGCGGCTTTACAAGGGAAATAATCTTCCCCTCCGGGGTCAGAAGTTTGTTTGCATTGGGCAGAATAAGCTCCAGTGAGATGAACGAAACGTCAATTGTAACTAGCTCTACAGGGGTGCCAATTTCCTCCGGTTTGAGGTGGCGGGCATTTTTACCTTCTATAACTTCAACTCTTTCGTCCTTGCGAAGATTCCAGTCAAGCTGACCTTTGCCGACGTCCAGCGACCAGACCTTTTCGGCCCCGTGCCGCAAAAGGCAATCGGTAAAACCACCCGTAGAAGCTCCTATATCAACGGCTTTCCAGCCGGATACATCTAAGTCAAATTCCTCAAGAGCGCCTTCCAGCTTCTTTCCACCACGGCTTACAAACCTCTTTTCGTCCCTTTCTAGAGTGATCTCCGAGTCGGCAGGATACTTCTTTCCCGGCTTATCTTTCAGCTGGCCCGAAACGAAAACGTTACCGGCCATTATTTCTCGCTTCGCTTTCTCCCGGCTTTTACACAGCCCTCTCTCATTTACTAAAACGTCAAGACGTTCTTTATTTGCCATTTGATATTGTCTGGAAGTGGGGGGTCAGTTATCGTCCGTAAACTCTTTGAATTTTCTCAGTTCCATTTGCTGGTCGAGAAAATCCTCAAATTCTTCTCCTGCCTCTTCGTCCTGAATATCCTCGTCAAACGGCGATTCCATGGCAACATCGTCAAATATTTCATCTTCTACGAAAATGGGGCTGTCAGTACGAAGGGCGAGGGCAATCGAGTCCGATGGCCGTGAATCTATTCTAATTTGTTCGCCATCAGGACCATTCAAAACCAGCGTTGCGTAGTAGGTTTTATTGCTCAAATCATCGATAATTACTTTTTCCAGATCCTGATTCAACTTTTCCAGTACGGACTTAAGTAGATCGTGAGTCAGTGGTCGCTCAAATTCTTTACCCTGAAGTTTGAGGGAGATGGCAAGGGCTTCGTTTTGACCGATCCAAATCGGCATTACCTCGTGATCGTCGTCTCCTTCTAACAAAACAACGGGTGCGTTATTCGATGTATCAACCAGTAACGCTTTTACCCTTACTCTCACCATATCTTCCACCTCTTCTGACCTATTCTAGTAGCTGAGTGACCAACTTTCAAACTATGGAGAGGCGGACTGTGCAAGAGCTCCGACACAGCGACATGTCCCGGAAAGATCCATGAAGGAATTTTTACCAGAGGAAACATTCCCCGGGGCCTCTTTCCTGTAGATATTTTCGCTAAAACTCGTCGTCAATTCTGAAATTAATTTGGAGCTGGGTTATTTATTCAGATGGTCGGCAAGATCGATTTGACGGCCCGCTTCGAGTTCGAGAAAATTATCTCCGAAACTTTTCTTGAAGGACTCGATCGCTTTTTCTCCGGTGCAATGGGTTGGGGCTATACTATCTACATTATTATCAATCAGATCGTTGATCACGGCTTCGATTTCCCCCTTTGGCTTTCCCGATAGATGAAAACCACCGATAACGAGGTAGGGAAAATCTCCGGTGATTTCTTTCGTGCGCTTAACCATTTTAACGACCCCCGGGTGGGCACAACCACACATGAGCAATGGTCTCTTTTTCGTTCTCAGGATTAAACCCTGTTCGGGAAGTTCCGTGCCATGACAATCGGTAATCATCTCGCCCGTTGTAATGACGGCCTCGGATGGCTCGACCGGGTCAAGTTTAGCCTCCAGTTTGGCGCCGTAATCTTCTACACTCGCTTTCAAGGATTTCGGGAAGGACTCGGTCATATAGACCTTCAGCTCCGAATTTTTTCGAAGTACTGCCGATAGACCACCGGTATGGTCGCAGTGGGGATGGGAGAGAACTATTGCATCAAAACTTTCAGGATCTATCCCAAGCTCGCTCAGGTTGCTGGAGAGAATTTTTAGATCGGCTCCGGTATCAAATAGTATCCGGTGGTCCGAATTTTCAAGTAAAAAAGATAATCCCCAGCCCGGAATGAGATTTTCGACTGCCCTGTTGTCGTAAATTCCGGTTATTTTAAAGTTTTTCATCATACCCCCTTTCTGGAATATAAAAACCAATTCATACGGCTTAGTTTTAACTCGACCCGTTTTACAAAGGTAAAAAGATTAGAATGCATGGCCCCTTGGCCTGGATAAGGTTAACCGAGTAGGTCTATAACCTCCTTCCAGATTCTTTTGATCTCCCGAGTTGCACCGTTTTTAGAATATTCGACGACGCTTTTTCCCTGTACCATTGCTTCAGTCACTTCTGAATCATACGGTATCTTTCCGAGGACGGGGATCCCGTTTTCCCCCGCAAATGATTCTATATTTTGTACCATTTTCGAGTTTAAATCGAACTTATTGATAACTACTGCCGGTCTGATATCGAAATTTTCGGAGAGCCCAATTACCCGTTTCAAATCGCTCAGTCCGGATTTTGTAGGTTCCGTAACGACCAGTGCGAGATCGACTTCCGCCAGGGAGGCTATTACGGGACAACCCGTGCCAGGGGAACCATCGACTATTAGCAAATTTGCCTCTTCCTTTTCCACAATATCTTTGGCTTTAGCCTTTATCTCCGTCACGAGCTTTCCCGATGTTTCTTCGCCGGGGCGCAGTTCACCATGGACCATTTTACCGTAATCAGTCGAGGATTCGAGGGAATAGCCTGAAAGAACGTCTTCCATTCTAATCGCGTTTTCCGGGCAGACGTAAGCACAGACCCCGCAACCTTCGCAACGAAAAGGGTCGATCTCGTAATCCTCGTTGATGGCGTCAAATCTGCAGTTTTCATAACAGATTCCACAGCTAGTACATTTGTCTTCGTCCCTGATTGCTTCTTTCGCACCGGAAAATTCTTCCCGTGTTTCGATTTCCGGGTCGAGAACGAGGTGAAGATCCGCGGCGTCGACGTCACAATCGGAAAGAACTTTCTCCTCTGCCAGGGAAGCAAAGGACGATACAAGGGTGGTCTTTCCCGTTCCGCCCTTTCCACTAATGACAAGTAGTTGTTTCATTTAAAGCTCCTCTAAATTGAATATTACGAGCTGACCTGAAATCCTTACAATCAAGCCATGGAATTTTCTTGCTATTAGCGTTTCTGTTCGGAATTAAATATCCGGGAATAGAGTTGATGGTAATCTCGTCTACACTTTAGCCGGACTGTCTTTTTGGTTTTCTTCTTTCTTCTCGACTAACTTTTCTATTTTACCGTAAAGTCGGATAAACTTTTCCTTCCAGCCCTCAATTTCTTTCACGAATGGTACCCCGTTTGAGTAAAGTTCTGCGATCTTACGGTCGTTTGGTATTCTGGTGAGTACCGGTACTTCTTCTTTTTGGCAGTACTCCTCAACGGCCTCATCCCCTATTCCGTCACGGTTAATAACTACCCCCACTGGCACGCCGATCTCTCTTGCTACTTCGACGGAAAGTTTCAAATCGTGCAAGCCAAAGGGCGTGGGTTCAGTAACGAGAAGCGCAAAGTCGCTTCCATGCAGGCTTTCGATTACCGGGCAGGCCGTTCCGGGAGGCGAATCGAGTATAGAAAGGCGATCGGGATCAGTGTTTTTCTTAAGTTCCCCTATAATTGGAGTTGCCATGGGCTCTCCTATGGTAAGGTCGCCTTCGAAGTAACTAATTGAACCGGAATCACCTTTCCTGATTTTACCGATTTCTTTTGGCTTTTCCGCAATTGCATCGACGGGGCAAACCATAGTGCAGAGGCCGCAGCCATGACATAACTCGGGGTACACAAGTGTATTCTCGCCAAAAGTCGCAATTGCATTAAATTCACAGGCTTCAGAGCACTTACCACAATAAGTACAGGTATCTTCTGAGACCTCTGGAATCTGTATGTTTACGGATTCCGATTGATTAAACTGGGGCTCCAGGAATATATGAGCATCCGGTTCCTCAACGTCACAGTCGAAAAAATCTACATCGTAACTATCCTCAAGCGCGATCGCGAGGTTCGTCGCCACCGTGGTTTTACCGGTTCCACCCTTCCCGGCGGAAACAGTTATCTGCATATTATTTTCTCTCCTCTAAAAAGGCAGGGCTGGTCAATCGTGGTGGTGATGACCTCCACCGCCAAATTCGTGTTTCTCGCAGCCATCGGATTTCGAAGCGGAGGACAGTTGGTTTTCTCTCCATTCCTCTAAAGCTTCTCTGACACTACCACCCGCTCCAATGTAGACGTCAATTCCATGGTCCTGAAAGAGCCTGATAGCTTTTCTCCCAAGACCGGAACAGACCATTACGTCAACGCCCTCCTGGGCAAGAAGGTCGGCCGGCAGGCCACTACCACCCTTATGGGAGCTATTGTTCGGGATTACTTCTACGTTATCCGTCTCGTTATCTACAATAGTATAAGTGGGGACTCTGCCAAAGTGCTCGCCAACTTGACCCTCGAGTCCACCGTTACCTTCTGTTGGAAAACAGACTTTCATTGTTCACCTCTCAATGCATTGTTTTTTCTTTTTTATTGATTTCAAATTTAATTTCACTGAGAATAAAACATCCGACCATTCCTGGCGCCCGATTGGATCGACTAAGTCGTAAGAGAACCCATATCTGACGCCAGGAAGCATCGGCAGTTACTCGAATAAAAAGTTCTCACGTTCCTTTAGTCCTGGAAACAAGAACTATTATTTTCCGGCTCCGCCCTCCGCCGTGGGTTCATTCGCCCGGGAAAGATTTTCCCCGTTGTAGTCTTCTATTACTTCCTTGACCGTCCCCGAAGCTCCGGTATACATAATTATACCGGCGGAATCCAGGGTATTGAAAGCATTTGGACCGACATTGCCAGTTGCCAGAGCATCTACCCCCGCTTCGGCCAGTGTTTGTGCGGCCTGGACCCCGGCACCACCCCTGGCATTCTTGCTCGAGTTTTCTATTACCTCGTAATCCTTCGTTTCGGGGTCGACCAGAATAAAGAACGAACAACGCCCGAATCTGGCGTCGGATTTAGAATCAAGTGTTTCCCCCGTAGACGTTACTGCTAATTTCATTTTTCCCCCTAAGCGTTATTTTCCTCGTCAAGTTCTCTCATGCGCTGACGCATTGCTTCCAGCTCGTTTTCCAGCGCCTCTACCTCTTGCTCGAGATATTCCTTTTCGGATTGTCGAGCCTCTTCTGTTTGAGTTTGTTGGTTGGCGTAACTAACTGGCCTTGCGTAACTTCCGGCGGGTGCAGCTCTATATCCTCTGCCAAAGCCTCTTCCGCCGCCGGCTCCAGCACCAAACCCTCTACCTCTGCCAAAACCGCCCCCTCCGCGGGGAACTCCTTTGGTGTAACCCGGGGATTGGTATCCAGAACAATACCCCAGCCCTCTACCTGTTCTCGGTCCTTCTCCTCTCGGTCCTGTTCTATCTCCAGCTGGCATAATAATCACCTCGTAATGTTTTGTGTCTTTGCTCAATTCAGTATTATACTATCATATGCACATTAAACTTTCAAGGTCTCAATAATTCAATTATTTCCTTGGAAAATACGTTAATATGGCAATTGGGCGAGGAGGACACCGGAACCCATGATAAAGAATCAGTACTCAGAAGTGAGGTCAAAAAAACAACCGTGGGGAGGAGTCTAGGCCAGGTGTCTTTGGTGCTCTCGTGGGTCATTTTTATTTCCAAAGACTTATCGAGAATATCTCGACTGGGCTTGTTATTTCTTTTTATGGGCTATAGTCTCATTTTGATAGTTAAAAATGTCTGAAACTGAAGCCGAAGAAACAAGGAGCTTTGTTGGCGGAGTAATTCACGGGACCTTTCTCAGGGCCAGCAGCAGGCTGGCTGATATCGAGTTGATATTACCCGCTTTTGTCAGTTCAGTAACCGGTTCTAACCTGCTCATAGCCCTCTTACCTTCTATTTATTTCAGCACGGGCAGACTTCCCCAGGTCCTGTTTTCCAATTACGTGGAACCGAGAGCGAGAAAGAAACCCTTTCTCTACCTTGCGATACTTACGAGGGCGCTCGTCTGGTTCCTTCTCGGCTTTCTTCTAATGTGGCAGGGGATAAGTAACCCGGCACTAATCCTGTCCGTTCTATTTCTTTTCGTGTTAATCTACTCTCTTGCGGGCTCGCTCGGTGGAGTAGCGCTAACTTCGATAATAGGGAAAGCGATTAGCGGGAGTAATCGAGGGAAATTTTACGCGACCAGACAGATAGCCGGTAGTCTGCTGGCATTCGGTACCGGATTCGCGGTGAAATACGTACTAAGCGAAGGTTTTGTCTTTGCTTTTCCGAGAAATTATGCGACACTCTTCTTGAGCTCGGGTGTTGCATTGTTAATTGGGGTAGCGGGCTTTTACCTCATCAAGGAACCGGAAATCGAGCCTGCACAGAGGGATCCTCTAAAGAATTACTTTTCCGATATCATTTCGATTATCAGAAAAAACAGGGCGTTCAGAGTTTTTCTGCTTACGCGAGTCCTTGCTGGCTTTCATATAATGGTAATCCCTTATTACGTCGTGTTTTTCAAGAACGTGGCGGGAGCCCCGGAAAGTTTTATCGGAGTATTCCTAATTGCGAGAGTCGTCGGTGGTGCTTTTTCCAACCTGTTCTGGGGCAAAATGGCTGATGTTGATTCAAAAAGAGTCATACTGCTCTGCCTATCGATCGCCACGATTACACCATTGTCCGCGATATTTATGACACGGTTTGACCCTATCTTTTATTCCATTACGTTTGTCCTTGCCGGCTCTGCGATAAATGCCCGGTTGGTAGGCTTCAACACTCAATTACTGGAGTTAGCACCGGAGGATAAACGCGCCACTTACTCGGGTATCAGGGGAACAACGATAGCCTTAACAGCTCCGCTCCCTTTCCTTGCCGGCGGGTTGATAGAATTTGTATCTTTCCGGTTTACGTTTCTGCTCGTTTCTGCGATAATGGCTTTCGGTATAATCTTAAATATTTTTAGCTCTCGACTTTTCAGAACGAATGAGTCATGATATAGTTTAAGCAACAATTAGAAACGGTGTCTGGCATTGCGCTTCATAACGTTTTTAACTAAGATCAGTTAGGCGGTCGATAATGGCAGAGAGAGAAGAACCGAAAATTTCAAATGATCAACTGGAGAACGTTTTAATCCACCTCTATCGTGGCGAGGTTCAGCGCGTTAATACCTGGCGCAATCGTCTGGATCGAACGCCGTACTGGTCTCTCGTCATGGTGGCAGGTATGATAACCTGGTCATATTCTACCCCAACCAGATCTCCCGCGTTAATACTGCTAACTATACCTATAACACTGGCCGTGCTGTTTCTGGAAGCCAACCGGTACCAGATGCACGAAGTCTGGCGATCGAGACTTAGGCTTCTGGAGGAAAATTTTATTGCCAACATGCTTGACCCCGAGGCCTCCATCCCCCGGAGCGAATGGATGAAGGTGCTTTCAAACGACCTCCGGGAGCCGGAACATAAACTTACTATATCCTCCGCCCTGGCAGTTAGGCTAAGAAGGATCTATATCTGGATACTTACCACTATAATTCTCAGCTGGTTCATGAAACTTACAATTCATCCCACGCCGGCAGAGACGTTTTCAGTTACAATCAAACGAGCGGCCATCGGCTTTATTCCCGGTTCAGCGGTAATCGCATTTTTGCTCTTCCTTTTATTCTTGCTCGCTCTCCTCGCGGTATTTGGGATTTATCAGGTAAAGGAGAAAAGAGAAGGGGAAGTCCTGGAGGAGGAGCCAGGTTACGAGTGGCGGCGGCAAGAAGAAGAGGATGAAGAATAACTTTCCAAAACTACCCATCCGGGCAAGGGTTAAGCCCGATATTAGTTAAGCGTCAGGATCATGAATTCTGTAATACCTGGTAGAGACAATTCACCAAAACTTGCCGAGGAAGCCCCAGGGCTTTCGGCTGGTTAATATAACTTGATATGAGACGCCCAGCAGTCAATTCGCACTGCTCATTAAAGTTCA
>CAZRDU010000027.1:0-20109 GCA_964599005.1 uncultured Thermotogae bacterium
CGACTTGCATGTGTTAAGCGCGCCGCTAGCGTTCATCCTGAGCCGGGATCATACCCTCTCAGTTTAAACACGTTTCGTCTCTTCCCACCTGTCAAAGACCTTGGTTGAGTGCTTAATGATAATAATCTGGGAGTGGTTGTTTTTCAAGTGGGAATGGTTAATAAAGAGGATGTTTTTGGGTTTTTTCGCTACCTTTTCATTACAAAGGATCTGCTTCTTCACAGCTAACCCTGTTAACCTTCTATGTCCAAAAATAACTGAAGCAAAAACACGACTTTTACGTCTCCGGGCCAGAAAAAAGGGTAAGTCTATTCTATTTTTTAATGGATGAGAAAAAGCATCCGGGGGAGTAATCCCATCCCCCAGATTTTATTATCATTGAGGCAAGTAATAGCCTGGATGCTAGATAAAAATTCGGGAGGCCTTCTTAAAAATCAAGTTCCTGAAATTCCTTCGAACTGTGCGGGTGATCCTCACCTTTGTAAGGTTTGAATTTCTTCAACATCTTGTCGGCCAGCTTATTTTTCGGCATCATTCTGCGAACTGCTTCCTGAATGGGAATAAGCGAATCCTCTTCCAGCAGCTCCCCATAACTCTTCTTATGGAGGTTTCCGAGATAATCGGAATGGCTGTAGTACATTTTTTGCTCGGGTTTACTTCCCGTCAACCTTACATCCGATGCATTCACCACGACTACAAAATCCCCTGTATCAACATGCGGGGTATATGTAGCCTTGTGTTTACCCTGCAAAATAGTCGCTACTCTCGAAGCTAACCTGCCCAAAGGTTTACCTTTAGCATCTACTATATACCAATCTCTATCTTTATCATCTACTTCCTCTTTCTTTGCCATCCACGTATTTTGCATAAATTACCTCCGGATTTTATACCCAAAAGAAGTTATTTTACAATTAAATTTCCAAGTATAAAGATTGTGCAATCCTTCTAAGTTAAATTCAAGGGGGCGACCAACAAGGCCCTCCATACGGGTGCACTACCGTAACCCCCTCAGGGATCAATAAAGCTACTGGACCATCACCCGGGTGCTGAACCACCGTCACTCTCGATCATCGCAACATCTGACTTTAATTTACAGGCCGGGTGAAACGCAGACTAAAGGGCTTTTTGTTAATCGACCATTATCGTTTCCGACCTTTTCTTCCCCACGGAAAGTATCGTTATCGGCACCTCAAGCTCTTGCTCCAGAAAGTCGACGTAACCCCTTGCTTCTGAAGGAAGATCTTCCCGGCTATCGGCATGTGTTATATCCTTTTCCCAGCCAGAAAAAGTAATATAGCGTGGTTCGCACTTACTCAGATCTTGAGATGAGGGGGGAAATTCAGTTATTTTTTCCCCGTCCATTAAATAGTGATCCGCTACTTTTATTTCCTCGAACCCGGATAAGACATCCAGTTTTGTTAATGCCAGCTCGGTAAAATTATTTAAATCGATAGCGTACTTGAGACCTACTAAATCAAGTGCCCCGCAACGCCTGGGCCTACCGGTTGTAGCTCCGTACTCATCCCCGCTCTCTCTCAGTTTTTCTCCAAGCTCACCTTTGTCTTCTGTCGGCATCGGTCCTTTGCCTACACGAGTCGTATACGCTTTCACTACACCGATGCGACGATCAACTCTAGTGGGGGATACACCGGCGCCTGTACCAATTCCTCCGATAGTCGGATTGGAAGAAGTCACGTATGGATAAGTTCCAAAGTCTATATCCAGAAGAGTGCCCTGAGCCCCTTCAAAGATAACGGATTCGTCCCCGTCAATGGCTTGATTGAGAACGGGGGAAGAATTCACAACCCTATCTTCAGTAACTAGACCCTTCAAATGGTCGACTATATCCAGAAATTTATCCTCTTCTATCCTATCCAGTTCGCTTGGATCGTTCCATATTTCCTTCAAGCGTTCCAATCTATCCCGAAAGCGGTCTTCAAAGTCGGAACGAAGTAAATCAATTATCCGAAACCCGCTCCGTGCAGCTTTGTCTTCGTAAGTCGGCCCTATACCTCTACCTGTAGTCCCAACTTCTTCTTTGGCCTTTTCCAGGACTTCCACCACGGGATGATAGGGGGTAATTACGTGAGCGCGGGCACCAAGGTATATATCGGGATGAAAACCCCGTTCTTCTTTCAGTGCGTCCAGTTCTTCAACGAGACCTTCCGGATTTATGACCATTCCCGGCCCAAGTAAAACCTTGCAGGATTCGTGAAGACTTGCCGAAGGTAGATGGTGAAACTTAAAGACTCCTTCATCATCAACCACCGTATGTCCGGCATTGGGACCCCCGTTAAATCGAACTACCCAGTCCGCATCCTCGCTCAATAAATCGGCGATTTTTCCCTTTCCCTCGTCTCCCCACTGCGATCCGATAATTGTAAGAGCACTCATTGCTCCTCCCTTTAAATTTGATTTATTAGATCTTTCTCCATAATGCCAGGTTTATCAGATAATAATCCTGAATTGCTCTGTAACTTATACAAATTCAATTAATATTCAGTTCTTTACAAAAGAGATAGTTGCCGGTTATCCTGTTCCTTAAAAGTTATCTTTACACCTTTGCCCGATCCTGACTGCTTGAGCATTCAACCTGCTTTAAATCCTCTCGTAGTACTCCCCAAAACGAACCATAAAATCTCGCAAGAGCTCGGCGAGCTCCACCCTCTCTCCGGTTAATTCCTTCATCGTCGTAGAACTCCCTTCTATCGATTCCGGCAAGCTGGAAACGGCATTGTTTACGTTAATTCCAATCCCGATTATGTAATTGTCGTCGCTTTCCTGGATCAACATTCCGGCAATTTTCCCCTCACCCGCTATAAGATCATTTGGACGAGAGATTCTTGCCTCGACACCATAATCACTCAGTAAGTCCTTAATCAGTTTTAAAACGACAACGTAAAACTCAGCCGAAGACGAAGTGGGCAAACAATCAACCAAAAATGAAAACCATAAACCGCCTCTGGGAGAATACCATTTTCGCTTGCCTTTTCCATGACCGTGTTTTTGCCTGGAGGCAAGCACGATAGTTCCCGGCTTTAACTCCGGGCGTTTCCTGATAAAGCTGTTAGTGGAGCCCAGTTCGTCTCGCTGTATAAACTCTTCCCAGAAGGACGATCGGTCGGTTAGGTCTCTAATTAAATCCCAATCAGGCAAGATCAACCAACCCGGTTCAAAGCTATCCTGGCTTCCTTGCCGTTTAACCCCTCCTCCGAAAAGGCGTCCGCCTCTTCCGGAAGGCTCCCGGACGTTAACTCCTGCGTCAGTGTCTCCTTCCGAAGATAATCGGCATGGTTTTTTACCGCCGAATCTATCTCTTCGTCCGCGGTGTAATATAGCTCGATTCTATCGGTGACATCGAACCCGGCTTCTTTTCGCAACTGTTGAACTCTCCTTATCAGTTCTCTGACATAGCCTTCCTGTTTTAGGTCTTCATCCAGACCTGTATTAAGGAGCAAGGCGTAATCATTGTCCTCCACCCGAACAAAAGATTCTCCCGGTTTGTAACTGATTTCTACGTCCGCCGAGTCGATTGAAAACGTTTCTCCTTCCAGATTTACCTCGAACTCGCCGTTTTCATCCAGGGCTTCAACAATCATTTCGTCCTCGATTTCTTCGATCCTGTCACCAATTTTTTGAGCGTTTTCCTCAAACCTGGGACCAAGTTTACTGAAATCGGGTTCAACCACTGGAACGTAATAATCCTGAAGTTTCTCTTTAAACTCGACCTCTTTTATATTTAGTTCTTCCTTCAACAGTCCGAGGGATTCTCCCGATAGACCGTCAAAATCTTTTTTCGGCTGGACTATTAACTGGCTGAGCGGTTGCCTGACCTTGATTTCTGCTTGATTCCGAGCTTTTCTTCCCATTGCAGTTAACTTCCGGACCTCGCTCATATGGCTCTCGAGATCTTCATCCAGTGCATCGGAGTCAGTCTCTGGCCAGTCCGCCAGGTGGACGCTTTCCGGGCCACCGGAACGGAGATTTTCGTAAAGCTCTTCGGCGAGAAACGGTGTAAACGGAGCAAATAGTTTGCTCAATTCCATCAAAGAGTTATAAAGTGTCGCATGAGCGGCGAGCTTATCGTCGTCGGATTCATCGCTCCAGAACCGATCGCGAGAGCAGCGAACATACCAGTTGCTCAAGTCATCGACAAAATTCTCAATTGCAGCTGTAGCAGAAGGCACGTCGTAATCATCCAGCGATTCCGTTACCCGCTCAATGGTTTTGTTCAACCTCGAGTTTATCCACTTATCCAGTAGAGAAAACTCGAGATCTTCGGTATCAACCGCTTCTGGGTTAAAGTCATCGATTTCTGCGTAGAGGGAGAAGAAATTATAGGTATTCCTTACCGTATCGAGAAATTTATAGAGAACCTCGCCCGGACCATCTTCTTCCAGACGTCTAGTTTTCCAGGGAGCAGTAGAAGAGTAGAGATACCATCTGACGGCATCTGCACCGTACTCGTCGATCATATCCCAGGGGTCAATAACATTTCCTTTGCTCTTACTCATAGCGTTCCCCTCGGAATCCAGCCCGTACCCGGTTACCAGAACGTTTTCGAAAGATGACTGGCCATGCAATAAAGTACTGGTTACCAGCAAAGTATAAAACCACCCTCGGGTCTGGTCCTGACCCTCGCAGATGAAGTCAGCCGGAAAGAGCCTCTGGAACTCATCATGGTTCTCGAAAGGATAGTGAAGCTGGGCCGTATGCATCGAACCGGAATCAAACCAGGTGTCAAGAACGTGTTCAACGCGCTCCATTTCTCCTTCGCAGTTTGGACAACTTAATTTTACCTCGTCAATATACGGTCGATGCATTTCCACGTTCTCCGCGAGCTCTTCATCTCGGGCATGCTCGACGAGTTCCTTGCGACTGCCAATTGCCAGTTCATGGCCACAGTCCTCACAGGTCCAGATGTTCAGAGGCGTTCCCCAGTACCGGTCCCGACTCAAAGCCCAGTCCTTCAAATTGTCAAGAAAATCACCGAACCGGCCGTCCTTCATGTGTTCCGGATGCCAGTTTATCGCTTGATTGTTTTCAATTATCTCGTCTTTTTTTTCGGTCGTCTCGATATACCAGGAATCCAGGGCAAAATACAGTAACGGAGTGTCACAGCGCCAGCAGAAAGGATATTCGTGCTCGTAACTTTCGTGGCGGAGGAGACAATCGCGTTTCTCCAGGTCCCGAACGATCTCATCGTCGGCGTCTTTGACGAACTCGCCTTCGGCGAGAGGGAATTTATCCGTGAATTTTCCATTGAGGTTGAGCGGCTGGACGAACGGTATCCCTTTCTCTTCCCCAAGCTCCGCGTCCTCTTCACCAAAGGAAGGGGCAACATGTACTATTCCCGTACCTTCATCAAGAGTTACAAAGTCGGCATTATGAACCATGTAAGCATCCTCGTCTTCGGAAAGGCGGTAAGGTGGTTCGTAGCTCAAGCCGACCAATTCCTCCCCGCTAAACTCATCAATAGTTTCGTAATCCGGACCAAGAACTTTGTCCAGGAGGGCTTTTGCCATTATCAACTTTTCCCCGTTTACCTCCACCTTCGCGTACCAGAGTTCATCGCTGACGGCAAGAGCAGTGTTGGAAGGAATCGTCCATGGCGTCGTGGTCCAGGCCAGCAGGCTTAAGCCATCTTTCCCCTCGATAGGAAATTTGACAAAGATCGACGGATCCTCAGTCATCTCGTAGCCCTGAGCGACTTCGTGAGAAGAGAGCCCGGTACCACAGCGCGGGCAATAGGGAAGCACCTTGTGCCCCTTGTAGAGCAAGTCCTGCTCCCAGATATTCTTGAGCTCCCACCAGAGCGTTTCTATGTAATCATCTTCGTAAGTAATATATGGGTCATCCAGGTCGATCCAGAACCCCATTCGTTCGATCATCCTTTCCCATTCCTGTTTGTATTCCCAGACACTCTCCTTGCACTTTTCAACGAAGTTCTCTATCCCGTACTCCTCGATCTCTTCCTTGTTTTCCAGCCCCAGGTCTTTCTCAACCTCCAGCTCAACCGGAAGCCCATGAGTATCCCAGCCACCTTTTCGCTCCACATGATACCCCTGCATCGCTTTATATCGAGGAAATAAGTCCTTATAAACTCGGGCCATCAGATGGCCAAAATGGGGTTTTCCATTTGCAGTCGGCGGCCCCTCGTAGAAAACCCACTCCTCGTTGCCTTCAGCCTGTTCTATGCTCCGCTGGAAAACTTCCTCTTCTTCCCAGAAACCCATAACCTCTTTCTCGCGCTCAAGAGGATCTTCCGTCAAATCACCGTAAGTCGGCATAACTACCTCCGTTAATTTACGCCTCCGTGGGACGTGACTTAAAATATATTAAAATATATTCAAGACAGGGAATTATTTTAAAAATTTAGCCCAGTGCCAATCAAAAAATTTTCAAAAGTTCTTGAAATTATGTCCGTGAAATACAAAAAGACCAGGGTCAAAAGTTACGAATTTCCTTAACGATACGACCGGTCAATGGATTATATCATCAAATTCGATGCCAGAAGCCCGATCCAAAAGTATTTTCGTGCTAAGCAAAAACCTCTAATACCAGAGGCATCATTAAAATCCAGAAAATAATATTGGATCGAAAAAAACATATCAATACAACAAAACAACAGAGGTAATCCAGGGTCGGGACTTCAAACGAAAAATATCTTATGAACGATATTTCGAACCCGACGGGGAGCCCGCGAGTACGAAGATGAAACCTCGCTTAAGTGCCAAAAAATTATCCACTTTCTCACCCAAAGGCATATTGCTGCATCCGGGCGCCGGAGTGCAGAAAATTGAAGTTGTCTGCTTTTTGTTAAGCCAGGTATCCGAGACCTTCCAGTCTTTCGCGAATCTCTTCGTCGTTATCTTCTTCGCTTTTTCTCTCTGCTTTTCCCGGTAATGTCATGTCAGCATAGTTCGGACTGTTACTTTTCCAGAATTCGTCGGAGAATACCTCTTGTCTCGGAGAACCGTCCATATAGGTTGGAATATCAAGTCCCAGAGTGTGTAGAGCTATCGGTGCTGGATCGGTAATATTCAGACCATCGACTTCCTTGCCCCTTCCATAGCTTGGGCCGTACCCGGAAAATATTCCGTTCATTCTATGAGTACCGGTAATTGCAAAAGCCGGGATTATCGGGTCCATCGTCTTGAAAACGGTTAGACCGCCCGTGTCGGTTTTGAGATCCTTCGTCAAAAAAAGTATATCCGGTCCCTGGGGGGATTTTGGGCCTCTATAAACTTCTTCGTTTTTCATCGCCTTTTCTATAACTCTCTCCCCGGTATAGGGGTTTTTTATACTTCGAAGGTCCTGCATGATTTCTTCCCGAACCCCTTTTGCTTCCTCGGGGAGCAAACAGCCATGCTTCTCTCTGCCCTTAATATTCAACCTCAACGCTCCAGTCACTCCGCCCCGAGAATAAGCTTTTGTGTTTTTCCAATCCACGTCATTTAACGAAAGGAACATCTTTCCCAGAATATCGCTGAAACCCTCCATTTCCCATTCGTTCCCCCGAGCCAGTGGTCCAAGCAAATCACCTATTTTGTATAAGTTTTTCTGGTTTAACCCGAGCTCCGAAGCTGCTCGTTTTATCCTTATCCCGGCTGATTCTTTGAGCTCGAGATAACCCTCCTGAAGCAGCCAGCTATTTACGTTAAATATCCATTTAAGAGGACCAAACCCGTGGTCGGATACCAGCATCACGTCCGTATTTTCCCTCGCCGTCGAGTTATAAATCTTTTTTATAGCTTGTTCCACTCTCCGGTAAACTTCCAGTACCGGGTTCGACCCGTCATCAGTATCAGAATCGCTCTTATGAAATAAGTGATGTTTGACTGTATCGGTTTCCATAAAATAAACCATCGAAATATCCCATTCTCTCGAAGAAAGGAGGTGAAGGGCAACCTCTTCTTTATTCTGGATAGAGCTCTTGAGTTCTTCGATCCACTGTTTGTTATTAATCGCCATTTCAGCGTGGGTCGGGGCAAATCTATAATGACCAACCTTCTCTTCAATCGATTCTCCCAATCCGGGCGGATAAGCGTAATCATCGGCCTCTTTAGGAGTTAAAACGCCAGTGGTCATGAAGCCATTGATTTCTCTGGGGGGATAAGTAACCGGTACACCGATAACACCCGCTTGTTTACCGGATTCACTTATAAGTTCCCAGAGCGTCTTGGTCCCGATGGATGAAGCATCAACCATCCCTTCGCCGTAATTATCTCCCCCCGAACCGCCCCAATCAAAAACGCCGTGTTTCCCGGGATTTACTCCTGTTTGAAAGGTAGACCAGGCTGGTCCCGTGAGCGGGGGTATTGTACTCCTCATCTCCCCCCTGACACCCTGATTGATCAGTTTATTCAGGAACGGAAGTTTTCCCTTTTCGAACCATTGATCCAGAAGTTCAAAAGTAGCACCGTCCAAACCAAATATCAATAACTCTTTATCTGCTGACATTTTTCCCCTCTTACAATGTTCGAGTAAAATTAATAAAGACCGAGAAAGGTTAACTGTTTTAGAGTCAACTATCAAAGTAACTTCTCCCCCGAAAATGTTCCAGTTCGTTGCCTAACAAATATCTTCCCTAAGACCTCTGCCCGACTCCGACGCCCGTTCAAAATATTTCGGGGACCTGTGACCGAATTGGATATAGAAAAATCGGTATTAATAGCTCCTTTAGCTCCTTTGTTTTCGCTTCGCCGGGAGCTTTAGTTGCCCCGTTAACCTTCACCCCTTAACCTAAATATCACTTCTTAACTATAAAAATATGAAAAAAGAAAAAATCATTTTTGACCTGGACGGTGTGCTTCTCGACTCTGAAGGCAACTTGAAATGGCTGGATCGAGCAATAAGGAATGCTCTGCAAGAAATTGGGGTTCCAGCCACCAGGGAAAATATCGAAAAACTATATCCGGGAGGACTAAGTAATTTTCGCGAATCAGTAGAGAACTTTCCCCTTCCTCCCGAAGAAGTCTGGCAAATCAGAGACAAATATTACGTCCGTGAAAAGCTAAAAATGATAGAGGAAGGAAAGCTCAAACCATTTTCTGACGTAGAGCAGCTCTACAAATTGAAAAGGAGTTATTCTCTCGGAGTTATCAGCAATTCTCCCGCTGTTATAGTGGATCGTTTCGTGAAACATTACGAGTTCGAGGACCTGTTTCAGGCCTGGGTCGGCAGAGGTTCCGAACTGGCCGACCTGGAAAAGATCAAGCCCTCCATACATTTCTTCCGGAAGATTCGCGCAGAAATGGGTCCGGGGAAATACATCTACATCGGTGATAGAAAAAGCGATGAGGAGTTTGCAAAAAACTCAGGAATGGAATTCATTTACCTTACGAGGGACGGAAAAGGCTTCGACAATCTGATTGATCTAATCTCTCATCTACTTTGATTCTCTTATACTTAATCCCACAGTTCGTATAGTTCGTCTCTCACGGGCTCCTCGTAAACCTGGTCATCGATCTCAAGCCTGGCTTCTTTAGCCTTTCGAGCTTCACCAATTACGGTCGCCGGTATACTTTCTTGCCGGAGGAGGTCGAGAACTTCTTCGGCTTCAGCGGCCTTCACGCTCGCTATGAGTGCTCCCGAGCCAAATATCCTGAGTGGGTCTACGCCCATAACACTGCAAATCTTTTTCGTATCGGAATTTACTATAATTTTATCGGAGTCAACTTCCAGAGCCATCCCCGAAGCAACAGCCAGCTCCAGGAGGCCATCTATAATACCCCCCTCCGTCGGATCATGCATTGCGCTGGCGTAATCCCGGAGGAGCAATCCTTCCGGTAACACGCTCAATTTCTCCATCCGCCTTTCTCCCCTTTCAAGGATTTCAGCCGGAAGCTTTTCTTGCAGTTCGCCCGTAAAGTCAGTCGCGATAATTCCAGTTCCCTCTATTGCAGCCCCCTTTGTCAATATCAACTGATCACCGGGATTTACTCCACCAGTAGATATATAGTTTTCTGTCAGACCAAAACAGGTAAGGGCCAGAAAGGGGCGCGATATCTCGGGAACGTACTCGGAATGACCACCGACTACAGCTATTCCCAGGTCCTTTGCAGTCCGGTCAATTTGCCGAGAAATAGTTTCCAGATCATTATCATCTCTATTCGGTAATAAATAAGTGACCGTCATCCAATCCGGTTCTGCTCCGGAAGCTATGATATCGTTACTGACAATATTGACACCCAGAGTACCTATACGATCGGCTGCATAAATAATTGGGTCAGAATTTATCACCAGCACCTGCTCGCCGATATCAATTGCGGCTGTATCTTCTCCGTAAGCCGGTCCAACCTGAACATCGCTGTTTACCGCACCTATCCTGTTAAAAACGTATTTTTTTAATTCTTCTGGGCTTACCTTTCCCAGCATCAATATCACCTTAATTTATCACCGGGAACCAGGAATTTTCACTTTTTCGGTCCCAGTGGTTTCGCTAAACTGACTATTAAAGCCAGGGAAACGCTTTAGCTGATTGATCAGTCCCCCATTATCAGGATTATTATTTAAGCCCGGTAAGTCTCCGCATCGGCAAATATATCCCTGATATCAATGTTTCCCTCGGCAGTGGATATACAAAGCCCACAACCAGAGCAACCATAATATCCGTGTTTTTCGTAGAATCTGTCGAACTTGTCATAAAACATCTCTTTAATCCGACTATCAGAGGGATCCTCGGAGTGCATTTCCTGGTGTATGTCCTTCATCGTGGCACTATCCCATACTTTGTCCTGAATGTAAGAACCCTCTTCCGATTCCTCAAAATTTTGTAAAGTTCGGGAGGTAGGACAGGCCAGAGTATAAGCAGTACAGTAACAATTCTTAGTAGCGTATTTTTCCCAGAATGGAGCATCCCGGGAAACTTTTCCGTGTTCAGGTTTTATCTCAAAATAAGAATTTTTTTCTTCGATCTTTCCCATCATTTTCTCTCGATGAGCTTCTCTCAGTTCTACTTGCTTGTCCGTAGCTTCGGTCAGAAGATGATCGTACCTATCCGCTATTTCGTGACCCTTAACCGAGTCCTTGCCCACTTCGATCAGCATATCGCCGTAATGAGGTAAAGTGGAGATATTGAGGTCAAAGCCGTATTCGGGATAAGGCTGCCCTCCGACCTTGTTACAGAAACATGGATCGGCTATCTCCAGACAGTCAACGGAAATGATAGTCGTTTCTTCTCTCCGCTTCTTGTACAGCGGATAAGAAAAATCTCCTTCCTCAAAAGCCTTGTCGAGAACCTTTAGCGCGTTAATGTCACAGGATTTATAACCAAGCAATGCCAGGCTCTTGCCTTCACCACCCGGCTGACCTTCGGGGAAGGTATGCATTATATTATTTGGAGGAAAGAAAAAATCAAAACAAAGTGCGTCAGTTCTTCGACAATTTAGCTGGAAACGCGTCTCCTGGGGGTCCCATTTGACGAATTCCCACCTACTTCTATTTCCTTCGGACTGCTGGCACTGAACGGGCAAAAAGATGTAATTGTCTTCAGCCAAATTATTGACAAGTTTCCTCAGGTCCCACTCGGAAAGACTATATATTTCCATGATACCCCCCTCATTCTTTGGGTTAAGTTACTCTTTCAGATCACAACTTTACTTTTAAGAGATATAACACTACTAAACCCTGGTAAATTCTTGTGGAAATATTCACGTTCTCAATCTCATTATAGCATAGTTACCGCCATTTGCAAAATTATCGTGGGAGCGTTTTCTGCCATCTAGAGCTCGAATTTGCGGTAAATTAACGGCAATATAAAAGGTCTCTTTTAAATTTCATCAAAATCGTTGATGCAGTCAAGAATTCCTCACCAGGGGGTGTCCTGGGGTTTCCTCGGCAAGTTTTGGTGACACCAAGAAATCCTCAAATTCAGGATTATGAGATTCGACCTGCCATATTGTATGTTAGCGAGAAAAATCACGAACTTGGATCTTGCCGAACTACTGGACCGGTTATCTTTTTATTAAAGAGTAAGTTAAATCTTGAACTAAGTGGCTTAATTGACCATTAGAAAACCGGATCAGAGAATTCCCGGTCCGAGACGGGTTCAACTTCAGGGACAATAAATCATATCAACCAATTACAAAACGAGTTAGAATTCCAATCAGAAAAAATATGCTGCCGTTTTTTTGAGAACTCCCTGGGTTTACTTGAGGTGAGACCAGGAATAACAGTAACGGGTAGCAGTAAAAGAGTGGAGCTCGTAAAAAGTTAGAACTACAGGGGGTGTTAACCGGGATTCAATAGAATTTACCCAAATTTGTTGTTATTATTTAAATCATACTTTCATATAGAAGGGCTGAATAAGCTATCAGATCCCTTAAATAATATCAGGAGGTGGGTTTTTATCAATGAACCACGAAAATAAAGCCAAATGGGGAATCCTTGGCACGGCAAATATAGCAAAAAGGGCGCTCGTACCAGGGATAAAGGACGCGGATAATTCAGAGTTATTCGCTGTGGCTTCGAGGAGTGAAGGAAAAGCGCGGCAATTTGCGGAGGAGTTCGACTTGCCGAATTATTACAGTTCTTACAAGGACCTGCTCCGGGATAAGGAAATAGATTTTGTCTACATCCCGCTGCCGAATCACCTTCACCACAAATGGACAATCAATGCTTTAAAGAAGGGGAAAAACGTACTCTGTGAAAAACCCCTGGGGACCAGCTCCGGGGAAGTAGAGGAGATGTTCGAAGTAGCCGAGAAGGAAAACCTGACCCTCATGGAAGGATTTATGTACCGGTTTCACCCACAGACCAGAAAAGTCAAGGAGCTTCTCGAGAAAGGAGAAATAGGTGAACCCCACTTCTTCCGCGGAGCCTTCTCGTTTCCGTTAATAACTGAAGACCGGGGCGACGACATCCGGTGGAAGGAGGAAATGGGCGGAGGATCATTGATGGACCTTGGAACATATTCCGTCAATACCGTTCGCTACCTATTCGGAGAGGAACCCAGCAGGGTCTTCGGTAGGAACTTTACCCATCCGGATCACACTGCCGAGGCAGAAACGCAGGCAATTCTGGAATTTCCTTCAGGCAAAACGGCAATCATAGACAGTAGTTTTCTTCTCACCGATCGTGCAAATTACGAGGTAACGAGCAAGAACGGCAGGATCCAGGCTGTTGATACTTACGCTCCGGGAAAAGGGAAACGCCTTAAGATAGGTATCGACAAGGGGAATATGAAAGAAACCGAAATCTTAGAAGGCGTCAACGAATACTCGCTGGAAGTCGAACACCTGGTGGACTCCGCCCGAGAGAAAAAAACTCCATTTGTTTCGCCGGAGGACAGTATTAACAACGCCAAAGTTCTTGATGCTATAAGATCTTCTGCAGAAAAAGGTGAGTGGGTACAAGTCTGAAAAATAACCCGGCAATTGAGCAAGAATCCCTGAACAGACCGCGGGACCTCTACGATTAGTTTGTTTAAGCCGTTAACTTTTTAAAATTCGTGGATATCGTTTTTACAACTCAGCAAATTTTTACATCATGAATATTGGCTTTAGACAAGAGGGATAAAAAATGAAGAAGTTAAAAAATCGAACCGAGATAGATGGTTTGACGAAGAAGAAAGCCGAAAAGGACGACGGAAGGGTGATTGTTTACTACGAACGAACACCCGATAAGGAGGAATAATGCCCGAACTTCGCTGGAATCCGATCCTCAAGCGGTGGAATATAATATCTGACAAAAGACAGGATAGGCCGGTGCTTCCAGAAGATAGTTGTCCCCTGTGCCCGGGTGTTCTCGAAGTTCCCCAGGATGATTACTACATAGTGACGTTCGAAAACAGGTTTCCCTCCCTCGAGCGCAACCCAGAAGACCCAAACCTAAAAGGGGATTCATTTTACAGGGTACGAGAAAACAGGGGGGTATGTGAGGTGGTCCTTTATTCTTCCGATCACGACGTGCCTCCTGCCGATCTCAGCTTGGGGAGACTGAAAGATTTGATCACTGTCTGGCGGGACAGGTTTGCGGAGCTGGGGGATGAGGAATTCATCGATTACGTATACATCTTCGAAAACCGGGGCAGGGAGATCGGAGTCACGCTGGATCACCCCCATGGCCAGCTTTACGCTTTCCCCTTCGTTCCGCCACTCGCTCGTCGGTCAATCGAAAGCGCCAGATCTCACTCCGAGCAACACGGTGAGTGCATTTTCTGTCGCGTCCTGGAAAAAGAACAAAACTTTGGTAAAAGAATCATCTGGGGGGACGACAATTTCGTTGCTTTCGTCCCGTTTTACGCCAGGTTACCGTACGAGATCCATCTTTACCCGAGGCGGCATTTCCCGACTATCACTTCGCTAAAAGAGGACGAAAGGAACTCTCTCGCGAGGGGAATCAAGACGATTTTAATGAAGTACAGGAAACTGTTTCCGATAGACGACTTTCCCTATATTTCGAGTTTCCACCAGGCTCCCGTCGATGAAAAGGACCATTCCTATTATCATTTTCACATGGAATTCTATTCTTTACAGCGTGCAGAAGATAAAATCAAATACAGGGCAGGCGTTGAGACGGGGACTTCGACCTTTATCTCCTCTCTTTCCCCGGAGAAGATGGCGGAGGACCTGCAGGACGTTCAGGTGAAAACACGTTCAGAAGAAAAAAGATGAAAATCGATAACTTAAAGGGAAAATTCGACGAACTTTTCGACAACGAGAGCGAACCGTCTCTTTTCCGGGCACCCGGAAGGGTAAATTTGATCGGCGAACATACTGATTATAACGATGGCCTGGTCCTACCAATAGCGATCAACCTCTCAACCTTCGCCGCAATCGCGACGAACGAAGAGGAAAAAGTAAAGCTATTCTCGGAAAACCTGGGTGAGATGAAGGAATTCAACCTGAAGGACACCGGAATTAAACAAAATGACTGGACGGATTACATTAGAGGTATCGTATCGGGCCTGCAAAATCGGACTGATTCAGCCCGCGGGTTCGATCTCTACATTAATTCAGAAGTCCCCGTGGGTAGCGGTTTGTCCAGTTCCGCTGCTCTAGAAATTGCGACCGCCATCGGGGTAAAGAAAGAGCTACAACTAGAGGACCTGGGTGACCTGGAGTTAATCAAATTGTGCCAGAGCGCGGAAAACGATTTTGTCGGAGCAAACACTGGTATAATGGATCAATACGTATCTTATTTCGGCAAGTCGGGCTCCGCGTTGCTCATAGATACATCCGGTCCCTCCCACGATCCCTTCGAACTTGACCTAAGCCGCCACGATCTTCTGGTAATTGATACAACCGTTTCCCATACCCACGGAGGCAATGAGTACAATAAACGCAGGAAGGAGTGCGAGTCCGCACTTCAAACTATCAACAAAGATAGGGCGCAGGATAGTCGTTTTTCGTCACTCAGCCAGATATCTGCCACCGATCTTGAAGAGTTCAAATCTTATTTGCCCGAAATTCAATACAAAAGAACGAAGCACGTTGTAGAGGAAAACGAGCGAGTAGCTCAAACGGCAAAACTCTTGCAGGAAGGCAAAATTGAACGGGCGGGAGAGCTATTTTACGCATCTCACGAGAGTCTGAGGGATCTCTACGAGGTAAGTTCCCCCGAACTTGACTTCCTGGTTGAGTTAGCGGAGGAAGAAGGAATTCCGGGCGCCAGGATGACGGGAGGTGGCTTCGGCGGAGCGACAATTCATCTGGTACCGAAAAGTCGTTTAGCAGAATACCGGGCAAAAGCAAAAAATGAATTCGAAAGGGAATTTGACATCGCCCCAAAGTGTTTCGTCGTCCTACCAAGTGACGGTGCGAAACTTCAGCCGACTCCGAAAATTTACCATTGACTTGACACGTGATTCTAGCTATATAGTCTTGTAATAAACCATAACATCTATTAACCTCATTTTGGAAACTTGAGTATTTATATCCACTTTTATTCCAAAAAAAAGACACAGAAGGTGAGATACGATGGTTAGTGAAGAAGAAGTCGAAAACGCATTAGACGAAGTTAGACCCTCGATTCAGGCAGATGGTGGGGATGTAATTCTGGACGAGATTACCGAAGATAACGTCGTAAAAGTTAAACTTGTAGGTGCCTGTGTCGGCTGCCCCATGTCGACCATGACCTTGAAGCAGGGCGTGGAGAAGGTACTAGAAGCCAATATCCCGGAAATCAAAGAGGTAAAAGCCGTATCCTGAAGTCTTGAGTAACTTAACTCAAGTTAGTAACATAGTTAACGCTAAAAAAATAGAGGTGGGATAAAATGGCAGCCAGTCTGAATCAGGTTATTTTAATTGGAAACTTAACCGAGGATCCGGAACTTCAGTATACTCAGTCGGGCGTCGCCCGAACTACTTTTACCATTGCAATAAATCGTCAATACCGTGACAGCAACGACGAATTGCAGGAAGATACCACTTTTGTACCGATCACCACCTGGAGAAACCAGGCAGAGAATTGCGCTACTTATTTGAGCAAAGGCAGGCCCGTAGCGGTTACAGGTAGATTGAGAATTTCGAGCTACGAGGACGACGATGGCAACAACCGTAAATGGACCAGTGTAGTGGCGCGAAACGTCCAGTTTCTCGGCTCGGGACAGGGTCAAGCGCCGGATGATGAAGAAGTTCAAAGCCCAAGTCCGGAAAGACCTGACAAGGCTAGCTCGGGTGATGACGAAGAAATTCCTTTTTAAGAGTTTCGCCCTCAAATAAACTTTCTCACCGATAGGCTATTCCTCCCGGGTTACCTTTTCCCGGAAGGCTTGAACTATCCGGTGGAATATATTTCAGTCGGGGATGATACCTTTCCGTTTTGAAGTAAGTCCCCTGGAATTTAATCTAGCGCGCCAATTCCCGTTTCAATTTGGAAGCCAATTCGCCCGGGAGCGCCTTTAAAATGTTCGTAAGTACGAGGGGATTTTTCGCCATCTTTTTTGCCAGCGGATAGAGATGATCTATATCTCCGTTCTCGGAGACCCATTCGGCGATTTTCGGCCTGTTTAGCAAATTCAGCAATCTACCCAGCCGATCATCCGAAACACTTTCCAGCACCCTGTGTAACAACATCTCTCTTTTCAGGTCATGTCCGAATCTATCCATCCATCGGTTGTAGTAGCGTCGAGAAGGATCTTCCAGCCCGGAAAGACTCTTTACCGCCACTTCGCCCGCGATTTTAGAAGCGATAGAAATAGGATAAAGCCCGCCACCGGTGGTCGGCTTCACCTGACCTGCGGCGTCGCCAACCGTAAGGACTTTCCCCCCGCAGGAATGGTCCGGAACACCTATTGGAATCACGCCGGTTCTGAAGTCAGCCGGCTTCCTTCCTCCTGCTCTATCAAGCAACGTTTGGAAATAATCCTTGAGCTCATCACCTTTTTTTGTAGCAAGCCCGACGCGCGCTTTATCTGGCGAAACAGGAATGATCCAGCCGAAAAAGCCGGGAGCTACTTTTCGTCCAAAAAAAACCTCAACGCGACCTGGAGATATATCCGACAGTTCAATTTCCCCCTGAATTGCATAAAGCAATTCCGACGGGCTCTCCAGCCCGAATAATCGGCGGACGTCACTACGAGGACCATCAGCACCAATCACGATTTCCGGACATAGTTGACGCTCTGCCGAACCGTTAATTGCCCTGATTGTGACCCTGGCACCGTCTCTTTCAAAAATTCCGGTTTCAGGGATAACCCTGACCCCTTTTTCTTCGGCCCTGGCGAGAAGATCGGCATTGAGTTCGTCTCTATCTATCACGTAAGCCTTGACCCGAGATGAAGAAAGAACAAAACTTTCCCCTTCCGGAGGATGGATTTCAACTCCCTGTATTTCATTGACTATCGCCCCATCAGCGGCACCAAGCTCATCCCAGGTATTCCTGCTGACAAGACCCCCACAGGCACTCGATTGAGACGGGTCGGACTTCTTATCGACCAAAGTCGTGGCTGCGCCACCCTCGGCAGCAACCCCTGCAGCTATCGATCCCGCCGGACCTCCACCCACAACCAATACATCCGGGTCGTTACTGGACATCTCTACCACCAAACCTTCAGCTTAACCGTCGTCGCCGGATCGTTTTGAGCACCAAGAATCTCAATATCAAACCTCTTATCCCCACGATAACTTAGCGAAAGGCCGTAACCGTCTCTTCTTCCGAAGGAATTTATAAAACCTATACTCATATCCTCCCCCGCCAGATTCAACTTCCAGCGGGTAAAAGTGAGTTCCTCGATTAAAACAGAAAAGGTGCTTTCGCGGTACCTCACCTTCCCCAGGAGACCAAGGATAACCTCACTGCCAAATGAATCCAAGTGAATACCCTGACTCCAGCGTAGCTCTTTGCCTTCCAGAGAAAATTTTCTTTCTCCCGTTAAGACAGCGTAATTGCCTTCCAGGTTGCCAAGATACGAGGGGACACCCGCCAGCAAGGATTTCCAGTAATTCGCTTCGCCAGGGGGGTACCAGCGACTTATTTTGCCGGTTCCCGTTTCGAACTGGGCTTCGTAATCCAGGTTCAAATTCCCAAGACTGTAGGAGCCCCTGCTCGCTACCCGGTAACCGGCGGAGTCCAGCCAGATTCTCGAATCGACTGAAAGTACCCAGCCTCCAATCCTATAGTCAAAATAGCTTGCTTCAACGCCCCCCGTGAGTCCGGACAAATCGAAACCATCACGTACCGAGGGGTTACCAGAAACGAAAGGCTTAAAGTCAATGTTGGCCCAGGAAAGAGCCCATTCCTTTCCAGGCGCAAGACCGATGCCAAAATCTCCCCCGGACCCGCGAGTCAGACCTACCTCGACAGTTTCCAGCCCGAAACTGTAAATCAAAGTGGAATCGGGGTAACTGACTGATAGTGTCGCACCCGACGACCGGACTCCTGCGGAAACAACGATAAGCAAGAAACCAATTAACACAACCAGGGTGCGTGAAATGACTTTACTTAAACGTAAACGGGATTCCCACATTGATAACCACTTTCCCGGGCATTTGATTATCCACAAAGTCGGCAAAAAGAAGATCCCCGTTCGAGAGTGTGGTTTGATCTTCCCGGTCGGTTGTCGTTACCTAGCTCTCCTTTCTACTCTCGAACAACAAATTCATTATGCCGTAATGTGCCAGAAGCGCCAGACCAAGTCCAACGAAAAACAGCTGAATAACTTTTACGGAGAACGAATAGGCAACTGCTTCACTTCCGCTAATTCCAAAAAGAGCGAAGATTCCTATAAAACCACCTTCAGAGACCCCTATACCCCCCGGTGTAATCCAGAAGAAAGACGAGAGGACGGATATCATCGCGAACAGCAACGTAAGTTCGATAATTGAAAAAACCCTGCCCTGAGTATAATAAAAGTATATCTGGGGCCGAATGAACATAAATACCGTTGCAACCAGATCCAGGGCGAAGGCACCAAGTGTATGCTTTATATGCTGCCCGAAAGCCATACTTATCTCTTTCTCCAGATGCCTTGCCGTGTCTTCCACCTTTTTCAGCAGTTCTGTCCAGGGCAACTTCCTCTTTAAGAAAGCGGCAAATCTGGTGAAGAGAAATAGTTTTCCGTAAAAATTATAAATTAAAACCGATACCAGACTGACGAATAACAACGAAATCAAAATTAGATACACCAGAGTGTCCGAAGGCAAAGTACCATAAACACCCAGCAGCGCTCCCAGGAGAATCACCGCAACCAGAGCGGTCATCATGGTTATCCGCTCTGCAACTATGGTAGCAAAAACCCTGCTGTAAGATGAATCGCTCTCCCTTTCAATTACCAGAGCCCTAACCGGCTCTCCTCCAAAATGCAGTGACGGAGTGAGGAAACTAACGGCAAAACTGCCTATTCTCGCCCAGAAGCTCAAACTAAACGGAGCAACAACCCCGTAACCCTTCATCACAATTACCCAGGCAAGCGTCCAGAAGAAGAAAGTCAGGACAATAGCGGCAATCATCAGGGAAAACCCATCCCAGCCTAGAGCAGAAATCTGCTGAGCTACCTTGGCTGGACCGATAAAAGCCAGTATGGCGCCCAGCACCCCAAGTCCAAGAACTATGGATAGAAAAGTCGTCGTCTTACGACCTACTTGCAAAGTAACCCCCTAATTTGCTCGTACTAATTCAGTTGTACAAGGCTAACGGATACTTTATACTTTAGCAATATTTGCC
>CAZRDU010000028.1:0-14704 GCA_964599005.1 uncultured Thermotogae bacterium
ATCTTGTACGTTGATGGAGGGAGAAACCTGCTTCATGAACTCGAAGGCTGATACCAGGAGCGATTTTTCATGGAAGAACAGGATAGAATAAAAATAAATGATCTTTCCGTTCGGGCAATAATCGGAACTGAAGATTATGAAAGAGAAACCAGGCAGGAGTTGCTGCTGAATCTGACTCTGTTCACCGACGTGAAAAAGGCGGGGATAACCGATGAACTGCAATATACGGTTGATTATAGCCAGCTGAAGGAAAAGATAGTAGAAATGGTTGACGAGTCCAATTTCCAATTGATTGAAGCGCTGGCCGAGGAGATTGCTCGAATTGCCCTGAGCTATAAAAGGGTTGAAAAAGTAAAGGTTACTGTTGGTAAACCGGGGGCGTTAAATTTAGCGAGCAGCGCAGAGGTCAAAATTGTAAGAGAAAGTTCACAAAGAACTCGATCAACCGGATAGTAACGGCACGAGAAGCAGTATTTTTTTGACCGGACGATCTATTCAGATTTATCCGTAAGATTTTTTACTATTATTGCCTCTGCTTTTATTTTTTTGACCCACTTCTGCCAGAGTGCGTCTTTTCTATCCTTTTTCAATTTTTCCCTAATCTGTGCTTTGACTTCCGATAGAGGCGGGATATTTTGTCCGGCATCTCTGAAAGAGTCCTTGTTTTTCTCGTAGTATTGTCTTATTTCCGACTCGCTTACACTTACGTCCTCGACGATTCTCTTTTTTAATTTTTCTCTTGCAAGTTTCCGGTAAATTTCTTTTTTGAGATCGTGAAGTGTTCGTTGATCCTTTTTTAACTTCTGGAGTAGTTCTTTTTTGCTGGAAACCTCCTCGGTCCTGTCTATTATTGTAGATAGTCTTTCTTCAATTTCCTTACTATTGACCTTAATTCCACGTTCTTCCCCCTCCTGTAGAATTAGCTCTTCTTCTATCAGTTTTTCCAGTACGTAGTCTCTATATGTATCCAAAACTTCTTCGCCTTCCTTCGTTTCCATGAGGAATTCCGCGAACTCGGGAACGCTTTTTAACGCCATAAATATCCGGAAGATCTGGGCTCTTTCCGAAAGCTGATCCGAGGTGATTTTTTCTCCGTTAACTGTGGCGACCGTGTTTTTTTCCTCTTCTTGAGCCGAGTGAGCAGGGAATAGAAAAGCAATGAAAAGTAGTAAGGAAATTAAACTCGTAAAAAAAATCTTTACAGGCGGAGACTCCTTTTTTTGGTTACCCATGAAAATCACCCATCCAATGTTAAAGATCTAAGGGTTTTAAGACAAAAAATATGAGGGTTCGTTCTGAATTTCGCTTCGATATTATAAATTGTGCTGGATGAAGTCCTTTATTTCTGAGATCAATTTTTGCTTTGTTTTTTGCGAGGCAAACTGAAGCTAAAAGTGGTACCTTTGCCTCTTTCACTTCTGACGTCGATGCTCCCTCCGTGGGCCTCGACTAGCTCCTTTGATATAGTTAAGCCCAGGCCCGTTCCCCCGGTACCGCGAGAACGAGAGTGATCTACTCGGTAAAAACGGTTAAAGATATGTGGTAGGTCTTTCTCTGGAATACCTTCTCCATTGTCGGAAACGCTGACCTCGATGGACTCCTCCTTGAGCCGAGTCGTTATTTTAATTTGCCCGCCCGGGTCGCTGTGATTGATTGCATTGTCGAGAAGGTTCTGCAGGACCTGGTGTATTCTATCCGGGTCTACATTTAATAGCACTTCTTCTGAGGAGTCAATATCAAGCTCCAGATCCCCCTCCTCCAGGCTGACATTGATTGATTCGACAGCTCGAGAAATTATATCATCCAGCAGAACAGGTTGTTTTTCCAGGTTCAAGTTCCCTGCTTCGGCCATTGCGAGATCGTGAAGATCGTCGACAAGCTTCTTCAATAGTTTGGAATTCCTGTAAAGTGAATCGATAACTTTTTCGTCAGGTTCCATGCTTCCTTCCTTTATCGCTTCCAGGTAACCGTGGGACTTGGTCAGAGGGCTCCTTAACTCATGAGCAACGTCACTAACCATGTTTTTTCTCAACCTCTCCTGTTGTTTTAACTCCTCCGCCATGGAGTTGAAAGCGGAGGCAAGCTCTCCGACTTCGTCACGAGAGGTTACTTTGACTTCCTGGTCAAGGTCTCCTCGTTTTATCTTTTCCGCCGCGGAAGTAATCTCCTGAATCGGATTTAGGGTTCTTCTCGAATAGATCGCGGTGAGAAGGATTGCCCCCAGAACTGAAATAATTGCAGCCAGGGTAATTGATCGGTTGACCGATGAAAGGAAAATCTTTTCCAGGGCAGAGCGTTTTCGGTCTTTCAAGTAGAGAAAACCGCTGGGGTTATCCGTCTCCCCGAGTGTCGCGATCTTCAAATTTAACGCTTCATCCGGGATCATCCCCGTCATTTCTCCGGTAGTGTCGCCGACTATAGTTCCTTCGTCGTTGGCCAGGACGATTCGACTCTGATAGGTCTTCTTTATCTTATCGATTAATTTCTGAACCCCCTTCCAGCTTCCCGTTTCTTCGTAGTAGCTGGAAAGGATCAGGGCCAGGCGCTGATACTTTAATGCCTGATCCTGGGTGATATAACGATCAAATTCTCGTTTAGTTGCGCGGTTTGCGACAAAGGCAACGGTACCGATGGAAAGAGCGACTATGAGGATGAAACCGACCAGCATTTTCCAGCGTATGCTGTAAATCATTCTTCGCTCCCTCCTTCCTTTCCCGTGGAGTCAAACTTATAACCCATGCCGAAGACGGTTTTTATATAAGTCGGGTTTTTCGGGTCGGGCTCGATCTTGTCCCTCAGATGTTTAATGTGTACGTCTATAGTTCTTTCGAAGCTTTCATAACCGTAGCCCAGTGCGGCGTGGATCAGCTGGGTTCTGGAAAACACTTTATTGGGTTGCTTCAAAAGAGCTGCCAGGATTTTGAATTCCGTCGGGGTAACATCCGCTGGATCGCCGTCGAGTAGCACTTCCTTTTTTGGGAAATTTACGGATAGATTGCCAAAGGTTAATTCCTGAGGTTGGTCTTCGTCCTCGACTCTTCTGAGCGCAGCCCTTATCCTGGCAAGCAGTTCCCCGGGGCTGAACGGTTTCGTCAAATAATCGTCCGCTCCGAGGTCAAGTCCTTTTATTTTTTCTTCGTCGGAAGTTCTGGCGGTCAGCATTACTATCGGGATTTCTGAGTCACGTCTCATCCTCTTACAGACGTTATAACCATCCATTTCGGGAAGCATGAGGTCCAGGACGACAAGGTCAAATTCTCGCTTGCGGAATATCTCCAGGGCGTCTTTCCCGTTGTGCGTCCCTGTTACGGTGTAGCCGTCCTTTTCTAAATAATCTTCGAGAAAATCAACAAGCTCCCTATCGTCATCTACTACGAGAATTTTCCTGTTCATATTATAAAACTATTAAGGAAATATTAAAATCTCGTTAAAAATTATAACCGAGACCCAGTACGAAACCGCGTCTGTTGTGGTAGAGGAGATCCAGCGAGTATCCTTTCCGGGAGGTACTTATGCCTGCGTGGAGGGTTAAATTGGTCGCCAATGAGAAGTACGCGTCCCGTGCAACCACAATTGTTGGCCTTACCGAAGATGAACTGTCCGAATCACGCGGGATAAGGTTTGCTTGAGGTTGCAGGGCGACGCCCGGCCCGAAACGGAGGTTCAGGTTGAAGGGTGCTTTCAGCTCATAGCCGAGGTAAATCTCCCATTCCGGGCCATAGTTTAGCGTTTCTTCCCCTCCGCCGGTAGGTCTTTCAACCCAATTAATTTTCTCGGGAAGTTCCGAGCTACCGGTATTTCTCAAAGAACTACCCAAAACAAAGCTATTTATCGTTAGTTCCGTACCGAATGAGAATGAGTTCTCCGGAAACCCTCCCGCATTTAACGCGAGAGAAACAAAACCACTGTCGGACGCTTTAGGTTTTCGGTCTTCGTTAATCGATGATAAAGTGGCCTCAACTGTTCCGGGCGTTTTTACTTTTCTCTTCCAGGTTTGATACCCGTCTTTTTCTATAGTTAGGCTTACTTTTTCCTCGTTCAAAGTTAACTCTCGGGGTGTTTGACCCCGATACTTCCCGTCGATGAAGATTTTAGCCCCGGAAGGGTTGGAGGTAACGGATAATTTGTTGGAGACGACTCTGGACAGCTTTGCTTTGAGGTCATTGTTTAGTTGTGGGTCTATATCTATTTCCTTTTTCCACGTTTTGTAACCCTTCTTTTCGATTACTATCCCGCGTTCCCCGCTGTTTAAGGCGAGCCGAACAGGGGTCTGGCCCCGGAAGTTTCCATCAACATAAACATCGGCGGAAGAGGGGCTGGAACTAATTTTGACCCAGGTTATCCGAGTTGGCTCGAGATTTTTTGAGATGGTTTTCTTTCCGTAGGGAACGGTATTGAGCTTTCCTCTCCAGGTTTCATAGTTATTCAGTTTTAATTTTAGTTCTATTTCTCCGGGAGTCACGGAAAACGTTCCCGGTGTCCTGCCGACTAACTCACCATCGACGTAAATTTCCGCCCTTGAGGGGATAGAGTTAACCGTTATTTTCGACAACTTATTCGTTACTTCAATTGAGGTCCAGCTTGTTGCCCATTCCCCAGAATCCAGATCGGACTTAATCTCCTCTTCTCCACTTTGAGCAAATGCCTCGGGGTCGCTAGAAATTTGCGGGAAGGGGTCCTGCTTAAATCTTTCCGAATCAATTGAGGAAAACAGTTTCAGCGGCTTCTTACTTGCGATCGCCTGGAGGTATTCTCCCCCCTGTTTTTCCCCGGCAAGAAAGCTATAACCTTTTCCGGGTAGTTTGCCTTTTCCGGCGCTAAGGTAGTTGTCCTGATCGTACTTATTGGGGAAAAGTAGATGAACTTTTCCATTTACGTCTATGTTGTAAATATAGAGGTAGGCCTTTTTGTTGAGTTCGTACCTGATTTCGATTTCCGAACCAGGCCGGTACCGGGATTTTGTAGTCTCCAGATTTACCTGAAGGGCGGAAGTGTCGGGCGGGCGAGGAATTATCCCGTTCGGCGTTGTCCCCTTTTCCTGTCCGAAACCGATAATACTTAAAATCAGAATAAGAAACGTTGTCAGGAAAAAGACCAAACCATGTTTTTCCACTTTACCCACCTCTTTTGATGAAGTCATGTTTTAATCCTGAGGTAAATAATAACCGATAGCGATCAAATGGACAAAAGAGAGATCGGTGGGGAAAAACGGCGGAGTTTTTCCTAAACTTAAAATGGATCCGAATCATGAAGTTTTTCCAAGGAGGTTAGGAAGTGGCTAAATACGAGGAGCTGGAAATAACCAGGTGGGAAAAAGGAGAGGCGAAAACGATAAGAGACGATATAGTGGTGGAGTCGTCTCTGGAAATTTCGGTCCGCGGGGAAGAAGTAGTGACTATGTTATCCAGCCCGGCAGACCGGAAAGCACTTGCCGTCGGGTTTTTAAGATCCGAAGGAATAATAGGTGGCGCCGGTGAGGTTGGAGAAATAATCCTCCAGGAAGAGGGCAAAAGGGTAGATGTCCGATTGGAGTCCGAACGAGTTGAGCTTGAAGAGTACTTCCAGAGGAAGCGTGCGCTTACCTCGAGCTGTGGAAGAGCCAGCGCGGTACTGGAACGGCTGGAGGGCGTTGAAGTAGAAGAAGATGGTGATTCAAGATTTAGACCGGATGTGATAACCGGATTGATGAAGCAACTGCAGCGAAGATCGGATCTTTTTCGCCGTACGGGAGGCTCGCATACAGCTGCTCTGGCTTCGAACGACGAATTACTGTATTTGGCCGAGGATATCGGTCGTCATAATGCCATAGACAAGGTAATTGGAAAAGCAGTAATGAATGGCCTGGAGCTGAGCGATCTCATCTTGCTTACGAGCGGACGCCTGTCCTCGGAGATGGTTTTAAAGGCGGTACGAAGTTCGATTCCGATCGTTGTTTCCCGTTCCGCTTCAACCACTCTTGCGATGAGAACTGCCCGTGTATCCGGGTTGACTATGATTGGCTTTGTACGGGGGAACAGGATGTCTATCTATTCTGGAGAAGAGAGATTGTCCGGTGTCGATACAGGAGAGAGATAAGAGCCCGTGCTCCGACCCCCTATGGCTTGTAATATCAGCTATCTTGTACTAAAATCTGGGAGTTATAATACCTGCCTTCTAACGGTACTTAGAACTTTATCGATAAGGGGAAATTATACCTAATGAGTGAAAAAGAGAACGTTTTAATTTGTAGCGCCTGGCCTTACGCATCTGGTATCCCCCATCTGGGGAATATCCAGACTTCTCTGTTATCAGGGGATGTTTTTTCTCGTTATTACAGATTGAAGGGACATCCCGTGCTTTACGTCTCGGGTTCCGATGCCCACGGTACGAGGATCGAATTCGAAGCCGAGAAACGTGACATGAAGCCGGAAGAACTGGCTAACGAGACTCACGAGAAAATTCTTGATATCCTTGAGGATTACAATATCGAATTCGACAACTATACGATAACGACGAACCCGACACACGAGAAATTCGTCCAGGAAATTCACCGTCAGATGGACGAGGAAGGCTACATTTTTTCTGAGGTAGAAGAACGAGCTTTCTGTCATGATTGTCAGAGGTTCCTGGCGGACAGGTTTATCGAAGGCACTTGCCCGGAATGCGGGGCTCAAGAAGCACATGGGAATCAGTGTGATAGCTGTGGAGCATTGCTGGAACCGGAAGAATTGCGTCAGCCTAATTGTGCTATCTGTGGGGGAGCCAATATAGAGTTTCAGGAGACCAGACACTGGTATATAAACCTGGAGAAGTTGCAACCCAGGCTGGAAGAGTACGTCGAAAAGAACTACGAAGGCTGGCAGGACAACGTCAAAAGGTTTACTGATCAGATGCTCAAAGACGGACTGGAGCCGCGTGCAATTACTAGGGACATTGATTGGGGTATTCCCGCTCCTTTTGCTGGGGCCGAGGAAAAAGTGATTTACGTCTGGGCCGAGGCCGCGCTTGGATACGTTTCAGCCACTATGGAGTATTTTGAGAAGAACGAAAGCGACGAGACCTGGGAGGATTACTGGATGTCGGACGACGCCAGACAGGTTTATACGCTTGCAAAAGACAATATACCTTTCCATACCCTCTTGTTTCCCGGACAGCTTCTTGCTTCGGGCCAGGGTTACCATTTGCCGGACCAGATAAGTGCCGGAGAGTACCTGAACTGGGTAGGAGGAAAGTCCTTCTCAAAAAGCAAAGGAGTCGGACTGTTTGCCGATGATGCTACTGATTTGATGGATCCGGTCTTCTGGCGGTTTTATTTGATATTCCAGAGACCGGAGAAAAAAGACGTCGAGTTTTCCTGGTCAGAACTTGATAAGGCCGTCAATAATATTTTTATTGATAACGTCAGTAACTTCGTCAATCGTGTGACGTCTTTTACGCATTCGAGGTTCGATGGTTCCATACCCGAAGGCAGAGTCGAGGATGCCGTGGAAAAGCGGATTGAAGATACCCTTTCCGAAGTAGAATCGGTCGTGGAATCGGGTGGCCTGTCATCTGCCCTGAGGGCAATATGCGACCTTGCTAACTTTGGTAACCGGTACTTTCAGGAGAAAAAACCCTGGGAGTCCGGCGACGCCGACGTGGTAAAATCCAGCCTGAAGGTTGCCAGGGCAATCTCAATCATGCTTGAGCCTTTTGTCCCCTCGTTTTCTAGACAGGTCTACGAAATATTTGATCTCAAAGACCCGAACTGGGAAGATATAACCAAAACACCGGAAGGCGAGTTGAACGAGCCCAGCCCGCTCCTGGAAAAACAAGATATCGATGTCCTCAAGGATCAATACGAGGAAAAGGTGGCTGAAAAAACAAAAGAAACGGAGGAAGAAAAAGTTATGAGCAAGAGTACTGTTAGCTTTGACGACTTTAACGCTCTCGACATGAGGGCGGGAAAGATAGTTGAGGTAGAAGAATTGCCGGGTGCCGATAGATTATATAAGATCCAGGTAGATGTGGGGGAAGAGCAGCTACAGACTGTATCCGGCCTGAAGAAACATTACGAGTTAGAAGAACTGGAAGACAGGCAGGTAGTTGTTTTGACTAATCTCGAGCCGGCGGAAATACATGGAGAGAAATCCGAATGTATGCTTCTGGCGGCTGAAGGGGAAGAGCTTGCTCTTCTTACACTGGACAAGGATCTGGAACCCGGTGCAGAGGTAGAATAGTAGAATAAAGGTTTAGCAGGGATAGGGGCAGAGGGTTGAAAATCACTGGAAAAGTAAATTAGAATACTTGGAGGAAACAATGTACGCAATTATAGAAACAGGCGGCAAACAATATAGAGTTTCACCACAGGACGAACTTAAGGTAGAAAAGATAAAAGGGAAGGGAGCCGGTGAGTTAGTTGAGTTTGATAAGGTTTTGCTGGTAAAAGAGGAAGAGGGAGTAAGCATTGGCAAACCTTATCTTGAGGATTCAGTTGTCGAGGGAGAAATTCTGGAAGAGGGAAAAGAGGAAAAGGTGACCGTATTTACCTACAAAAAGCGGAAAGGTCAGAGAAGAAAACTTGGTCATAGACAACCATATACTAAAGTTAGAATAGATAACATATCTAATTAAATTACGAGGGTGGTAATATGGCTCACAAAGTAAGTAGTGGTTCAACGCAGAACGTTCATGATACGGCCGGAAAACGACTTGGTGTCAAAAAATTTGGTAGCGAGTGGGTTGAGCCGGGGAACATTATAGTACGACAGCGTGGGACTAAGTATAAGCCGGGAGAAAACGTCGGCATGGGAAGAGACCATACTATTTTTGCGAAAGAGGCCGGATACGTTAAATTCGAGGGATCGGGTGAAAAGTACATCAGTGTCGTTAATCCTTCCTAGAAGTTTCTATCCCCTTTCGTGCGCATCGGTGACTTAGGACAAGCTCATGTTTGTGGATGAAGCTACGATCACGGTAAAAGCGGGTGACGGTGGGCACGGAATTATTAGCTTTGAACATCAGCCTGGTCGGCGTCATGGAGGACCCGATGGTGGAAATGGCGGGGATGGGGGAGATGTCTACCTCCGTGCAAATAAGAGCATAAATACCCTGTTGAGATTTGAAAGGAAAAATACATTTACAGCCGATAACGGTGAAAAAGGGGGAACGCAGGAGAAAACAGGGAAGTCTGCAGAAGATCTTTATATAGAAGTTCCCGTCGGAACAATAATCTTCGACGGTGAAACAGAAGAAAAATTGATTGATTTTAAAGAAGCTGGCCAGGAAATACTTATAGCAGAAGGCGGTACAGGTGGGCGCGGCAATAAGGCCTTCTCCTCTTCCAGAAATACTGCCCCGAGGCTGAGAGAGTGGGGAGGAAAAGGGGAAGAAAGGTATCTTAAACTGGAACTTCGCCTGCTTGCGGATGTCGGTATAGTTGGGTTTCCCAACGTCGGAAAGTCCACTTTGATCTCAAAAATATCCGCCCAGAAGCCAAAAATTGGCAATTACCATTTTACCACAATTGATCCACATCCCGGTGTAGTGTCGGTGGATGAGTGGAATGATTTTGTAGCGGTCGATATACCGGGGATCATCGAAGGAGCGCATGAGGGACGGGGTTTGGGAGACAAATTTTTGAGACATTTATCCCGGACCAGAGCCCTCGTCCACATGGTTGATATTTCCGGCATTGAAGGCAGGGATCCGCTGGAAGACTGGAAAGTGTTCCGGAAGGAGCTACGGGAGTTCGACAGTTCCCTGAAAAAGAAGCCGGAAGTGGTTGTGGGAAATAAAACCGACCTGATTGATTCCGAGGAAGTAAGCCGGAAAAAGGAAAGTTTTGAGGAAGAGGGAATAGAGTTGTATCCCGTATCCGCCGCAACCGGAGAGGGGTTAGATGACCTGATAAAGGTTATTTATAACGTCCTGGAGGAAACGGAAAAAGAAGACATGGTTCAGGATGAAGATAACGGCGGTAAGTACAAGGTTTATAGCTTTGATGGCGAAAAGGGTTTTCGGGTGAGGGAGGAAGGGGAAAAATTCGTCGTAGAGGGCAAGGAGATAGAAAAACTGGCGGAGAAACTCGATTTCTCTACGGAAGATGCCCCGGATTATTTTCATCGTAGGTTGGAAAAACGGGGAGTTATCAGTCAGTTAAAAGAAAAAGGAGCCGAAAGCGGAAGTATCGTCGAGATTGGAGGCACCGAGTTTGAGCTCGTCTTCTAGGGTTGGCCTGTTTGGGGGGACTTTTGATCCCATTCACAATGCTCATTTAGAAGTTGCAAGGCAGTCTCTGGTTCAGGAAGATCTTGATAAAGTAATATTGATACCGTCAAAACACCCTCCGCATAAAACGGAAAAAGGGATGACGCCTGCAAATTTACGATATGAAATGGTAGATCTTGCAATTGAGGGTAAGCCAAGCCTTGAAGTTTCTCCGGTGGAGATAAACAGGGAAGGGCCTTCTTATACAATTGATACTTTGCGGGAAATGGAACAGGTGTACGATGACATAGCCTTTATCGTTGGAGCGGATAACCTTATAAATATTGACACTTGGAAAAGTCCTGAAAGGCTTTTGAACAGTTGCCCCTTCATTGTGGCACCGCGCGGGGGTATACTTGAGGGTGACTTTGAGAAAGATATTTTTCAGGGAAAAGATTTGAGGTTTTTAAATATGAGCGAGATTTCTCTTTCTTCCACGGAAGTCAGAGAAAGGATTGTTGAAGGAGAGTCCGTGGACGGTATGGTGCCTGAGGAAGTTTTTGAGTTCATCGTGAAAAAGGGTCTCTATCGGACCGTGTCGGAAGAAGTATGAATCGCATATCAGCATATCTCGAGGAGGGAAAAAATCTCTAACGAAACTAGAGTTAATCACGAAATTACAGCTGGAGAGGTAAGGGTTATAGATAAAGAGGGAGAGCAGATTGGCGTCATGAATCTGGAAGATGCACTGAAGGAGGCTGAAGAGAGGGATTTAGACCTGGTGGAGGTTGCGCCGGAAGCGGATCCGGTCGTAGCAAAGATTCTTGACTACGGAAAGTACAAGTATCAGCAGAAGAAAAAGAAGCAGAAGCAGCAGAAGAAAAAGAAGTTAAAAACGATAAAGTTTTCGATTAAAATAGAGGAACACGATTTTAATACAAAGGTAAATCACATTAAGGATTTTCTGGAAGACGGACATAAGGTTAGAGCAACTGTATTCTTTCGGGGAAGGGAAAAGGCCCACAAGGACAAAGGATACGATCTCCTTAACGATATTGAAGAGGAAGTCCAGGAAGTTGGTACAGTTGATCAGAAACCAACCCAGAAAGGTCAAGTAGTACAGATGTTGTTAAAACCGGGAGGAGATTAAAATGCCAAAACAGAAAACTCACAAAGGAATTGCAAAAAGGTTTAAACAATCGAAGAACGGTAATCTTTCTCACAAAAAATCTGGTTACGGGCACAAAAACACGAAAAAGAAACCTGGTAACAAGCGGGACGCGCGCAAGGACAAAAAGGTCAAAGGGAAAACTAAGAAGAATCTGGAAAAATTGCTCGCGTCTTAGGATTAAATATCTAGAGTAGCTCTTTAGCTAATCTCGGAGGTAATTTATGCCTAGGGTAAAAAGAGGTAATTCAAGGTTAAAATCAAGGAAGAAAATTCTTAAGCGGTCCAAGGGATTTTACGGTAAAAGGCGGAATTGTTACAAAATAGCAAAACAATCGGTAATGAAGGCGCTGAAAAACGCCTATATTGATCGACGGAGGAAGAAGCGCGACTTTAGAAAGTTATGGATTACAAGGATAGGAGCGGCTTCGACGAACCGTGGTCTTTCTTACTCTAAGTTCATGGGCGGGCTGAACAAAGCCGATATCGACATTAACAGAAAAATGCTCGCGGATATTGCCGTTAGGGATTCCGATACTTTTGATCACCTGGTTGAAATCGCAAAGGACGAAATCCGGAATTGACGTATGAATCTCCAAGATTTAATTTCCAGGCTTGAGGAGTACTGGCGAGACCAGGGCTGTTTGATCCTCCAGCCTTACGACGTGGAGACGGGTGCCGGAACCTTTAACCCCGGTACGTTTTTTGGCTCGCTGGGTCCCGATCCGATGAAAGTTGGTTACGTGGAACCGAGCCGAAGACCTCCGGACGGTAGATACGGAAAGAATCCGATTAGAGTTCGACTTCACCATCAATACCAGGTAATACTCAAGCCGCCACCGGAGGAGAGTCAGAGGCTTTACCTGGATAGCCTGGAACATATAGGTATAGACCTTGGCGATCACGACGTCAGGTTTGTTGATGACAACTGGGAGTCGCCTTCACTTGGCGCCAGGGGTACCGGGTGGGAAGTCTGGATTGACGGCCTCGAGATCACCCAGTTTACCTATTTCCAGAGGGTTGGGGGAATAGATCTGGATCCCGTCTGTGTTGAACTTGCTTATGGGCTGGAAAGGATAGCTACTTTTATTCAGGGCAGGGAAAGCGTTTACGACCTGCAGTGGAACGATGAATTTACCTACCGTCGTGTGTTCAAAGAGAAAGAGCGTCAATTTTCCTCCTATAATTTCGATATTGCAGGCGTCGATGACAATCGGGATCTGTTTAACATAGCCGAAAAGGAAGCGAAAATGTGCCTGGAGGAAGATATGTTTTATCCAGCCTATGACATGACCTTGAAAGCCGCGCACTATTTTAATTTATTGCTGGCGCGCAACGCTATAAGCGTAACTGAAAGGGAAAAATACATTGCAAGGATAAGAGACCTCGCCGAAGGTGTTGCCAAGAATTACGTTGAAACTCTGGAGGACGTTCCGGATGAGCGAAGACCTATTATTTGAACTGGGTACCGAAGAGATTCCTCCCGCGGATTTACCGGATATAGCTTTAAGCTTTCGGAAGGGATTAAAAGACCAACTGGAAGAGGCTCGGCTGGGTTTTGGTGAAATTAAACTTTTTTATACACCAAGACGTCTGGCGGTGAAGGTTCTGGGGCTGCAGGAAGAACAAGAAGATAGGGTGGAAGAACACAGGGGCCCCCCGGAAGGTATAGGTCTTGACGAAGACGGGAATTACACGGTTGCCGCGAGAAAATTTGCAGAGGGTCATGGTTTGACCAGGGAAGACCTTTATCTGGAGGACACCGGAGACGGAACGTATTTTTTTGTCGAGGAAAAAATTGAGGGCAGTGAAGCGCGGGAGTTGCTTCCGGAATTATTACCCGAGGTCGTTAAAAACATCGAGCAGCCCGAGAAGATGCGCTGGGATGACTCCGGTGTACAATTTATCCGGCCGATAAGGTGGGTAGTCTGTCTGCTGGGCGATCAGCTTGTGGATATGAAGATTGGAGACGTAGCATCCAGCCGAGAGACTCGCGGACATCGATTTCACGGCCGAGTCAGGTTCGAACTGGATAGCACTGATAATTATCAGGATTTACTCAGAGAAAACTATGTAATCCCTGATCCTGACGAGCGAAAGGACCGTCTTGTTGCTCAATTAGTTGAAGAAACGGAGGAACTCGGGGTAAACCAGGCCGCTGGTGAAGACTTTGTGGACTTACTGGCGAATAGCCTGGAGTATCCAAGTATCGTTAGTGGTAGTTTCCCGGAAGATTATCTGGAATTACCGCCGGAATTATTATTCAAGACTCTTACAGGTGAAGCAAGGTTAATCCCTCTCGTAAATTCTTCCGGAGAACCGGTTGCTTCCTTTATTGGTTTTCGCGATGGTTCACCGGAGAAGGCGGATCAAGTACGACGTGGCTACGAATCAGTAATATACGCTCGACTGCGAGATTCTATGTTCTTCTACAGACACGACCGCGAACAACGACTTGAAGAATACCTGGAAGACCTGAAGACAGTTACATTTCAGGAAGAACTGGGGTCTATCTGGGATAAGGTTCAGAGGATGAAAGAGATATCAAAAACTTTTTCGGAGGACCTGGAAGGTCTTGAACCCCAAATAGCGGAAAGAACTGTTCTGTTGAGCAAGGCCGATCTGGTTACGGAAGTAGTAGATGAATTTCCCTCGCTCGAGGGGACGATCGGCGCTTACTATGCTGAAATGGACGGAGAGCCTGAAGCGGTGGTAAATGGAATAGAAGAACATTACTTGCCGCGAAAATCATCTGATGAACCCCCGAAATCCAGGACTGGTATCGTTGCAAGTATTTCCGATAAAATCGATACCCTTTTTGGTTCCTTCCTCATCGGAGAAGAGCCGAGCGGGACCAGTGATCCCTACGGGCTGAGAAGAAAAACCGACGGAATAATTAGGACTCTGATCGATCGCGAGATTTCCCTGGATCTATCCGCCCTAATCAGTTTTGTCGACTCTCTTTATCAGTTCGACGGAGAGGAAAATACAGCTAAAAGACTTAAGCGTTACTTTGAAGAAAGAATCGACCGCGTTTTGGAAAGAGCTTATGGAGTCCCCTATGATATCGTTAATGCGGTAAATTCCGGTCAAAATCTTGAGCCTCTCGATACCTACCTGAAGGCCAGGGCCCTGGTGGAATACAAGGAAAGACCAGAAATGAATGAAATCGTCGACTCTTTTACCAGGTTGGTAAACATTACCGAAGGCGCGGAAAAGGGAGAGTTTTCCCCCGATCTATTCCAGCTGGAGGAAGAACGGAAATTATGGCAGGCAGTCGAGTCCAGAAAGGAGAGGCTGGAGGGTCTCCTGGAGGAAGGATCTTACGAAGAAGTGATTGAAGAACTTTTGGACTTAAAGGACCCGATA
>CAZRDU010000028.1:14781-19623 GCA_964599005.1 uncultured Thermotogae bacterium
CACAAGTGGTGACTGAATAGCAAAAACGGTAAAAAACTACTGGTCTTGATCTACTCTTGACCATTCCTTTTCTTCGTCGTCCGTCCCGGGTACGGGATCAAACCCACCGGAATTTAATGGATGGCATCGCAGTATTCTCTTGATTCCAAGATAAATTCCTTTTATCGGGCCATGTCTTTGGACGGCCCGTTTGCTGTATTCGGAACAGGATGGGTAGAATCTGCAGGTATCGGGAAGGCCGGGCGATATCGCTTTCTGGTAGAACCTAATAATCCTTAATATAAGTTTTTTCAACGTTTTCACCAGAACTCACCGAGTTTATCCCACCCTGGTGAGGGTATTGTCATCAATCGTCTTATTATAAGTGTATTCCTTTTTATTCAGGTCTTTCTGGTTCTTTTCTTCGAGAGTGCCCGGTATATCCAGGACGTCCAGTTGTTCCACATCAACCGAAGTTCCGAGCAATTTTGTCAAGGACGGGACGGTCCGGTGAGCGGAAAAGAGTTCTTTTATGTAAAGACCTCTTTCCGCCAATAGATCAACCTGATATTGACACTCGGATAACCGGGCAACAGTCGTGTCTTTTAATTTTCGAACCCTGACTTTTGCAGCACGCCTGTGAGAAACCCTTTCCGGGGTTCTTTGGAATATCCTCCCCTCCATTTGGCTTAGAGCTTCCTTAAAACGACCCTCCTTCACGGGATCACCCAGTTCGAGCTTGATCCGGTAAATTTTGTCCAGCTCCGATTGCTTTACCGTTTTGATCGCGTTTTTTGTTACTTTTCTTAGCTCTCTGATCTCTACAACTCCGGATGATCTATCATTGATTTCTTCGACTACACTGTCGTAATCTAGCTTCCTTATTTTTGGTTCCTTGACCTCGACCACGAATGGTCTACCCCGACCGAGGGTTAAAACATCCACGTCCTCCCGGCCCGCTCCGTGAAAGACCGTTGATTCTCCCTTCGCTGCCTTTCTCAATGGCTCGGAAACTCTTTCTTCTACTGAATCATCGTACTCCCTTCCCGTATAAGAACACCTTTCACAGCCGACGCCCCGACAGTGGTTACAGTGCCATACCGTCTGGGGAATCCCTCTGACAAGCTTTCGATATCTCCCGTAAAAGTAAACCGGTCTTATATCGAGCTCAACTTCCTCCGAGCAAAAATCGATTAGAACGGTCAGGTCCGGTGCCTCGAAATCGGCTTCGACCTTTCTACTTTTATCGTATAACCTATCGCGAAACTTCTTGCCGAGTTTTCTATTGATGGCATGGCTGAAATCCTCGGAATTGTTCAATTCGAATTCTTTTTCCAGGGCCTTCTGGTTATCGAGTAGCTTTTCCTTCAATCGTGTCCCAAAGAGGAAAGTTTCAAACTCTATCCTTTTAACTCTTTCTATGGCTTTTTCGACCCACCCGTCGAGTTCGACAGTTAGCCCCTGACATACTTCACAGCTTTCCGATTCCTCAGGAGGGTTGTCCTGGATAATCGCCGAACTGATTCTCAGTGATTTACCTCTTTCTTCATTGGTCAGACCGTGGCTCAATTGCCCAAAAAGCCTTCCCAGGCAGGAGTTGCATATCCGATGCCGGGAGAGGATTTGATCTATCCTGTCGAGTAAATTTGAACTTTTAGTCATATTTGCAGTTTTTACCTCACGGTCCCTCTTCATTTAATAGACCCAGTTAAATAACCTTAAAACCATAGTACGCTCCGGCGGTCGCTGGTTCAATGATTGCTATTCAGTTTTCACGTATGTTTGGATAAATTCCCTAATCCCTTAAACCGATCTGAGTTTGGTTCAGCGATGATTGAGGTCATCCTGCCGGAACACCCTGTAGCACCTGTCTGGTACTGATAATTTGCTTTAATACGGGGCCGAGTAAGCATCACAAGGTGGCAATACAGTATATAACCGGGGAATCAAAATGAAGCTACTATCGGTGGTTATAGACTTATAAAAATGGAAAACTACAGGTGTGAAAGTGGCGGAGGGGGTGGGATTCGAACCCACGGCTGAGTCTCACCTCAGCAACGGCTTAGCAAGCCGTCGTCTTCGGCCACTCGACCACCCCTCCGGGCAGTACATTTAATCTACCAAACTGGGGAGGTTTTTTCAACTGATTTCTAACTAAACGAACCCTCTTTAGAACTTGTATACTAAACATAAGTTTAGTAAGATAATTTCGAACCATGTACAGGAAAAATTTGACGGAGAGACAGTACGAGATACTGGAATTTATCTGTAGAAGGATAGATAAGGTTTCGCGACCTCCGACTATTCGGGAGATCGGACGAGAGTTTTCTATTAGTTCCACCAAAGGAGTATTCGATCACCTGGACGCTCTGGAGAAGAAAGGCTGGATAACTAGATCCAGCGGAGAGGCCAGAGGAATACAGCCGATAAGGAAAAAGACGGAGGAATTATTTGGAAAACAGGAGGGGCTGCCGATAGTTGGTTCGGTCGTGGCCGGAGGGCCCACGCTTGCGGTGGAGAACGTCGAGGGTTTACTGGAACTCGACGAAATGTTTCCAAACCAGGAGGAGTTATTTGCGCTCAGGGTGGACGGGGATTCGATGATCGACGCCGGGATTCATAAGGGTGATATTCTGGTCGTTCGCCAGCAGCCGACGGCGGACGTGGGAGAGATAGTGGTAGCCGTGATAAATGATGAGAAAGGCACTGTTAAAAAGCTATCCAGGATGGATGAAGAGGTTCACCTGAAGCCCGCAAACTCCGACTACGAGACGATCGTCAGGGACCCGACGGAGGTAGAGATCAGGGGCCGGGTGGTAGGCGTGGTGCGAAAGATGTAAATTGAAAAATCCCGTTCGAGAGGTTTCTCGGATGCAATTTTTGTGGTTATTAGAGTAATAATGGTCGAACTTTAGTCTTGACCGTTCAGCAAAATCCTGTCTGGGACAGAGATCAGTGGTGGCGATTTCCGCGCCCGGGAGATTACCTGTAAAGACAATAAAAGGACCGGAAAGCGCGATAACTAATAGACGCTGTAATTACTAACCATGTATAAAGAAATCAATAAGCCCGTAAAGGTCGGCGTAAAGTTTTCCGCGGGTAAAGTCGAACCAGTGTGGTTTTTCTGGCGAGAACGGAAACACGAAATAGACGAGGTAAACCTTTATCATCGGTCCTTCAGGGGAGAGGCCCCGCTACACCATTTTTCAGTGACCGCGGGCAGTGACGTCTTCCAGCTCACCTTCGACGGAAAGAAGCTCAAGTGGAAGCTCGACAAACTCTGGGTAAAGGGGCGCCAGCCAAGATGAGTCGGACGATTCTCCATGTAGACATGGATTCCTATTTTGCTTCCGTGGAGCAGCAGGCCAACCCGCAGCTCCGGGATAGACCAATAGTTGTTACGGGAAAACCAACCATTAAGTCCGTCGTCGCGGCTGCTTCGAAAGAGGCCAAGGAGTGTGGCGTCGAATCGGCCATGGCTACGTGGAAAGCGAGGAACATCTGTCCAGGATTGACTCTGGTGCCCGGGAACCCCGACAGGTACGAGTGGGTAACCAATAATTTTTTCGATATCCTGAGATCTTATAGCCCCAGGCTCGAACCGTTTGGCGTGGATGAAGCCTTCCTCGACGTTACCGCCAAAATGGAAGAGTTCCAATCCCCGCGGGAGCTGGTTGAGGAGATAAAGAAGGGGGTGGGGGAAGAGTTCGGGGACTGGATTACGTGTTCTGTAGGAATCGCGCGAAACAAGCTACTGGCCAAGCTTGCCTCCGACATGGAAAAACCGGACGGAATCACCCGTATCAGAGATGAGGAGATTTCGGAAGTTCTGGAGGAAATTTCTCTGACAGAACTCTGTGGTATCGGTTCCAGGACAGAGCGGAGGTTAAATCGCATGGGTATCAACTCGGTACCGGAGCTGGGTAATTTCCCCGAAAAGGAACTGAGAAAGGAGTTCGGCGTGAACGGAGCCCGACTTAAACTGATGGGACAGGGCAAGGACCCCTCGCCGGTCCTGCCCGCCAGCTACGAAGAAGAAGTAAAATCCGTGGGTAACTCCCTTACGCTTCCCGATTACAAGAGAACTCCGCGCAAAGCTCTTCCCGTACTGTTTAAGTTATCCCAGAAAGTTGGCTATAGATTACGAAAGAAAGGGTTGATAGCCGGTACAGTAAAGCTGGTTGTGAGGGATAAAGAGTTCAATATAAAGGGGAAGCAGCTAACGCCGGGTCGCTTTGTAGATGACGGTAATTTAATTTATTCCATTGCCCTTAAAATCAAGGAAAAGCTGGGCTTCCCCCCTACACCGACCATGGTTGGCGTTCGGGCTTCGAAGTTACGTGCAAAGGATTCCCTTTCTCAACCGCTTTTGCCGGATCGGAGGAAGCGGAAAAAGCTGCTCCGGGTTATGGATGAAGTAAACGAGGAATACGGAGATGGATCACTTTACTTTGCCGCTCAGAGCGGGGCGGAGGACTTGTTACCCTCCGTGGGTGAGTTCAAGCGACCCGGTGATCTCGAATGAGTGAGCCAGGTAACGTTTCCGGTTGGGTTTTATCGAGAAATTGTGCGGTGAACCGGTAAGCGCCAGGCCCCGTTGTTTCATCCAGCCAGACCCCGAAGGGTACCAGCGCCCCCTGTTTTAGAACGGTTTTGTTAAAAATCATGAAACAGGTTCAAGAAAATTTTGGCCGGCCCTTTTTGGTTATGGATGGATATACCCGACTCGACGGTAAGGTCAGGGTTTACTCCCCATCTTGTAACTCCGTTAAAAATCGTTAGGTCGAATAGTCCTCCCTTACTGCCGCTTTCGAAGTACAGGTCGAAAGCCATATAACGTTTCAGATCTTTCTTGTTGGTCCT
>CAZRDU010000029.1:0-19260 GCA_964599005.1 uncultured Thermotogae bacterium
GTCAAACATTTTCAGACTTTCTTTTTTACAAGGGGGGCAAAATGAGACCACAAAACAGACGTGTTCCCAAACTGATAGTTGCTGCAGTTTTCTCGGTCCTGTTGACCTTTACTGGCTTCATGACTATAGCCGAAGAAGACGACAAAGGGATGTTGCAGCGAGGAGAAGCAGGTTACGCTTTCCTCGACCTTGGCGGACTGAACGACAAGCTCGTCGGTAAAGGTTACGAAGGTTTCCAGTCCAATATATTCTTGACCGGCGGAAGCGGGTTTTTCGAGATAACCGACAATTTTAGGTTGGGCGGAGCAGGGTACCAGGGTTCTACGACAAATTCTTTCTCTAACGGAAATGGCAAGTTATCTTTGAACTATCTGGGTCTATTATTTGAGGCGGGTGCCAGTGTAACGGAAAGGTTGACTTTGATGGCAGGAGCCACTGCCGGAACGGGAACGATAGGACTAAGAATCACCGAGAGCATACCTGGTTCATTCGATGATGCTTTAACGGATGTTCCAAAAAGGCACAAATTGGACAAGCGTTATTACGGAGTTCAACCATCCCTTATAATGGAGTTCGTCGTTACCCCCAGTATCTCTCTTCGAGCCAGTGCAAAATATTTATGGGGAATCGCAAACAAATGGAATCTTGACGGAAAGAAGTTTACAGGACCAATAAAACAGGTAAATGCTCCCGTAATCACAGTTGGGGCGCATTTCGGAGGCGGCGAAAAGGATAAGAGTTAATTTCTTGAAATAGGAATGTAAATATAAATTTATTTTTTTACACCGCTTTATAATTTGTCAGCCGGTCAAGAACCCCGATCCTTGGGGCGTGGTTCTTGACTTATCCTGAACTTTGCTTTCAGAGAAACTGGTGATCTATTTGAAGGTAGAAAAAACCTTAAATATAGATGAAATATATCGGAGAGTTAAGAAGTACGGCCTCGTCCTTACCGCCGAGGCCTCCCTGGCTGATGCTATAAACAACCGAGTTGAGTCCGCGAGGATCGGAAAGCTGGCATACACTCCTAAAACTTTGATCTATAAGCGGTTTCAGAACCAGGAACTTAAAGATAAAAGGGGCCTATTTGCAGAGGCAGTAACTCGAACGAATCTAAGCTGGAAAGAGGCTTCTTACCTCCTTGACGAAGCAACTGGCTTCTGGAGTGAAACGGGAGGCCTGGATGGTTTTCCTGAAATATTGGATTTTCAAAGGGAAAAGGTCAGTAAGATCCTGGATATTTTAACAAGTACGCCAAATATCTACAGGGAAATGGAAGGTTTCAAAGTCCCCGAAAACGAGAACCTCTGTGTTATAGGGCTATATCAGTTTAATAATTTGGATAGGTCGGTACTTCCGACTGAATTTGATCGGGTAAGGTTATTTCAGGACGAAAGTACGACCCTTCCACCCTTCCGTATATTTTCTTCCGCCAATAAGCTCGTGGGCTCAGTAGTGGACAACATTAGTGGACTGGAATCGGAAAATGTGGGGATAATCGTTCATCCCGATAGTATATACAATCCCCTTTTGCGTTCTTATCTCCGCGAAGAAGGTAAGAGTTTTCAGGTAGCGCCCAGGCTTCAGGATTCCGATATGATTAGGACGTTTATCAACCTGCTGAGCCTGGGGTTGCGCCATAAGAGGGTCAAGCTCAAGGAGGCCGGTCCAGTAATCAGGGAGCTGGGCTCAACCCCTTCCCGGGTGAAAGCGGAGGAATACATGGCAAAAATTGAATCGTCCGAGATTAAGGAATCGTACAATCTGGTAAAGCAATTGAGCGGACGTAACTTTGGAGCCGCAGTCGGGACCCTGAAAGACCACGGGGTTCAATTTGACGGCGATATAGAGACCATACTAAAAGAACTGCAACTCTGGGCAAAACCGGTAAACGAGAAAAACTTGAATAACCTTAAGTATTATCTGGATAGTTTTCCCGTCGAAGTCGAAAAGGGCGAAAGCGGGATATTACTCGCCGAACCCGGTGCCGTCGCTTACGTTGATAGACCGATAGTTTTTTATCTCGGAATGACCACTAAATGGGATATTAGCGTAGAGAAAAAACCGTGGAAAGATAGGGAGAGGGCCCGACGGAAAAACTTGAATAATTTTAAGGCTCTTTTGCAAACAGGTGAACGGGGTTTCTACATGGTTCAAAAACAAAGGATGAACCAGGATGTTACACCCAGCACTTATTTCAACGAATTTCGCCCAGATCTTTCGCGTTTCGATCAGGGTCAAGAGGGGGAAGATTACCTGGAGCACAGCAGGCGAGATCCCCGGAAAGACTTCTTTGTTGCAAATCACGTGGATAGAGAACCGGATAAAGTAACGACAATTAGCCAGACCCGGCTGAACGAACTGGATTATTGTCCCCGTGATTATTTCTTCTCGCAACTGGTCGAGGAGCCGGATAAAGATTATTTTCGGAAAGGGACGGTATTGCACGATTTTGCTGAATTCTACGCTAACTTTCCCGATTTCGTCGAGAAAAAGGGCCTTGAGACTTTCGTAGAACTTATGGTTGAACGGATGGAGCCTATAGTAGTGGAGGAAGAGCTATTGGGCCTGAGAAAGCAGTTCTGGCTCGGAACAAAACTTCTACGACAGTACCTCCTTGAACGCGATGTCGCTGGTGAACAACCGGTAATTCAGGACTCATATCGCTCCAGTAAGAGTGATAACTATTTTGCTGAAAAGTTCAATAAAGAACTGGAGAGGAAGTTTACCGAGATGTTCTTCATCGACGAGAGCTTGGGTGCCAGGGGTAAAGTCGACCTGATAAATGGAGACGAGCTGGTAGATTACAAGACGGGGAACAGGGATAAACCGGGAAAAGTCGTGAGGAATTCAAATATTGACCTTTACGAGGGTAAACCTGACTTTCAGGCTCTGATGTATCTCACTTATCACAGAAAGGAGTTCAGGAAGAGAAAGCTGTATTTTACTTTTTTCCACATTTTTGAGGATACGGGGAGTTTGCTCAGGGGGGAGGGAGAACTGGATGACTTTATTACCACAGTTACCTATTACCCCTGGAGTTTTTCCGAATTCCTGGGAAAGGAAGAAGTGTACGAAGCAGCTTATAGTTCAAATAAGAGAAAAAAACTACTTGATCCCCTGGGGAAAGAACGGTTTTTAGAGATAACCTCGGGGCTGAGCTTCACCCGCGGTGACTTCTACACCAAGGAGAAAGCTTTGAGCCATGAGAAACAGCTTAGAAACATGTGCAAAAACCATCTGGAGGTAGGCAGGGGCAGAGATATTACCGAGAAACAACTGAATAAGGCCGTAAGATCGATTTTGAAGACCACCTTCCAGGGCATAAGAACCGAAAACTACTTTAAAGAAGACCTGGACAGGTTCGAGGAATATTTGAATGAGATTCTCGCAAAGCTCAACGTATGGCAGAGGGAAAGATTTCCAGTAGGGGAAGAGGACCTGGAGGAGACTTCTCACAGAGATCTTATTCTCGAGGGGGAGGGAGCATGAGTCCGGAACCAAAAGGTAACCAGATCAAGCTAATTAAGAACACCGAGGGAATCTACCTCGTCGATGCAGGTGCCGGAACGGGAAAGACGTTTACTGTCTCAAGACGCTATGCCGAGCTTCTGGAACGGGGAACAACGCCGGATGAAATCTTTCTCGCCACTTTCACGGAGAACGCCGCCAACAACATGCGAGAAGAGATAATCAACCACTGTGATTACAACCTGGCTGACCTCCGCGATGCGCCAATCTCCACCTTCCACGGTTTCTGCCAGCAGCTTTTGCTCAGAGAAGGGTTCGAAGTACCGGAAAAACTGGGGATCGCGGAGCGAATAACCGGTAATACTCGAACTCTTTCAAACGAGGTACTCGAAGCGGGGGAGTTTGCAAACTTCTACGATAGATTCAGGGATGCAAACCCGGAATACAGCGACTTTTACAGGATTATATTTGATCCTGTAAACCTGCTCGGTCTGATAAAGTCCCTCGCCGCAAAAGGAATATTTCCCGAGAGTGAAGGATGGTACAGGCAAGGAAAGCAGCAATTGATCGGTGATAGCGAAAAATACATGGAGAAGCTGAGAGAAATAAACAGGCCGCGTCAGGGGAAACGGGGAGAGAAGCAGGCGAAATTGCTCGAGAAGTTAAACGGCATGAGGGATAAGACCTTCGCTTCGAAAGAAGTAAAGACCAAGTACGATATTAAAGAGGAAAAACGAATCGAGCCCGAGGTAATGCGGCATGCATTCAGGGAGGATAGAGACGACCTGTTCCAGTTTATCCATGACCTTTACTTTGACTATATCGAATACGCTCTCGGCAGAAACTACTTAAACTTCTCCTTTCAGCTCATGTTTGCTTTCGTCCTCTTAATGGAGGACAGTCAGCTGAGAAGCAACAATCAGTTCGATTACGTAATGATCGACGAGTTTCAGGACACGAATGAAATCCAGTTCAAGCTCTCATTGCTGCTATCCGGAACGGGAAATATTGCTGCTGTAGGCGACTGGAAGCAGAGCATTTTTGGCTTTCAGTACGCTTCGGTAAAAAATATAACGGAATTTAGAGATAGGCTCTTAAGTTACCACGAAGAGCTAAATAGCGATGCCCGAAGGGTTCCTTATAAACCGGGAGAGGTAAACGAGATAAAGCTGGTGCGAAACTACCGTTCCTCTCAGAAGATACTTGATTTTTCAGAAAGCTCACTTCGAGTTCGGGGCCGAAAAAAAGAAGAAGTAGAACTGGACCAGGAAGTAGTGCCTCTTGAAGCAGCCGAAGAAAAGGCCGACACGGGAATAAAAGCTTTTGTCTCCGAGGACGAACTAGATGCTGTATTAAGCAAGCTCGTCGAGGTAGTGGAAGGTGATGAATTCCGGATAGATGGGGACCCGGTAAGCTACGAAGACGTAGCAATTTTTTCCAGAAATAGAAAATTTGCCAGAGCACTTGACAAGCGGGCAAGAGAGCTAGAAATACCTGTAGCTTACGAGGGCGGGGTAGAGATCTTTAAGACGGATCCGGCGATTATCCTGCTTGCATGGACTCGCGTCCTGGAAGCAAAAAATTCCAGGAGGGGCTGGAGCGTAATCCTGGAGGAAGCCGGTTACAACATAGCGGAAGTAGAGTACATGCTGGAGGAAAAGGATTATCCCCGCGAAATGCTGGACTTTAGAGAAGGACTTAAGAACTCGTACGATATTGGCGAAATCGCCAGGAAAGTATTCGTCCGTTACGGTTACGATAATCCTTTTACAGATGCGATTATTGAGGCTCTTCAGGAAGCTTTTGACACCTCTTATATGAATCTCGGTGCTGTTGTTAATTTCATCGAGGCAAACATCGAGAGAAAAGAAACGTACGAGGTGGATAGTGCCAGGAAAGACGCAGCTACTGTTCAAACCATTCACGCAGCTAAAGGGCTTGAGTATCCGGTGGTCTTCCTGGCAAATATGAACAGTCAGGTATTCCCCGGCACTAACTCGGGTGGAAAAATGATCTTTTACGACGGACTTATCGGTCTGAGGCAGCGGAAGGTTTTTTCCAGGGAAGATGGTTTTGCGTATGACAACCTCAAGGCTTACCTCGCTTCAAGGGTTGAAGGGACCGATTACGATGAAGAGAGGCGTTTGCTTTACGTCGCGATGACCCGGGCTGAGAATTATTTATTTCTTTTTGCGGAAAAGGACTCCGAGGGCAGGTTTTTTCAGGACCTCGACATCGAAGCAAAAGTTTTGAAACCCGATCTCGCGGAAAATCGCCCCGAAGTCGCCCGACCCGAAAAGTCAAAATTGAATGTAGCAAAACCCGAGAGTACCCGGCCGGTAAAGCGCGCGGTTACCGATGTGACCTCTTCAGCTGAATCGAGTGAAGGAGGCAGAGGTCCAGAATTTGGTACGATGATCCACAGGTTCGCTGAGCATCTCGTTCGGGGAGAAAACGTAAAACCTCCTTTTAACGGCGAAGGGGCGGAGGATAAGAAAAACGTTTACGATTTCATTTCCTCACTGAAAGGAGAACTATATCCTGAACAGGACGTCCTGGTACCGAGAGAGGATGGCGGGACAAGGGTCGTCTATCACGGCTCGATTGATCTGTTACACGTGAGTGAGGAGCGAGTTGACGTGATTGATTTCAAAACTGACGTGGATAGATCCAGTGAACCGGAATATCGGAAACAACTTGAGCTCTACAGAGAAGCCGCTCGCTCCACTTACTCGGGCCGGGAGGTCGAGGCAAAAATATTCTATACTAAAAGGGGTGAAACAGTAAAAGTTTGACACTCCATTTTAACCGGACCTCGATCGCTGCTTCCGCGGTAGAATTATTTATGAGATTTCCTTTTAAATTCAAGCGTGACGAACTGAGGGACGTAAAGCCCTTCGTATTTTTCCTTTCCGATATATTGCTGCAGATTTCCACCTAAATCCGAGGCAAATGGGTTCAAGTTTAGGTTGTAAGTCAGTACGATCTCGTTGAGCCTGTCAGTCAGTTCGGGGTGAGACTTTGCCGCGTAAGCAGAGAATACGTGTTTTCCCTTTTTAGTTTTCTCCGTGCTCCACGGTGACGGGACCGAATAAACTGCTCCCCGGTCCTTCCACGGTCCTGTAATTGCCTCCGCAGTATAGAGGTGAATATCGAAACCAAAAGGGGGTATCTGCAGACAATACCAGCCAAAGAATGAATTATGCTGGATAGTCGTTTCCGACGTACCCGGCAGGTTTTTTAGGGGTTCGGCCTTCCGGCCCTCTTTCCAGTTTCCGTCTCCATAATAGAGCCGCTCGTCCCAGTTACCCTTTTTCGCAGTCCCTACTCTGATCTTCGAAACAAGAGTCTTCGACGAGAGACCAGTCCCTTTCTGGCCAAAAAGATAAAGCCAATCTTTCTGTCTGGTTATGGCGCTGCCCCAGGTAACTCCATTTTTCTTTTTCAGAAAGACCTTGTCGAATTTCCAATCTTCCGGGGGGTGCATCGGGTTTTTTACGGTGAAAAGAGTAGTTCCGAGGACCTTGAAGTTTTTCACCCCTTTTGTCGTTACTTTACTCGCTGCGATCAGAAGAGATCCATCCAGTTCCGTACCGACCAGTGGCCAGTAAAAGTAATTACCCTTTGTAGTGTTGAAGATTCCTCTTATTTTACCGCCTTCCTTTCGATAGTGCTTCTCAATCCGCGTAAAATTTCCGGCTTCATTCTTTGTCGTCACACCTACCGTATTGTGAATGAATACAGAATACCTGCGGGTCCCGTTCTCCTCTTTTCCGAGGATGGTGTCCCCGAATAACCAGACGTAACGATCCGATGTGACCTTAATCGAGGTAGCTGCATCCGCTCCGAGCCAGCTCACCCTCCCAGAACCTTCCTCGACGGGATTTATCAGGGATTGTAGCTTGTCCGGGTGTATGGCTTTTTCAAGGACGAGCTCTTCACTTGAACCAGCCCCGAAAAGAGAGATAACCGCAACTATAAATAGAGCACTAACTAAAATTCTGCCGGAAATCTCGCTCAACATTGATATTTTAACCTCGCTTTTTGTCTCAATCAGTATAACTTTTCCTCTTTGGAATTCACAGGGGCAACCATTCCAGAACCTCTTCTATCATCCGGTCCCAGTAACCCCACTCGTGACCCGTTCCTTCTTCTTCCCTGTAAGTAAGGTCGAGAGAAAGTCCTTCCACGAGACCCTTGAATTGCAGGTTTGGACCGTAGAGGAAATCTTCTGTACCACAGCACTGGAATAGGTCAGGCCAGGGATCCGATGAACTCTCCAGGTTCCGGACGAGCTGAAGCAGATCCCGGGTGCTCCCCTGAATCTCATTTAAATCACCGAAGATCCATTCCAGCTTTTTTCTTTCTTCCGGTTCGTCAATCTCGTCTATTACTCCAGCTATGTCCAGAGAACCAGATAAGCTGGCAGCAGCCGCAAATCTCTCGGGCTGTTGAAGTGCCCATTTAAACGCCCCGTAACCGCCCATGGAGAGCCCTGCTACGAAGTTCTCCTCGCGTTTGCTGGAGAGCGGGAAGTATTTTTGAGAGATATCCGGTAACTCTTCGCTGATAAAAGTCCAATAGTCCGGCCCGCAGGCCATGTTCGTATAGAAGCTCTGTGCTGCATCCGGCATAACTACGGCGAGGTCTTTCTCTTCTGCGTATCGCTCTATCGAACTCTTTCTCAGCCAGGCAGTATGATCGTCAGAAAGTCCGTGAAGGAGGTACAGCGTCGGAAAACCTCCCTCCGGCACGGAGCGTTTCTTCACTTCCTCCTCTTCCCCGGCCGGCGTGAATGGCTCCGGCAGAATAATATTTACCTGAGTATCCATACCGAGGCTTCGAGAGCTAAAATCGTAGTTAATTAAAGACATAATCCCCCTCTTCGTTACTGAGATTTCACTTACTCTGATTTTATCGAAATAATTCAATCAACTCATACGCAAAAAGTTTACGATCTTCACGGGCCCTGGTTCAAAGTCATTTCTTAGTCACTCGATAATGTATCTTGATTCCTGTCAAGAAATCCACCCCAAGGGACGGGGCATTCTCGGCGATTTTGGTAACAGGCGCAAGCTACTACAGTTCATAGCCACGCTTTCATTATTTTCACCCCTAACCCTTCCTACCACATGATCTTTCACCGGTTAAATCGAGGTTCTGGAAAGTCAGAGAAGTTAACTGAAGATCTCTCAGAATACCTTAGCCGGGATCAAAGAATTTACGAATGAGGCGATTGCTGATAATGTTTACCTAAGTTTTGATAATGTGAAAACAATAACTTATATATCAGGATAATTTGACAAACCTAAATAAAATATGGCATAATTGATAATAGCAAATATCCGACTAAAAAGTTAAAACTTCGTTTCAAGCTTTTGTTGACTGAGGAGTGGCTAAAATGGAAACCCTGAATTGTCTTGACAGGTGCGTACCGTTCACTTCGAAGGTCATCCGTAACTTTCCGAATCGGCTCTACCAGAAACCTCACCCGCACAAACTACTAAATACCATCTCGCTAAAAGAAAGCTATAAAACCTGTTTGTCAGCTTCTTATCCGACCGGTCAAAGATTTTCGAGGCCATTTGCCAGGTCAAAAGATAAAAAGACAGTTTATCCGATTCATTCTTTGTCATCCGGTAGTCAAGCAATTGCTCTCCGGCAGAATCCGGTAAATTAAACCAAACGGTCGGCAGGTAATCGTATTGACTTTTCGGCCAGTTCATTCAGTTACTTGACAATTCCGGTAAAAACATTATGCGGCAACCGCGAAGCAATAGCTGGTATTTTCTCGTGAATTCGGGTAATTGTCGCAAAACCGAAGCCGTTAGGAGGTGGTCCTGTTGCCAGAAGAATCAGAGGTAAATCCGGTAATATGGATTCAGGGAGCTGCTTGCACGGGCTGTGCGATTTCTTTGATGAATTCTCCCTATCCAAAATTAAAGAACCTTTTGCTGGACGAGCTGGTTCCCGGTAAATCAATCGGTTTGAAATTCATGGCTACTTTAATGGGTGGAACGGGTGAAATGGCTCTGGAAGTTCTCGAAAGGACGAAGTCGGCAAGAGGCTATATTTTGGTAGTCGACGGTGCCGTGCCTCTGGGCGAAGAAGGAAAATTCTGTACGGTGGGAGACGAGACGTTCGAAAATCAAGTCGCTCGACTGGCCGCGGACGCGTTAGCAGTAGTTAATATCGGAACCTGTTCTTCTTACGGTGGTATCCCTTCCGGACATCCGAATCTGACGGAATGCGTTTCCGTTTCCGAGCACCTGAGTGAACAACGAATTTCTACCCCCACTTTGAACGTACCGGGTTGTCCTCCTGAACCTAGCTGGTTCGTCGACACCCTGGCTCACGTAATTATTTACGGAATCCCATCGGAGAGCGAGATAGACGACGTGGGGAGGTTAAAAGAAGTCTACGGGGAACTGATTCACAACCATTGCCCCCGAAGGGGTGACTTTTCCACCGGAAATTTCGCCAAAAATATTGGAGAGGAGGCTTGTCTTGTAGAACTGGGCTGCAAGGGACCTTATACGAATAGCCCCTGTCCGAACCGGGGCTGGCTCGAGGGGTTAAACTGGCCTATAAGGAACAATCACCCCTGTATAGGTTGCACGGAGCCGGGCTTCCCCGATCTGATGAGTCCTTTCTACGAGAAGTTTGGCATGGAAGAGGCGGAGGATATGTACAGGAGGCTAAAGTGAGACAGGTATCCATCGATCCGATCACGCGAATAGAAGGTCACCTCAAAGTCGATCTGGAAATCGATAGAGGCAGGGTGGAGTCAGCCCGGAGCAGCGGAACGCTTTTCCGGGGACTGGAAGAGATGTTATCCGGAAGGGATCCAAGGGACGCCCAGAGAATTACTCAGAGGGTATGCGGGGTCTGTCCGGCAGCGCACGCTGTAGCTTCTGTTCTGGCGCTTGATGACGCTTTCGGAATTCGAACGGAAATCCCCCGCAACGGCTGGCTGACGAGAAACTTGATACTTGGTGGTAATTTCATCCATTCCGACGTACTGCATTTTTATCATCTTGCTTCACTGGATTATCTTAATCCCGAAGATCTGGCGGGACGAGAGTCCAGAGATGCTGACCTGCGGGATCTGGAATCCTATCTTAATACGTCGGATGGAGCGCCTTTCGTCCCGGAATACACGGGGGACTTCCGACTGGGAATCGGGGTAAGCGAGGATCTCGCCAGGGATTATCTCAAAGCCCTGGAAATAAGAAAAAAAGCACACCAGCTCGTGGCGATATTTGGCGGAAAAATGCCACACAATATGGGAACCGTGGCAGGGGGAACTACGAAAAGTCCGGATATTGATTCCATTACGAAGTTCAGGTCCCGCCTGGAAGAGATCAAAGAATTCGTGGATCATCGGTACCTTCCCGGAGTAGTCGAGCTGGCCAGAGCTTACGATGATTACTTTGAAATCGGCAAGGGTGTTTCTGGTTTTATCGAGTACGGAGGTTTTTACACGGAGGATTATTCGGAAAATCACAGAACTACTTCGAAAGGCCTAAAGGGAGGAGTGACGACGAATTTCGGGGATTCAGTGGAAGACGTAGATCTGGAGAGAATAACGGAAGAGGTTACCCACTCCTGGTATACCGAAAATGGAACCGGACATCCCAGCAGGGCGAAAAGTATCCCGGACGCGGAAAAAGAAGGAGCTTATTCCTGGGTCAAGGCACCAAGGTACAGGGGTAAACCTTGCGAAGTTGGACCCGCTGCCAGGATGATGATCAATTACGGTAAAGGTAACGAGCTTGTTCGGCAGGAGTTAGGAGACGCCATGGATCAGGCGGGAATAGAACTGAAACAACTGGCTTCAGTGATGGGGCGTCACCTGGCCAGAGCCGTGGAATGCAAATGCGTAGTGAGCCTGATGGAAGACTGGGTTGACCGGCTGGAGCCAAACGGGCCCACCTGCGCCGAATACGAGATACCGAAAAAAGGCCGGGGAGTCGGCCTTACCAGCGCTCCCAGGGGTATGCTGGGGCACTGGATAGAGATCGATGAGAAACGGATTAAAAATTATCAACTGGTAGTTCCTACGACTTGGAATGCTTCACCACGGGACGAATCCGGAATACCCGGGCCGATAGAACAATCCCTTGCCGGCACGAACATACGGGATCCGGAAAACCCGCTGGAAGCCGCGAGAATAGTCCGGTCTTTCGATCCATGTATGGCATGCGCAGTCCACTAACCAAAATATTGCGAGGAAATGGGGGGTAAAACATGATATATTCAGAGCAAAAACCGTGGGAAGAAATAGCATCCTACCTGCAAAAGGACGAAAAGCTCTTCGTCCTTGGTTGCGGGGGATGTGCTGCTGCCTCAGGCAGTGGAGGCGAGGAACAGGTAAAGGATCTCTCGCACAAATTGGACGAGGCCGGCTGGGAGGTAACCGGCTCAAGAGTTATCGAGTTTCTCTGCAATAAAGGCTTAGTGGGAATGAGGCTTGCCCGTGTGTCGAACCAAATTGAAGAAGCCGATTCCATCCTCGGTGCTGGTTGCGGCATCGGTATCCAGGCGGTAGGTAAACTGGTTGACAAGCAGGTACATCCGGCGAATGACACGGTATCAATGGGACATTTTCACGGAGCCTGGCCTTCGGAGGAAACCTGCGAGCGCTGCGGGGAATGTTTGCTCGAATATACCGGCGGTCTCTGTCCCCTTACGGTCTGTACGAAAGGTCTTTTAAACGGAGCCTGCGGTGGATCTCACGACGGCGAATGTGAGGTCGAACCCGGACGACCATGCGGCTGGGAACTGATATACAACCGGTTAAAAGAAATCGATCGCCTGGACTTACTTGCAACCTATAACGATCCCAAGGCGAGGGAAAAATATCAGTTTGCGCCGGAGATGGACCAGCGAAAATCACTTTTCTGGGCGATTGAGGCGGAAGAGGGTGAGTGAAATGGCTGAATTCAGGGAGAAGGTCAACGGTGGACATTTTGTGGTGACCTGTGAGGCGGGGCCGCCAAAAGGAACTGAAATCGACGAGATGCTCACAGAACTTGATGAGATAGGCCACCTAATAGACGCATTTAACGTAACCGACCAGCAAAGTTCAGTAATGAGACTCGGCTCGCTCGCGGTGTCACACAAAATCCAGGACCTTGGGCATGAGACCGTCTACCAGCTCACCTGCCGGGACAGGAACCGGATCGCTCTGCAGTCCGATTTGCTCAGCGCCGATGTGCTTGGGTTGAAAAACGTTCTGGCTTTGACCGGAGATTATACGACAATGGGGGACCATCCTCACGCAAAGCCGGTGTTCGACCTCGATTCACCCCAATTACTGGACGTGATCTGTCAGCTAAATTCCGGTATCGATATGGAGGGAAACGAGTTAAAGGGGGCAACGGACCTTTTCCCCGGGGCGGCCGTAAATCCCGGTGCGGACCCAATGGAGCCCCAGGTGTTTAAAGCAAAGATGAAAGAAGACAGGGGGGCAAAATTTTTTCAGACACAGGCAATCTATGAACCGGAAATTTTAGAAAAATATGTAAAGGAGTTAAGGGCTGCGGGAGTACAGGTACCGGTATTAGCAGGGGTTTTACCGCTTAAGTCTTCCGGCATGGCCCGATTCATGAATAAGAACATTGCCGGGGCTTTCGTTCCGGAAGAAATTATCCAGAACCTGGAAAAAGCCGACGACCTCGTGGAGGAGAGTTTGAATGTCTGTGCTGAGGTAATTAAGGAAACACGTAGTTTCTGTCAGGGCGTGCATTTGATGCCCATGGGCTGGGAAGAGCACGTGCCGGAACTGATGGAAAAGTCCGGAATTGCCTAATTTTTGCCCGGATACCACTCGATAGATCAATTCTTAGCAGGAGGTGGTTAAAGCTAGAAATTCTTTGAGCGGGAAACCGGATGTTTTCCAGCGGTATTACTTCATGGAAGGTCAGGAGGTGATGAGTGATGACTGAACTGAGAAGGTTAATCGATCGGAGAAAAATTCGCCAAACTTATCATACAATTGATAGAGACCAGGTAAGTTCCATTTTGGAAGACCATCTACCCGACCACAACACCTTTATGCTTTACGGAAAGTACACAATTCCCAAAATCGAACCTCTGAAAAACGCCCTCTCTTCCTCAATAGTGAGTGAAGCAAAATCACAGGCGGCAAAATACGACTGTGAAAACTTTGCCCTGCACCTTCACAGTGTTATGACGATGGAATACGAATGTAACGCCTGTGGTTTAATTATTAGTCTCAAATCGGATCACGTTTTTAACGTATTGGTCGCTAGAGATAACGGAATCTATCAGGTCTACGAATACAAAGATCGTTCGAATAAGCTCTCTCGGGTAAAGAAAACCGAATTACCGGATTACATAATAAAAGGGGGGACCCTGATCATTTAAAAAGCTTTACCAAGTGATTCAGATTTCACCAAAACCAGCCGATTCAACCCCGCAAAAGCTACGGGGGTTTCCCGGCGATTTTGGTAAAAAGTAATTGAAAAATAACCCGCCAAGAGTAACCCTTAAATGTAAAATTCAGTTGGTCGTAACATCAATAATCGGTTAAGTTCATCTGGAGGTAACATGATAAACATTCCGTACTCGGGGGAGGAAGCCCTTAAGATAGCTATAGTTGTAGAGGAAAACGGGAGGAAATTTCACGAGCAAATGGCTTCCGAAACAGAAGACGAAGAACTATCCCGGCTTTTTAAAGATCTTGCTGACGAAAAAGCAAAGCATAAAGAAACTTTCGAGAGCATGCTGGGGGAGACTAAGGTAGAGCGCGGAGAAGATCTTAATAAAAAACTTTACGGGAAACTGGAAGACACTTACCTCGAGGCTCTGGCGGATTCCAGAGTATTTACCCCGGCAAATGAAAAAGTTCAGGCTGCAAAACAGGCCAGTAACAGGAACGAACTCATTTCCGGCGCGATATCTCTCGAAAAAGATACAATGCTTTTTTTCTATGAAATACTGGACAAAGCAAGGAACTCAGAGGACAGAGAGTTGATCGATAAAGTTATTGAGGAAGAGAAGAAGCACATTAAAAGATTTATTCAGCTGAGGTAAAATAACTTTAAGAAGGACAGTACGGGATTCAGGTGATACCATTTATAATGGCTTTTCCCCTGAAGCAGGGTTATTGTCAGGCCGGACAGCGGTAAAAAGTTTTCCGTCCTATCTTTAACATCGCAATTAATTCGGAACTGGCTTTGTACCGGTATTGAACTTTAATGAGCAGTGCGAATGACTGCTGTGTACTAAATATCAAGTTAAGTGAATCAACCGATCCCTCCCCAGGGTAAGCCCGGGGGCGTTTTCTATTAATGTTGGTAATGAAGCTCTAATCAAACCTGGTATCTTTCATGATGCACAATTAGGGGCAAAAATTCTTGAGTGAGAGTTCTGCTTCCTATTTCTTAAGGATAATTATAGAACTCATTAAAGCTCGATTCGGTCAAACCTGTCGAGTAGAGTTAGCGCTTTCAGAGTCAAAACACCTATCCACTCCTGTTCGGCTCTTCCCCATTCATCTTCGTATTGGCCCCATTCCCAGGTAGGCTTGATTACTTCGTTTTCCTCAAGCTCTTTGATGAGAAAGTCCAGGTTTTCATCCAAAAGGCTGTCGCTAATACCGAACCGGTATTGTTTCGGGGTTCGTACAAAATCTATGGGTGTTGGTACGTAGTTTTTCCACTCAGCGCTATCGGTACGAACCAAATCCTGCACTGCTGCGGTTAATTCGTCCCGAATTTTCTCTGATAACTCCGGTGGCAGTATTCTATACAATCTCATGTAACAGTAAATCTCATGTTCGGACTTAAATTCTTCTTTCTTATTTAGCCTGGTAAACGCTTCGTCCAGAAGTTCTTTTGTATCAATCTGATCTACGAATTCGTCGTACTTCATTAGATAACCGATGATTTCAGCTGTTGGATTGCCCCAGGATTCATCTATAATCGTACCGTCTTTTTCTTCATCGTAGTGCCACCAGGGGGCATGAGGGTAATTATTAACCTCTTTTGGGACCGCAAACCAGCGGTTAAGCTCTTCATTAAAGGCGCTTTCCAGGTAATTAATTCCTTTTTTAATTATTTCTTTTGGGACGTCATCAGGGTGCAAGTTCTCGATTTTTTGAAAAGCCTGAGTGGTAGCTATAGGGGTGGATAGAGGTGACCTCAAATCCGGACCCAGCCCGTGGCCAAACCCACCGTCAGGGTTCTGATAGTGCTTTAACTCGACAACTATTTTTTTGCCGGGTTTGTCTTTAAACTTGTATTTGTAAGTACTTCTCTCCAGCCCCCGAGCGGAATGAAGCAAAAAGTCACTTGATTTCTCGAAACCCTCTTTTGATAGGGACTCTGTCATAAGGAGATCCTCCATATATTCCGGTCAAAATTGATGACGGAGTCAAAAATGATAAACATTATTATCTTTTCTCTTTACAGAAGCTTACCTGTAAAACCCGACCCTGGTTCAGGGTTATTGGCTTAATAAAATTATAGTTGACAAAAATATTCCGATAATATTATAAGAAATTAAATGCCTTCTAACCATTAGTAGTTTAAGGGAAGATTTTCTTTAAGTTTTGTTAATGAACCAGCATGCCCCCATGATTACAAGGTCGGATACTGTTTACCCTAACCGATATTATTTGTTATAGAATGAGAAGAGCCCCGGCTATACCGGGGCCCGTGTCGCGAATTCAAACGTCTTGCTAACGCTCATTTGGGATGTGGGAGGCAAAAACTCGTCGTAAACTTTGATGATAGAGTTGACTGATTAAAATTCTATCAGAGGCTTAATCACTCCATCATCTTTGGTTTTCATCAACGTGAACGCGTCTTCTATCATATCGAATCCAAATTTATGGGTAGTCATAGGGCTGGGGTCTACTTTACCTTCGTCGAGTAAGCTGAGCAACCTCTGAAGTCTTACTCGGCCACCAGGGCAAAGGGCAGTATTGATCGTAATATCTGACATCCCGACCCCCCAACCTTCTCGGGGAATTCTAACGAACTCACCTTGACCGTGATAGCCAATGTTGGAAATAGTTCCGCCCGGCCTAGTTACGTTCACACAATCTTCAAAGGTCTTTGAAGACCCCAGGGCCTCGATAGCGGAATCCACACCTTTCCCTTCGGTAAGTTCCATGATTCTCTTTACCGGATCCGTTTTCTCAAAATCAATTACCTCGTCCGCTCCATAACGCCGAGCCAGTTCGGCACGGGCCGGATCGGTTTCAACGGCGTATACTTTTGCCGCTCCCCTGAGCACCGCTCCTTTCGTGGCCATGAGACCTACTGGACCCTGAGCAAATACAGCTACTGTCCCGCCAATAGGAATTTCTGCATTTTCCGCTCCGGCAAAACCGGTACTCAACATGTCGGCTACGTAGACGGCTATTTCATCCTTCACTCCTTCCGGGATTTTTGCAAGATTTGCATCAGCGTCGTTTACATGAACGTATTCCGCAAAAGTTCCGTCCTTCACGTTCGCGAACATCCAGCCCCCGAGGGCCCCGTGACTCTGCGAAGGATAGCCCCGCTGGGAAGCGTCCGAACCCCAATCCGGAGTTATTGCCCCAACGGCTACCCGGTCTCCAGGTTCAAATAAATCAACTTCTTCGCCAACAGCATCAACTATCCCGACTACTTCGTGCCCAAGTGTTAGGTCCTTCTTTTCGCCGATAGCTCCCCCAACTGTATGAACGTCAGAGGTGCAGACCAGCCCTTTTGTCGGCCTCAGTATTGCGTCATTAGGACCTGCCTCTGGCTTATCTTTCTCTATAACTCCTACTTCTCCTATTTCTTTCATTACGAAAGCTTTCATTTTGCCACCTCCGGGTAGCTTGTGAGTGTGTTCACTATAACAATCTTATCCTAACTTAAGAATTGTTATAATTCAAGGCCAGTTCAAAATCCCTCTCACCACCCGGAAATAAAACCGAAACAATCTACGGAAAACCTCAATTACCCATAGTTAACCTACCCTTTGACACTCAGATCAAATACGTCCAGGCCCGTCTCGGAATCAAATTTATGGCGCAATGGGTTATCGGGAGTAGTTAAAATGATCAACTCGAAAGTTCCTGAAACTCTGGCAAAACCACAGTGTCCCGCTAGAGGAGAGAAACTAGAGTCGCTAACGGTGATATGAGTATGAATTTTATCCGGCCCAATATTTCCCGAAAAGCCGGGAACCTCGAAGGACCCAACAAACTCCTCTTCCCGGTACTCCTGTTCCTCCACGTCATAGTTCCCGAGTTTGACCTTATCGACCGCCCCTATGCCCTGAAGAAATCCGTTTTCAATATCGTACTCGTCCCTTAAATTCTCCAGGCAGGACAACACCTCTTCGCCACGTTCCAGTCGGACGAATATTCGATCATCATTGCGTACGGAATCCATTTTCTACCTCCTTCTTAGTCCGGATTAATCCTGTTTCCACAGGCATTTAGAATTATAATTAAGAAACAGAGTTTTACTTCCGGGACAAGTTTCTCTGGCAAACTACGGGTTTTCAAGTTAGCTATATTTGCTGAGAAAGCCAGAAGTTGGCCTGAGAAATGAACCACTGGTTAGCTTTATCTGGGATAATCGGCAATCAATCCGAACTGCCCTCGTATTTGTACCATTCTCGAATGAGGGAAGCGAATTGACTACTGTGTCCTTCATTTACGTGGTTAGTAAACCGGCCGATCCCTCCACAGGAGGTGACCTGAGGTTTCCTCGACAACTTTTGGTGAAGAAACTAGTTGAAATACGACGAGAAGGAGTTAAAATGAATACACTTGAATCTTGTTTAATAACGAATATAACTAAGTTTTATAATTTATTTAATAACTGGTATTCTTTACGTTTCCGGGAGGATATTTATGAAGAGTTCAAGTGTTATCGGCGTTTTAGTTCTGGTCATGGTACTGCTAAATGTGTTACCCGTAATGGGAGGAAATTCTGCCGAAACGGTAATTTCCGGATTGGACACTGTCTGGGAACTGGCGTGGAACCAGGAAAGCGCTCTTTATATAACTGAAAGGTCCGGAAAAGTAAGCAGGTGGGACGGTAATGAGTTGACAGCACTCGGGACACCGAAAGCAATAGAAAGGGGGGAATCAGGCCTGATGGGAATGGCTCTGGACCCCGATTTTCAAGAGAACTCCCGGCTGTATCTCTGCTACACTACGAGAAGTGGTTCCGGACTGGAGAACGTGGTAACTAGATTTAGACTCCAGGGAAACAAAATTAAGAAAGAAGAGATCATACTCGACGGCATGAGGGCTTCTTTTATCCACGATGGCTGCAGGCTGGCATTTGGACCCGAAGATAAATTGTTAATCACAATGGGTGATTCGTCACGAGCCTCGCTTGCCCAGAATCCCGGAAGCCTGAACGGTAAAGTTTTAAGGATCAACACTGACGGTTCGTTACCGGCTGATAACCCCTACACCGACTCTCCCGTTTATACTCTGGGACATCGTAACCCTCAGGGGCTTGCGGTAAGGCCCGGCACGGATCAAATTTACATCAGCGAGCACGGACCGGATACTGACGATGAAATAAACAGGCTGGTTCCCGGTGAGAACTACGGCTGGCCAACTGTAAAGGGTACGGACGAGGTAGAAGGATACGAGCCCGCCTTATGGGACTGGACTCCGACGATTGCGCCTGCTGGAATCGCTTTCCTCGATTCGCGAACGCTTTTTCTGGCCACGTTAAAGGAGAGTAAGCTCCATCGGCTGGAGCTTTCGCCCGACGGGGAGATAACCGAGGACGAAATAGTTCTTTCCGGATTCGG
>CAZRDU010000030.1:0-18158 GCA_964599005.1 uncultured Thermotogae bacterium
TTATGCCAGAATTAGCTCTACGCCGAGATCGGAAAATGCCTCTATGTAGGAATCATCAACACGATCATCGCTAATAACTTTGTGCGCTCCATCGATTTCGGCCACCTTAGCGTGGCTTACCTTGCCAAACTTGGAGAAGTCAGCCACTATGATTACCTCATTGGCAATTGTAGTAACCTGTCTGGACATCTCCGCTTCCGGCAGAGTAGGAACGGTAAACCCCTGATCTATAGAGATCCCGTTTATTCCGAGAAAAAGAGTGTCCACGTATATTTCATCCAGGGACCGTTTGGCAATAGGCCCGACAAGTGCTGATGTATTCTTCCGGAGCTGACCTCCCGTCATCAGGACCTCGATATCCGGAGCCCTGGAAAGTTCGAGCCCGTGAATTAAAGAATTGGTAACCACCGTCAGGTTACGCATTTCGTCAAGGTTTTTTACTATCTGCATTGTCGTGGTTCCCGTGCCGACGAAGATAGAGCTGCCATCGTTAATCAAACTAGTGGCCTTTTCTCCGATTTTTTTCTTTTCTTTTTGATGTATTTTACTTTTTTCCTGAAACGAAGGCTCAAAGGTAATTGAATTTCCCTGATATGAAGACTGAAAATCTTTTTCGTTGGCTACCGCTCCACCATGGACTTTCTTCAGCTTTCCTTCTTCCTTTAAAACCTCGAGATCCCTGCGTATTGTAACTTCTGATACGGAAAAAATATCCGCCAGACGAGACGTTTTTACCGTCCCTTCGTCCTTGAGCTCTTCCAGAATTTTCCTTCTTCTTTCTTCCGCTAAGATATCAGCCATAATTAAAACTTAACATAACAAGAAAACATGATGATTTCAAGATAAACGAAAAATTTCGTAAAAATAGATCGATAAACCGTCTCATGTCTATTTCGGTTGCGAGATAGTTGATCGTCACCATTCTCCCCCAAAGCCTCAGCCGGTCGATCTGTAACCAGAGAATTTTCCGGAGCAATATTACGGGTTTCGTGATGGGCTATGTTGAGCATATATTTTTCTGCCGTCATTTCTCGACGAGAAGTTTTTAAATGAAAAAAGGTAGCAGGAACTTTCCAGCTCCTGCTACCCCGAATCCATTATTAATTCAAATTATTATCCTTAAGAACCTATTCTTCCTCCCATTGTTTCAGGAGTTCGTCGTAGGGCTGAGTTTTTGGCTCTTCCGGTCCCCGCTTGGCTTTTGGTGCACCCTCTTTCTGGAGCCAGTATTCCCTGGTCCTTTTTTCATTAAGGTCCGGGGAGTACTTGGGAAGCCGCAGTTTGGAGAGCAGGTTGTCCTGAGTCTTCGCGAGGTCGTTCATCGCCTTCTCCGGCGTCTTCGCCCCAGTTACTGCCAGTCCGATTTCCTTCCACCACTGCTCTGCCAGGAGCGGGTAATGAGGAACGTTCATCCCGGTATCGGTCCACAGTTTCTCTACGGGAGACTTGTAGAAAGTAATTAATCCACCGAGCTCACCTTCGTGTTTATTCCAATATTCTGAGTTAACTGTGGATTTTCGGATGGGCGTCCGTCCCACGGCGAATTTACGCATGGTAATGGACTTGGAAACTGCAAACTGCGCCCAGAGCCAGGAAGCCTCACGTTTTTCTCCCTGGGTCATCTTTGGAATGGTCCAGCTTCCGGCGTCCTGATACCCGACCTTCATTCCTTCTTCCCAGTATCTGCCGTGAGGTGTCGGCGCCACTCGCCAGAGAGGCATGCCGTCATCATCAGTTACCGTCGATTCAGGGGAAGTAAATGGTTCCGCTGAGAGGAAAGTGATGTACTGGAAAGGCCGTTGTGCGACTGTTCCACGAGAAGCAACCGGTCCCGCTTCGGACCAGCCCATAGAAGCCGCATACGGCGGTGCGTACTCGTTCAGCCAGTCAACGTATTTTTCCAGAGCATAGTAAGCGGCCGGTCCGTTCAGGGCACCGCCACGTGCTACCATGGAGCCCACTGGCTTCCTGTCCCTAACTCTAATTCCCCATTCATCAACAGGCATACCATTGGGGAGCCCCTTTGAACCTACACCGGCAATGGAGAGCCATGCGTCAGTAAATCGCCATCCGAGTGACGGCCCCTTCTTGCCGTAGTCCATGTGACCGTAAATTTTATTACCCTTAGGTGGAGGATTGGGAACCTCTGCCCTGCTCACGTGATCAGTAAAGAACTCGGCTATATCTTCGTAAGCAGCCCAGTTCTTCGGCACACCGAGCTCATAACCGTATTTGTCCTTGAATTCGGCCTTGAGGTCAGGATCGTTAAACCAATCGTAGCGGAACCAGTACAGGTTGGCGAACTGCTGGTCCGGCAGCTGGATTTGTTCACCTTCGTAGTTTTGGCCGAATTCGGGATTAAGGAAGTCGCCCAAATCCAGATTCGGGTTGGTTATATCCGAGGCTGCACCTTCCATATACTCGGTCAAGTTTACGGCATCCTGCAGGCGGACGTGAGTTCCGATCAGGTCGGCATCGTTGACCCAGACATCGTAAATCTTCTGTCTGGTTGCAAGTTGCGTCTGCAGTTTTTCAATTAAATCGCCTTCACCAATTATATTATGGGTTACCCCAATTCCGGTAATGTCTTTGAAAGCCTTTGTCAATACATCCGATTCCCACTTGTGAGTCTTGATCGTTTCCGCAACCGAATCGATGGATACGTTTCTAAGCGGTTCGGCGGCGTGGGCAAACCAGATTAACTCCTCAATTTGTTCTTTGACCGTAAAAGTTGAAGGTTGAAATTCTTTGTAGACCCAGTCTACTGCAGCTTCTTCGTATTTTGAAAGCGGTCCCCATTTGGATTCCGCCCAATCCATCGCTTCTTCTTTGCTAATCTTGGGAAAATTCGGTTCGTTCGGCCAATCTTGAGCGGTTACGCCAACTAAACTGAAGGACAGAGCTAATAGTAATGCCAGGGTTAACCCCAGCCATTTTGTAGATTTATGACTCATATTTACCCTCCTAAGGTATTGAGTGTAGATACTGATCCACCTCAAAAATTAGCTCGGCGTATCGCTATCACCTCCACGCCGGTTTCTTTTTATGTAAGAAACCTTTGTTATTAAAACCATCTCAATATGACGACACCTTCAACTGCACCGATACCCATTGCCCACCATATCGACAAAGAAGGAACTATCCCCAGCCAGATAAATACGGTGGATCCCAGTGTAAGCAGGCTGATGAAGACTCGATCGCCCCGGGTCGTCTCGATAGGCAGCAGTCCTTTTCTGGGGTAACCGGGAGACCTGACGTCGTAAAACCAGAGGAAGATCAACATCGCTACGATGCTGCCAAAGAAGCATGCAGAAGGTAAAGTCCAGCGCATCCAACCCATAATTAGACCCTCCCCATTGCGAATCCTTTAGCCATCAGATTCCTGATAAAGTAAACAACTAAAGCACCAGGCACCATGGTCAATACACCTGCAGCTGCCAGCACTCCCCAGTCCCAGCCTCCTGCACCAAGGCTCCGGGACAGAGTTACGGTTATCGGCTTGGCCACTGTCGAAGTAAGCGTCCGCGCCAGGAGAAGCTCCACCCAGGAGAAAAGGAAGGCAAAGAAAGCAGAGACCGCAATGCCCTGCGAAATAAGCGGAAAGAATATTTTCCAGAAAAAACGCGGGAAGCTATACCCATCCACGAAAGCCGTTTCGTCAATTTGCTTTGGGATCCCTGACATAAACCCTTCCAGGATCCATATGGCAAGAGGGAGATTGAACAGGGCATGTGCCAGGGCAACCGCAATATGAGTATCAAATAGTCCAATATTAGAATAGAGAGCAAAAAACGGGACGATGAACGCAGCAGGAGGAGCCATCCGGTTTGTCAGTAACCAGAAAAACAGATGTTTATCGCCCCTGAAATTCCAGCGCGAAAAAGCGTAAGCAGCGGGAACAGCAGCTATTATTACTATCAATACGTTCAAGGAAACAAAGGCAATAGAGTTCAGAAAGCCCCTGCGCCAGAAAGGAGAAGTAAATATTTTGACGTAGTTTTGTACTGTAAAATTGTGGGGATACCAGTGAAGATAGCTAAGTATTTCGTCGTTTGTCTTGAATGAAGTGTTCAACATCCAGTAAAGTGGCATCAACAGAAAGCCAAAGTAAACCCACAATAACAGGTTCCTTTTTTTCATTTGGTACTACCTCCTCCTATGTTCAACATCATGGTATAGAGCAACCAGGATATTAGAATTACGAGAAAGAAATATATTATAGAGACCGCCGCACCGTATCCCATGTTGAACCCACCGATTGCCTTTCTCGAAGTATATATACTCAAAAACGTTGTAGCGTTTCCTGGCCCTCCACCGGTCAACTGGAAAGGTTCTGCGTAAATTTTGAACGAATCCATGAAACGAAGCAGAACCGCCAGAATTAGTGCATGCCTCAACTTTGGCAGGGTCACGTATCTAAAAGTGGACCAGGCGGAAGCCCCATCTATCTTCGCCGCCCGGTAAAACTCCTCGGGTACTGCCTGTAATCCCGCATAGCAAAGCAGGACTACTAGAGGGGTCCAGTGCCATACGTCCATAGCGAGAACGGTCCACCATGCGTCAGCTGAGTTCAACGAAGCGTTATAGCCAGCATATCCGAACCACTCGAAGATCGCGGGAATTGCCCCAAGATCCGAACGAGTAAAGACCCTCCAGATAATCCCGACTACGTTCCACGGAATCAAAAGCGGAATCCCAAGCAAAACCAGACTCCACCCAACCCATCTTCCCTTCTTCGGAAGAGCAAGCGCCAGGCCCAGGCCGAGCGGTATTTCAATCAACAAAACTTCAAAACTGAAAAGAACCTGTCGGCCCAGTGAACCGAGAAATACCGGGTCCTGAAGCACATTCGTAAAGTTCTCCATTCCGATGAACTGGGGAGCAGAACCGGGAAAAACGGAATACTGGGAATAATTTATTACCGTCATCAAGGGGATAAAAGCACTAAGCGACATGACGGCTAAAGCGGGCAACAAAAACCACCAGGCTCTATTTTTCATCGGCCCTCCTCTTGATTAAAATCACTAGTTTCTATTTCGTCAATTTGTCCCATTTTCAACTGCCTCTCCGTTGTGAAACATCCTTATATTCTCTGGATCAAACTCTACAAACATCTCTTCACCTTCAGTAGTTCTCTCCTCCAGGGGTAATTCGGCCTTTATCTCCGTGTCGAGGTTAGCCAGCTCGAGAGTTATGATCTGGTAACTGCCCAGATGTTCAGTTAAGGTAACTCTGGCAGGAATTTGACTTTCTTCTTCTCGATTCTTCAAAACATCGACCAGGTTTGGCCGAACACCAAGCTGTAGATCGGACCAGCCGGGATCCAGAATATCCCGCAGACCCTCGGGGATCTCAATATCATACTCTCCAACTTTCAACTTATCTTTTGCGACCTGAGAATTGATAAAGTTCATCCCGGGACTACCGATGAAGTTTCCGACGAACGTGGAAACGGGTTCGTCGTACAATTTTTCCGGAGCTCCGTACTGGACTATTTGGCCGTGGTTCATAACTGCCGCCTTTTCGGCAAAAGTCAGGGCCTCGTGCTGATCGTGAGTCACGTAGAGGGACGTTACTTTCAGCCTGCTCTGAGCCTGACTTATCCGTCTTCTTAGCGTAAGCTTTCTGCCAGGATCCACGTCGGTCATCGGCTCGTCGAATAGCAGCGCCGTAGTATCATGTCTTATGATTCCTCTCCCGAGCGAGACCAGCTGGCTCCATTCAGGGCCGAAACTACCTGGGTTAGCATCCAGCCTGTCGTCCAGACCGAGAAGTTCTGCCGTCTCTTGAACTCGCTCTTCTATTTCACTCTCGGCAACCCCTCTATTTTTTAGGGGGAAAGCAAGATTCCCGAAAACGGACATGGAGTCGTAAACCACGGGAAATTGAAAGACCTGAGCAATATCTCTATCCTGGGGCGGTAATTCCGTCACGTCTTCACCGTCTATCAGGACCTCGCCTTCCGTGGGTGTCAATAGACCCGATATTATATTTAGCAGAGTCGTTTTACCACATCCAGACGGCCCGATAAGGGCATTAGAAGTACCCTCTTCCAGAGTTAAATTAACGTTTCTAACGGCAACTGTCTCCTCCCCGCCTGACTCGTAAACATGAGTTATATTGCGCAACTCTATCTTAGACATAAGTTATCACTTCTTTTCTCCTAAAGTCGTCTTTTCTCCCTGAGTTACGAACTCACTTGTCTCCTTGTTAAATACATAGAGCTTCTGTGGATCAATAGAGACGGTCAGTTGTTCCCCTTCGGGTCTGCGCTGAACTTCCGGGACGAAAATGATTATCTCCTGTTCCCTGTGATCCGAGTGCAGGGTTGTAGTTGACCCCACGATTTCGTTAAAGGAAACCAGTGTTTCGAAAGTTATCCCTTCCTCCATTTCCCCTATCTCTACTTCCTGCGGTCTAACCCCCAGAAGATAGCGACTTCCGGGTTCCAGCTTTTCATAATCAAAAGCCTCGATTGACAGGTCCTCGCTAACCTTGAAGTAATAGGTATCTTCCTTCTTTATAAGTTCCGAGGAAAGTACGTTCATCGGCGGTTCGTTTAAATAAGACCCCACCTCGACATAATCCGGATGGTAATATACTTCTTCCTTTTCACCGAACTGTAAAATATTTCTGTCGTGAAGGAACCCGATATGGGTTGACATGGATAGAGCGTCTTCGGGAGCCGGAGTCGCGTAGATAAAAGTACTTTCTTCTTCCTTAAAAATAACCTGAAACTGACCACGTAATTCTTCCCGTAACTTGTAATCAAGGTTTGCCAATGGTTCATCCAGAAAGGTAAATTGAGGGTTTTTAATCAATGCTCTGGCAATAGCAGTTCTCTGTTTTTCCCCTCCACTCGCTTCTTCGGGTAGATGGTCCAAAAGGTTTGCAATATTTAAAAGTTCGGCAACTTCGTGGACCCGAGAGTCTATTTCGTCCTCGGACAGGCCCTCGCCGGAAACTCTCAGGGGAGAAGCGATATTTTCGTAGAGAGTAAGGGAAGGATAGTTAATGAATTGTTGGTAAACCATGGAAATATTTCTTTTTTGAACGGGTTTATCCGTTACGTCAGCATCATCATAAAAAACCTTCCCATCTGTTGGTTTCTCCACCCCCGCCATCACTCTCAATAAAGTAGTTTTTCCAGCACCTGTAGGAGCTACAATGCTGGTGAAGCTGTTATCGGGGACGCTCAGGTTAAGGTCCTCCAGAACGACCTCCGAACCATAATTTTTCGTAAGATTCGACACCTCAATTCCCATCGATAGGGCCTCCTTGCTAATATTGGTTGGTTTCACTGATTCCTAGAGCCACAATTTCACCCGATCACCATTTAAATACGTTAATTTTGTTCCGGAGAGACTCTCCCAGGAATAGCTTTCTGCCTTCCACATTCCTCCCTTAATTAATTTTGGAGATTAAATTAAACTATCTCGCCTTCATCCCTGAATCCAACACCTGTAAATTAGAAGACCCAGCATCATTCAGAACTAAAACTTAACTTAACAAAAATACAATCAAATGTCAAGAAATTCGAAAGTAACCAAAAGAAATCATGAGATTAAATTCACAAATCCCAGTTTTTCGCTCGCTTAACTGCTTCTTTCCATTTCTCGTAAAACCTATTTCGTTTTTCGGACTCCATTTCTGGTTCGAATCGTCTATTATCTCTCTGCTCGGTTAATCTATCCAGTTCACTCAGATCTTCCCAGAAATCGAAGGCAAGCCCGGCGCCGTAAGCCGATCCGAGAGCCGTAGACTCCTGTATATCCGTTCTAAGGACCGGCAAGTCGGCAATATCGCTCTGAAATTGACATAAAAAATCGTTCTCAGCAGCCCCTCCGTCTATTCTAAGTTCGGAGAGTTCTTCACCCGATTCCTCCTTCATCGCTCGCAGGACATCCTCCACCTGGTAGGCAATGGATTCCAGGCCCGCTCGGGCCAGATGGCGTTCGTCGCTCCCCCTGGTTAGCCCTATTATTGTCCCACGCGCATTCGAATCCCAGTGCGGAGCACCAAGTCCGGCAAACGCCGGAACCAGGTAGACCCCGTCATTTCCCTCCAGGCTCCTGGCAAGTTCCTCCGTTTCGGAGGCTTCGTCGATTATTCCCAATCCGTCGCGCAACCACTGTATAGTTGCCCCTGTAGAATAAACCGACCCTTCAAGAGCGTAGTTAACTTCTCCGTCTATCGAGTAAGCAACTGTAGTCAACAGCTTATCGCCAAAACTGGGCTCCTGGCCGATGTTAACCAACAGAAAAGAACCGGTTCCGTAAGTGTTCTTACCTTCTCCCACCCGGGAACAGCCCTGACCGAAAAGAGCCGCCTGTTGATCTCCCATGGCAGCGCCGACCGGCACCCCATCCAGGTCCAGGGGACCAAAGTTAGTTATCTCACCGTACTTTTTCACGTTTTCCACGGGATCAGGTAGACTTCTCCGCGGGATTTGAAAAAAGTCAAGCAATTCCCGATCCCAGTCCGTCTTTCTTATATCAAACAACATCGTCCTGGACGCGTTCGTATGGTCCGTTACATGAACCTCGCCGTCTGTTAATTTCCAGATTAACCAGCTTTCAACCGTACCAAAATAGGCTTCTCCCTCCTGAGCTTTCTTCCTGAGACCTTCTACGTTTTCCAGGAGCCACTCTATTTTAGTCCCGGAAAAGTACGGGTCGACTCTTAAGCCCGTGCGAGAGCTGACTTTCTCTTCAATTTCCGTCCCTTCCAGTTCCTCACACCTTTCAGCAGTTCGGCGATCCTGCCAGACTATTCCATTATGTAGAGGTCTCCCTTTCCGGTCCCAGGTAAAAACGGTCTCCCGCTGGTTCGTAATACCGATTCCGACCAGGTTCTCTTTTGTCAAACCCGCCTGACTCAGTGCCTCTTCCGTTACAAGCTTTAAATTATCCCATATTTCCGCGGGGTCGTGTTCGATCCAGCCCGGCTGGGGATATATCTGTTCGTGTTCGCGATAGGCAGAGCTAACCTGTTTTCCCTCGTGATCGAAGATTATAAATCTGGTTCCGGTAGTTCCCTGATCGATGGCTCCAATGTATTTTTTCGTGCTAACGATACCCACCTCCAAATCAGAATAATTTGAAATATATTGATCCAGATAATTAAGTTTAACAGTTTGTCTCTTGCAACCCGTTTACCCGGGGGAATCAACGGAATCAACATGCAGCGCTAGAGACACACCTTGTTCTCCGCTTTTTCGGATACTTTATCGAGAGACCTGCTCGTCACTACGTTTATATCGGTCGAACAGATACCATCAACCACGACATCTCCGACGTCAACCGGGGCCTCGAGCTCTACCTGGTTCAGTTTTTCCAGACAACAATCCAGCTCGTCCTTGGGCACTCCAGTTTCAGTTCGAACAGGAATCCTCGGGTATTTTGCGCCTCTAATTTTAACTGTCGTCGTCAGTATCCGTCGCGGGTCGTGGAATTCATCTTCGACGTAATCCTTGCCTTTCATACAGGAATAGCCAGAGATATCTTTTATCTCGTCATCTTCAAATTCAACTTCAACAGTACACCCTTTCGGACAGGCAGTGCACGTATATTCTTTCGTCGGCATAGCTACCTCCTCGTGACCTCTACCTCGATCGTATCCAGGTCCGTAAGTTGCCCCAGATCCTCTTCCGACACTTCTTCTACTTCCATCTCTCCCGGCGTGACTATTTTCTGAAAATAAGAGATGTCGGTCCCCTTGATAGAAATATTTACGTTTTCCATCGGTTCGGTTACCCTGAGAGAAAAGCGAAAATCGTCTTCACCGCTGACTTCTTGCGGCACCACGTAATTTACGTTTTTCCCCGCCACGACGTCCTTCCCGGCGGAAGGCAGACTCCCATTCCCCGCATAAGCGATTGCTCCTTCACCCGCTCTAAATCCGTCCAGAGTGACCCAGTCGACCAGGTCCTCGATATGGATGGCATTTCCACAACCAAATATTCCCGGGACGTCAGTCTGAAACCATTCATCCACAACGGCCCCGTTCGTCTTCTCGCTCAAGGTGACGCCGGCCTCTTTGAAGAAATCGTTCTCGGGCACCAGACCGACGGAAAGCAAAAGCAAATCCACGTCTATATCCTTCCCGGAACCTTCTATCGGTTGAAAGTTCTCGTCCACCCGGGAAAGTTCTATTCCTTCCAGCCTGTCAGTACCGTAAATATCCGTTACTGTATGCTGTAGATGAAGAGGGATATCGTAATCATGCAAGCACTGGACGACGTTCCTGTTTAACCCGGTCGGGTAATCCATTATCTCCGCTACCCCAACGACTTCTGCACCCTCCCAGGTCAACCGTCGGGATATTATCAGGCCGATATCGCCCGACCCGAGAACGAACACCTTTTTGCCCGGCATGAACCCCTTCTTATTGATGAACTTCTGTGCCGTCCCGGCTGGCATAACCCCGGATGGCCTATCGCCCGGAATCTGTATTTCTCCCCGGGATTTCTCTCTTGCCCCGGTCGCGAGTACTACGGCCTCCGAATCCACTTCGAATACTCCTTTCGGGGTTAGCAGGGTTATAACTTTATCCGGTCGGAGGGATAGTACGTAACTATCCAGCCTGACGTCGACCTGGTTCTCTCCAATTCTCCGGGTAAACCTCTCGGCGTACTCCGGACCTGTGAGTTCTTCCCCGTAAATCTCGACGCCGAACCCGTTGTGTATGCACTGATTTAAAATACCGCCGAGCTCTATATCCCTTTCCACCAGCATAACGTCAGCGCCTTCTTCTGCACCGCGAATCGCGGCCGCCATTCCAGCGGGACCGCCTCCGACAACCACGATATCCTTCTTTATTCGGTTGATACTCTTGGTCATTTGACTCAGCCCTCTTTCGTTTCTTCGGCCAGCAGATAGGAGTCGTCTCCTTTTTTCGTGACTTCTTTTGGCGAGACTCCCAGTTTATCTGACAGTATTTCGACTAACTTCGGTGTGCAAAATCCACCCTGACAGCTCCCCATGCGGGATCTGGTTCTGAACTTTATCCCATCCAGGGTACTGGCTCCCCGGTCTATCGCTTCCTCTATCTCTGCTCTTGTTACTTCCTCACAGCGGCAGACAATCTCCTTCGCGGTCCCATAATCATCTGTATAACTTGCAATTTCTTCCGGTTCCATCTCGGCAAACTTCGGTATCGGTTCCCGTGAAGGATTGAACTCCGGATCTTCTTTCAGTTCCAGCTCCTTGCCCTCAAGTGTTTCCACTACATGATCGGCAATTGCCGGAGCAGCAGTAAGTCCGGGTGACTGTATCCCTCCGACATTTATAAATCCTTCAACTTCATCCGATTCCCCAATCACGAAGTCATCCGACCCCGCTTTCGCCCGTAAGCCAGCAAAATTGGTTACGATCTTACTCGTATCTATATCCGGAAATAGATCCATCGCCCCGTTAAACACCTGATCCAGTCCCTCTTGTGTCGTCGCAAGAGATGGCTCTTCCAGAGGCTGGTGGTTCGGGCCAAATATAATACTTCCTTCGGCAGCGGGAGTAACGAGGATTCCTTTACTTTCACCGGTAGGCAGGGGGAAATTGATTTTATTGACGTGGTCCTCTATTTCGCTATCCAGTAAATGGTATTCACCTCGGGCGGGAAATATGGAAAAAGAATCGTCCCCGACCATACTGGCCACTTCGCCGGAAGAGATTCCCGCAGCGTTTACCACGAAATCGCCAAGAAACTCCGAATCCGACGAAGAGATTCTAAAGTTCCAGTTTTTCTCCCTCTCTCCGGATACATCTATCCCGTCTGCCGGAGAATCGAAGAAAAAGTCAACCCCGTTTTCCCGGGCGTTTTCGTAAAGAGCGATCGTCAGCTTGTACGGAGCAACAACGCCTGCATCTGGTGCATGCAGTACAGCTTCTACTTCACTGGAAATATTTGGTTCGAGATCAGTGATTTCCGATTTATCCTTGATTATCTCCAGTTCCTCCACCCCGTTCTCCTCTCCCTGCTCTTTTAATCTTTCCAGTTCATCGATCTGGGACCCGTCTTTAGTAGAGACAAAAGACCCCACCCGTGCGAACGGAACGGATAGCGGGTCCGTCCATTCTTCGTATTTCTTATTTCCCGGAGCCGAGAAGGAAGATTTGACGCTTCCTGGTTTGGCGTCGTAACCGGCATGAACTATCCCACTATTCGCTTTAGTCGTGCCCCAGCCAACGTCGGGTTCCTTTTCCAGAACAGCCACGTCCACTTCGTACCGGGACAATTCTCTAGCTATTCCGGTACCTATTACCCCGGCTCCAATTATTACCACATCGTATTTATCTATCATAGGCGGATCTCCTTGGAATGGTCTTTAACCTAAAAAACCCTAAACAAACTCGAAACTTATCATAACAAAAACAACATTTTTTGTCAAATAGCTTCTTTTGAAAAACTTACCCTGGGTAGCCCTTTTATCTTTTGGGTTGTGGGGAGGTTAACAGTTATATTTTTTAACCCCATTCTTCTCTGGATAAAAACTGGAAAGTCTGAAATCGTAAATAGGTTTTTATTGGCGTATTTTCAAGACATACTAATAAGTTCTCTTTTTTAGCCCACTGAACCTTAAATAAATATTTAACTACATCTGGCTTTTTTAATGTTTATTTTTATAGTAGTAGTACTAGGGTAATTAGAAACTGTGGAAAACTTGTTTAAGTGGCCGATGACAGGGGAATTAAGGTTGTGTAAAGTACTGTGGAAAGTGTGTGGAGTGAAGTGATTTTCTCTGGAAAACACCTGTGGATAAGTCCCCAGTTTCCTTTTCAACAGGGTTTTTCAACAGGATTTTGCCGTTTTCCCCAGGTTTTTCACAGGTTATCCACAGAGTTTTCCACAATTAGTGCAAAACCCCCGGTCAACTGTCACTTGAAAGGCCGACCTTCAGGGTAAATATCTCGAACCGATGTGCTTGTTTTTAAAGACCAGTGTACTGTTCGGCTTGGGGGAACTTTAACGGCCGTGTTTCTGGAGAAATTCGATTATTATCCCGGAAAAGCTTAAACTCGTTACTTATTTTTTGGGAACCAGGGGAAGAACTTGTTCGTCTTTTTCGCGTAATTCTGGTAATCCTCGTCGTCGGCGTATCTTTCTTCCAGCGGTGGAACTCCGGAAACGAAAAGTAATAGATAGCCGATCGTTATTGGACCCATGAATCCGGCCCAGCCATAGGGAACGGAAAGAGCCAGGAGAAAAATTCCCCACCAGAGTAGCGCTTCGCCAAAGTAATTCGGGTGTCTGGTATACTTCCATAGTCCTTCGGTCATGATTCTGTTTTCCTTGCTCTTTCGGTGCTCGATGAACTGGGCCAGCTGATAATCGCCGACCGTCTCAAAAGCAAAACCGATCAACCAGATAACAATTCCCAGATAATCGAGCAACCCCAGGCCCTTTTCAGGGAAAAAGTTGAGCAGGATCAGGGGATAAGATATGAAAAGCAAGAGAATACCCTGAAGCAAGAATATTCTGATATAACTTATAAGGAAAGCGTTACCGCCCCAGTTTTCTCTCATTTTTCGGTAACGAAAATCCTCTTCTTTGCCCCAGTTTCGTTTCAGTATGTGATAACCCAGCCTCAAACCCCATAATCCGACGAGAATAGCAGCTATTATCCCTCGAAGAGTCGTCATCGGGGAAAGCAGCAGGGAGAGGACCCCGACCAGGACGAATCCCGGTCCCCAGGCGACATCGACGACGGAATAGTCGGACTTTAGCTGGGCGATTAAATAAACGACCGTCATGTAAGCAAAGACGGACAGGACTATCGTAAGCGGCCCCTGAAAGTTCATTTTATTCGGTGAGGTAGGAAACTGACACGGCACCAATACCCGCGTGAGAACCGATTAAGGGCGAAATATCCATTGTGTAGTCAGGGCTCAAACCTATTTCTGACTCTATCATTCGGGCAAGTTTATTTGCCTCGCCCCCTGCTTTAACGTGGCCTATTGCGTAATTCTGGACTCTGGCACCGTTGTGGGTATCCTTCATCATGTCAACTATCTGATTATAGTTAGTGCTCCGAAACAGAGGTTTTCCGTGGAGTTCCGAGTTTCCAGTTTCATCCACGGAAATAATCGGTTTGAAATTAAGAAGACGCGCGAGGAATCCTTCCAGTCGGTTTACCCGGCCCCCTCGTACCATGTACTTCAGATCTTTCACGCTCACGAGGATCCTGGTTCGTTTGCTTAAATCCCTGGCCAGTTCGACAAGGTCCGTTCGGTTTGATTCCGGTTTTAGCTCTTTCGCTACTTCTCGTACCAGCAGACCGAGCGAGGTAGATAGCTGTTTCGTGTCCACCACTGAAATTTTTTCTTCGTCTACCTCGTTTGCCGCCTTTCTCGCTGCTTCAACGGTTCCGCTTAGCCCCCCCGATATGTGGAGAGAAATAATCGAGTCGTAGTTCTCCAGGAGGAAGGAGTAAGTTTCCTTGAACTGGCCCACCGAAGGTTGCGAGCTGGAGGGGAACTCCTCGTCTTCCCCGAGTTCCTCGAGCATCCGGTAGAATTGATCCGGTGCGATGGTCTTTTTGTCCAGGAACTGATCCTCGCCAAAAGTTACTGCAAGAGAAACGGGATATATCGGGTAACGATCCAGCAATTCCCCCGGTAAATCACAGGTAGAATCGGTAACTATCGCAATTCTGGTATCTTTTTCATATACCGCTTCGTGCTGTTTGCGCATATCGTCGACTTTTTGATCAATGATGGTTCCCGTTTTCTGTAGCTCGTAAACGAGTTCTTCCGGATTGTCGGAATGGATGTGGATATGATATTTCCCTTCCGAACCGGCTATAACCAGTGATTCCCCGTAATTTTCAGCGAGATCCCGCAATTCTTCGGTTTTTAGTTGCTCGCCGGAAAGTACTACTTCCGTGCAGTATCTTGGTCCATCTATCCCCTGACTCTCGTCAATATGATGGACACTTTCTTCCTCGAGGTCATTTATTTTTGTAAAAGACGCAGTACGTCCTTCTTTGAAGAAAGCCATTATGCCTTCCAGAAAAAGGACAAACCCTTTGGCTCCGGCGTCAACTACGTTCGCCTCTCGTAGCTCTCTCAGCTTCGTCCTGGTTTCATCCAGGGATTCATTTGCGGTCTTTAATGAACTCTCCAGGGACGTGGAAAGATCTTTCTTTCGGGAAACGAATTCATGAAAGGAATGAGACCATTCCTTCATTACCGTCAGGATTGTCCCCTCTACCGGCTGACTAGTAGCTTTGTATGCGTGTTTCGCTCCGACTTTCATCGCCTGAGCAAATTCGGTTAATTGCAGGTTATCCCTTTTCTCGGTAGCTTTGCTGATTCCGTTCATGAATTGAGCGAAGATAATTCCCGAATTTCCCCTCGAACTGAGCAGGGCGGCTTGAGCCATCTCTTTGCTAACTGTCCCTACCGATTTCGTCGGGTTAGTGTTTTCCGCTATCGAGCGAAGGGTTTGAGCCATGTTTTTTCCCGTGTCACCATCCGCTACCGGAAATACGTTTATCTCATCCAGTGCCTTTCTCTTTTCTATGACTTTTTCCGCGCCTTTGGCAAAGGCGTTATAAAATTTTTGCCCGTCTATCTTCTTAACGTGCTGCTGTTTGACCGTTTTATTGGCCATTTTTATCAACTCGATTTATCAAGGGTGTTGATAGATAAACTCTTATGCTACAAATCTTGAAGCGATCTTCTCTGCTATGGGATTATACGAGGGGTAAGGTTAGAATTAAATGACTGGAACGTTAACGACAAAACCATATATAAAATGGTGTTTTTGGCAGGTTTTGGTGAAAAAATCATTGCCCGCAGTTCGAGTGTTTCGAGAGTTAAACTTGTGCCTGTCTATCAGATCGTATACTGCTCTGACCTTTCACCGCCCCCGGTTTCTATTCTCTCTCTCAGTCGGCTTGACAGATAATCGATCCCCCAGACCATCAACACGATCAACATAGTCATGACGACTGCCTTTGGAAAGTTCCACTTGTTAATATAACTGTAGAGACGCATCCCGATACCTCCGCCACCAACTATGCCGATAATCGTCGCCATTCTTACGTTGATATCCAGCCGGTAAAGGGTAAATGAAAGATAGGGGTTAATAATCTGTGGGATCACCCCGTAAACGAGAACGAGCAATTTGCCGGCTCCCGTAGCTTCTATCGCTTCCAGTGGTCCGGGATCAATGCTTTCCACTCGTTCGGAAAAAAGCTTCGTCATGTCCGCTATGGAGTGAACCCAGAGAGCCAGCACCCCGGGAAACGGACCGGTCCGAACCCAGACTATGAAAATTATCGCCCAGATTATCGGTTGGATCGAGCGAATGACACTGGCGCTCCCTCTGACGGCCGTATATATTACCTGGGCCACAGGGGAGTTCATCAGGTTTTTCGCGCCCAGAAAGGAAAGAACTATCGCAAATGGCAGGGCCAGCGCAGTGGCCATGAATGCCATGTATAGCGTTTTGACTAAGAGCTTAGCTCCTTCTCCCAGTACGGACCAGTCGGGCTGGGCAAATGCCCCCCAGAGTTTTAACGTGCTCGGGAAATTTGTAACCAGCTTCGTGAGGTCCAGATTTATCCTGTTCAGGGCGACCACGAAAAGGCCAATGAAGAACAGTACAACGAGGAGATTTCTCCAGAAGTACCAGCTGCTTCTCTCTCTTATCTTGGCTTCATCATTCATACTATCTTCTCCCTTGCTTTCCCACTAATCCAGTCGAGTATCCAGACCACTATCGCTATTACTATGGTGACTGCTCCCACCTGTTCCCAGTCCAGCTGGTCCTTGTAGTAGAAGAAGAACCGACCGATTCCCCCTCCACCTACGAGTGCGATTACCGTGGCCATTCTGACGTTGATATCCAGTCTGTACAGCAAAAAAGCGGTGTATTGTGGGATAACTTGTGGCACGGCACCGTAGCGTATCGTCTGCCAGAATGAAGCTCCTGTGGATTGCACGGCCTCTATCGGTCCCTTTTTTATCGCCTCTACCTGCTCTGAAAACAGCTTTGCAAGTGCCGCCATTGAATGGATAAGCAGAGCAAATGCTCCGGCAGCAGGTCCGAATCCGATCCAAATTGCAAATACTATTGCCCAGATAAGACTCTGTACTGACCTGACGACATTGAAAAAGGCCCGGGTGAGGTAGAAGATGACTTTCCTGAATGGACTACCCCCCATAATATTTCTGGCGCCGAGGAAACCAAGTGGGGCCGCCAGTATCCCACCAATGAGGGTTGCGAGGTATGCCATAAAGAGGGTGTCTATCATACTGCCGAGGATGTTGCCCTCTAACTCCGGATCAATGTTGATTAGATGAGAGAAGTTCGGGTGAGAGAGACCGTGCCAGAGACCGAGTGTTTTTGGCGCCCGTCTAATTATGATTCCCAGGTTTATATCGGTGGTTAACCAGCCGACCCAGAAAGTCAGTGCGACCAGAAAGACCGAGGTCAGGCCCCAGTTGGTTATCACCCAGGGCTTTGTCGGGGGCGTTTCTTCCTCGGTAAGTGATTTAAGCCCGATACTGACGCCGAAGTGTTCGCTAAGTAGCGCGCAGCTCAGAGTGCTTAGAACGGTCAGAACCCAGCCCCAGGGTGGCAAAGTCAGGGTGCCGTACCAGTCGACGTACTGGGTATACCAATAACTGTTGAGAAGAAAAATGACAGTGTACGCGATATAACCCCAGACAAGCCAGTCAAGCAGTACGGGTTTTGCCCGCTTAACCAGTTCAGGAAATATGGACTTTTTCGGCTTCTTCACCGAATACCTCCTTGAACTTTTCATCGTCTATTCCCTTGGGAGGACCGTCGTAGACTATCTCTCCATCCTTTAAGCCGATGGCTCTTGTTCCGTATTTCCTGACTAAATCCAGGAAGTGCAGGCTGGTTATTACCGTTTTACCCTGATTGTTTATTTCTGCAAGATAATCCATGATCGTTCCGGAAGTGGCGGGGTCCAGGCTCGAGACCGGCTCGTCCGCGAGCAGGAGTCTCGGGTCCTGCATCAGGGCCCGGGCGATCCCGACCCTCTGCTGTTGCCCTCCGCTCAGTTCATCAGCTCTTTTAAAAGCCTGCTCGGGTATGCCGACCGTTTCCAGCCTCTCGTGAGCGGTTTGTTTCATCTCTTTGGGAAACCGACCCAGCATGCTCCTCCAGAAGCTGAGTTCTCC
>CAZRDU010000031.1:0-4941 GCA_964599005.1 uncultured Thermotogae bacterium
GTGAAGAACTTAACTATATCCCTGTAAGTAATAAATAACATCAGACCGATTAGAATGAAGAACCCAATAGAATTGATAAGACCTTCTTTCTCCGGTGGGATCGGTTTTCCTCGAATCAGTTCGTAGGTCGCGTAGCCTATCCTGCTCCCATCCAGAGCCGGAAAGGGAACCAGGTTTATCAGGCCCAGATTCAAGCTAATAAGTGAAATCATAAAGAAGAGCGAGTAAAGACCCTGCCTGGCGCTCTGACCAAGAATGTTGGCTATTCCGACCGGTCCGGTAACCGCTTCCCCGGCAGCGATTTGACCCCTTATGATCATCCTTATCCCCTGATAAGTGAGGACTATTATAGTTTTTATCTGGTTGAGACCCTGTTTTATTGCCGTCATCGGGCCCACCGGGTCACGGATTGACTTCAGCGAGAAACCCGTAATAACCTCCTCCGGCTTTTCCGGAGAAGCGGAAAGCGAAAGGGTTTTGCCATTTCTCTTCACCTGAAGTGTAATTTTCTCCCCTTCATTTACCCCTTCCAGAGCATGTACTATAGAAGCTGCATCTTTTACAGGTTCACCGTTGATTGCCGTTATTTTATCCCCTTGTTTAAGCCCAATCCTTGCCGGAAGAGAATCTTCAGTAACCTGAGTAATCACGTTAGTCATTGCCGTACCCAGTTTTACCCCGAGCATGTACTTGCCCTGTTCTTCGTAGAATCGCGGCTTGATATCTACCACTCTTTTTTCTTCGCCCCGGTAAACGGTAACGCTTACTGGTCCTCCTTCTCGGTTACTAATCGCTGTATCTATCTGTCCCGTAGAGACTATATTTTCTCCCCCGATAGAAATTATCTGGTCACCCAGACTTAGTTTTTCTTCCGCCGGAGAATTCTCCATAAAACCGTATATCGAAACTCTTGGAGTGCCGGTTGCTCCAACGACCAAAATCATTATTAAGACCGCAGCCAGTACGTTCATGGCCGGCCCGGAAACTGAGATCAACATTTTGGTTACTGGTGGTTGAGAGTAGAACTTTCGATCCTCTGGAACTTCCTCGTCTCGTTCTTCTCCCTCGCCGACGTCTTCTCCCGCCATCTTGACGTATCCGCCGAAAGGGATCGGCTTTAAGTGGTACGTTGTTTCTCGAATCCTTTTGCTTAGAAGGCTCGGGCCGAAGCCGATCGAATACTCGTGAACCCAGACCCCGGACAGCTTGGCGGATGCCAGATGGCCGGCTTCATGTATTGCTATCAAGAATGAAAGGACTGCCAGAAATAAAAGTACCGTCGTCATATCTCCCTCGCTTTCATTATAAGGACTTCATTTGTATATTTATCTAATTTATAACGGTCGTCTATCCGATGACCTACCACCCAGATAATACCGCTGTCGTCACAGACAAGCGGAATCCCGTTTCGTTCTTCATGGGGAATCTTGGTATCGATGAAGAAATCTTTCAGTTTTTTTGTCCCTTCCATACCGAGAGGCACGAATTTATCACCTTCGCTCCTGTTCCTAACCATAATTGGTTGTTCAACTTTACTCCAATCAACTACCTCGGTCAAATTATCAGAAGAGAAATCGTCCAATGAGACCCCTTCCGTGTTTTTGTTAAGTTCAAACTTTATTTCAATATCCGTCTCTTCGATTACGAGTGAGCTGTCCGGCGTGGTTTCGTAATAGTAATCTTCGGCACGATCGTTTTTAAGTTCGTGGAAAAAGCAAGCCCGATCCCGGGAGAGCTTGAATACGACTCCCGGTAGGTCCAATCGGGTTCTTGCGGGCTCGTTACGGATTTTGTCGATTATTTCTTTTACGTGTATCATAGTTATGTCTTCTAAGTTACCTTTTACGTCACGGATGAATTTCCGAATGATTTTTTTCTGAATATAGCGGTGATGCTTCAGTAATTCCGTCCGGCTAAAACATTTTCCCTGCTCCTCCGACATCAATATTATTCCGGCGGATATTTCTTCAACTTTTTCCTCGAAGTAGGATTGAGCTTCTCGTGCCAGGTTCCCCGTTTGTACAAGGTGATCGACTATATGTCGGTTATAATTTTCCTCCAGTTCCGGTAATAGGTCGTGTCTTATCTTGTTCCTGAAGTAAGTAGTGTCTTTATTGGTTTTATCCTTCCGATATTCCAGTCCGTTTGACTCCGCGTAATCGAGAATTTCGGACCGGGAGGAACGGAGCAAAGGCCTGATATAGTTCCCGCTTACTTCCTTCATCCCGCTCAAGCCCCGAAGCCCACATCCCCTGAATAGATGCATTAATACAGTTTCTGCCTGATCGTTCTTATTGTGGCCCAGGGCAACCAAATCCGCGCCGGTTTTTTCGGCCGTCTCCCTTAAGAAATCGTATCTTATTTTTCTGGCAGCTTCCTCGATAGATAGTTTCTGATCCTTTACCGTTTTCCTGACGGGGCGCCTCTCCGTGATGCACTTTAGTCCTAAAGCAGCCGCTTTTTCTCGTACGTGCTCTAAATCTCCCCTGGAATCCCTGCCCCGCAAACCGTGATCGAGGTGAGCTACTGTGAGGTTCAGAGAATAATCCGCTCCAAGTTTGACCAGACAATCGAGCAAAACCGTAGAATCCACTCCTCCGGATACCGCCACCAGCAAAGATTTACCTTCGATAGAATGGTCCTTCAGAAAATTACTGATCGACTCTAATACCATCCTTTTACCCCTTTGCTGGTTGAAATGCTTATCAAACGGTTATTCCCACTTCCAGAACTTTATCGCCAGGACGGTCGAAAAGATTAACCATCCAGTCAGGACCAGAATATCGGTTCGAAGGGAATACTGCGGGGGGAACCCTACCATGACCTGACGTAGCGCGTCTCCGAGATAGGTGAGTGGGATTGCCCGAACGACGGGCCTAATGTAATCCGGCATTATTTCTATCGGGAAAAATATTCCTGACAGAAACATCATGGGAAATTGAACGGTCTGGATAAGATTCCTCCCACCCTCCAGGCTGCGAGTAAAAGAAGCCAGCATGTATCCCATACTAACGAAAGTCGCGGCACCCAGGAATACAAGACCGGCCAGCAGTAAGAGATTACCGACGAGTTCGACGCCGAATACCAGCCAGCCGACGAGGACTATCAAAAAGGTCTGAACAATTGCAACCAGCAGCCTTAAAGCAACTTCGCTTTCGAAAAGCGTCTCTCTCGGCAGGGGGGTAACTGCAAGCCCCCTGATGACTTTATTTTCTCGCAGGCTCATGAACTGAAAGACTCCGAATAAGCCCAGCTGCATCAAAGCCATGGCCAGTATGCCGGGCATCACGTAATCAAACTGGCTCAATTCTCTGGTCTCGAGCGGGGACGATTTAAGCTGGAATAGTGGCTGTTCGCCTGTTATTCCACGTTCAATTCCGGTAAATATCTCCCTGATGGCCGAAATAAGTGCCCTGTTGGTTTGAGCTTCCCCTTTGCTATAATAGAATTTGACTTCAGAGGTAACACGGCTCCTGACGTCCTCTGCAGTTATCTTTGGAATCTCCAGCACTATGCGTCTGTTTCCGCTTTTGAGCTCTTCCAGCTCTCCTTCAAGTCGCCCCTCACTTACTGTAAAAGTTGGTATACTTTTAAATTCCCTCACCAGTCTGTTAGTTACGGGTGTAGTATCTTCCGTTGCAATACCAACTGAATAAGTCGCCTGGTTACCCCCGGAAAAAACCAGGCCAAAGATAAAAGTAAAGATTAGGGGGAAAGCGATCATCCAGAAAAGTGAGGACCTATCTCGGAAAAACTCTTTTAGGTTTGCCATAAACATCTTTCGAAAAATTCTTAATCTATTCATCTTCCTCAATCACCCTCCCGGTTAATTCCAAGAAGACGTCATCCAGAGTTGCGGACCGGACGGAGAGATCCGTAAGGGTTTTACCAATTTTTTGAACGAAACCAAAGAGATCGTCCAGCGTTTCTGCCACGGTCTCGCTGTAGATTATAACACGACCGTCTTCTTCGTCGAAACTCAAATTGTTGGCCCTGTTGAGTTTGGCTAACTCTAATCTCTCTTCTTCATCGAACCCGGGATCCGTAAACTCTATGGCTCGTCGAGGAAAGTGTTGCTCTACCAGCTTCTCTGGGGAACCTTTCGCAATTATTTCTCCCCGGTCGACAATAACCAGGTTGTTGCAGAGTTCTTCGGCCTCGTCCATGTAATGCGTGGTCAGAAATACCGTTATATTCATGTCCCGGAGGTTGGTGATTGTTTTCCAGAGATCACGTCGCGCCTTGGGGTCGAGGCCGGTCGTGGGCTCATCCAGAAAGATGATTTCTCCATTGCTAACCAGCGAGAGGGCAACGGCAAGGCGATGTTTTTGCCCCCCGGAGAGAGATTCTACCTGAGTTCTGAAGGATTCTTCCAGATCAACCTGTCCGGCGGCCTCCGATATGGATAAGGGGTCGGGATAAAAGCTGGCGAAAAGCTCCAGAGTTTCCTGAACAGTCAGCCGGGGAAAGAGCGAAGGGCTCTGTAGTTGAACACCGATCTTTTTTTTGATGGAATCAAGGTCAGTATCGGGGTTCATTCCGAGGACCGTTACTTCACCGTCTGTTTTATCGAGTAACCCGATAATGGTTTCAATAGTTGTCGTTTTTCCCGCCCCGTTTGGACCGAGCATTCCAAAGATCTCACCCTCGTTTACCGAGAACGATATCCCGTCAACGGCTTTCACGTTTTCATAATATTTTTTTAACCCTTTTACTTTTATAGCTTTTTTCATTTGTCCTCCAGTAACCAATGAACCAGCACGTATAGTAGCAATGCCAGGTAATTTAATTTAAAATAATTATAACCAGATGGGTTATTTATGACAATCTTCGGGGTACGAGAACCTCCACCTGGCAAGTTTTCGTCGCTGTATGTGAAAGTTAGATCCGGGTGTTTTATTTAGCCATGTCATTCTTTCCGCTTGTTAATGCGAGTAACAA
>CAZRDU010000031.1:5041-18088 GCA_964599005.1 uncultured Thermotogae bacterium
ATGAAGGGTGACCGCAATTTGGGAACTAGCGTTCCTTTTCTCAAAGGACATATGGGCGGTAACGAGATAGTTCTGATCGCTCGGGAAAAGTTTCCCGGTGCTTCGGAACTTAGTCTGGGTTTAGACGTTTTAAAAACACCCTGGATAAGGGGAGATCAGCTCGGGCTTCTCTATAGGGCGAACGGGGAATCCGATTTGAAGGTAAAAATAATCGATAAGAATTCCGGGAGTTACATACCCATATGTGGAGGGCTGACTCAAGTCCTGGGACAGGCGGAATTGAGAATCGGCCTGGATGAACTGTTTGGCTTCGGGAGCCCGCGGGTAAAAGGGGAAATAGTTCTGGGGACCGACCTCGGGAAGATTTCCGTGCTGACGGATTCCAGTCAGGTGGTCTCCGTTATGGATCCTTACCTGATTTCAATTCGTGAGAAGGGAATCGAAGCCGGGATAGTAAACGGTGTTAAGAGTTTCAGGGTCGGGGATTTTTTTGTGACTTTTGCGGAAGAAGTAAAGAGTGAGTTCCCCGAGGTTAACTTTGCTCCCTTGAATGAGTCGGCAAAAAAAGTCCTGGCCGAGCTTCAGGAAGAATTTCAAAAAGAGTTCTCTCTGGAGCAGAAGAACAGGGATTTTGCCCTGGTCGAGCTTTCCGATAGACCCGATCGAGCTGGAAAACTACTCTTCCCGCACAACATCTCGGAAGGGTTGGTCGAGCCTTCGTGTGGAACCGGAACTATAGCGGCCGCTATCGCCATGCACGAGGCAGGGTTACTGGCAGACGAAGAACGTTTGAAACCAAAGTTCGCAACCGGTGGTGACAGTTCTTCTATTGGCGGGTCCCAGGAGACGGTGGTTGAATTTGGATATAGGTCGGAGGAGTTGAGTTCCGTAAGATTCTCACATAGCCTGGTTGAAGTACTGGCTACCGGCGAACTCTACCTTTGATATCGAGATTCCGATTCGGAATAAACCTGGTAATGTTGCGTCTCATTTAAGAGAATGGGACAAACCCATGGCTATTGCACCGTAAAGCACGTTTTCTCCTTTTAAAGGAGTGATCATAATTTTTGGAACCTCATTCTGCGTATGATTACTGATATTCTCTTTTATCGGCTCGAGAATGAACTCGGGGTTATTTAGGGCGACCCCTCCCCCGATTGTTATAAGTTCTGGATCGTAAGCATCAGTGACGGCTGCAAAGCCAATTGCATTTAACCTTCCGATTTCCTCCACGAGATTTAGTGCAAGCGGGTCGCCGTTTCTGGCGTAGTCGAAAAGATCCTTTGCCTGAAAAGAAGAGAACCCTTTTTCTTTTGCTTTCGCGAGGGGACCATCCACCTCTGCCGGGTCGAATCCCTCCAGCTTCCATTGGACGAAGCCGGGAATATTTGATCCGGAACAGTAAGCTTCCCAGTGACCGCTCCGGCCACAGCCACATTTTAGTTTCTCTTCTTCGTCAATAGTAAAATGCCCCACTTCGGCCGCATTCCCGTTTTTTCCTATCAATAGATTGCCGTCCACAATGGCACCTCCACCGATTCCCGTGCTGATTGTTATGTAAACGAGGTTATCGTAATTTTCTCCGGCGCCGTATTTGCTTTCGGCCAGTACGGCGGATACGCCGTCGTTAATCAGGTCGACCTCGGTGTCGAATTTTGATTCAAGCGGTCTGGCCAGCGGAACGAACTCCAGCGGTATATTCGAGGGACTGACTAAGTGACCTTCGCCACGGTTCATCGGCCCGGCCGAGGCAATTCCAATACCGCTAATCTCGGAGATTTCCCGATCCATTTCTTCGCAAAGTTGAGTACCTAGTTTTTCTATCTGACGGCTTATTCCCAGTTCGTCTTCCGTATCGATTGGCTCTTTGCTTTTTGCAAGAATATCAGCATTTGAGTCCGCAAGAGCTACTCTGACCCATGTAGCGCCGATATCGACTCCAAGAGCAATTTTATTAACCATCTCGTCCTCCAGTTTGGGAAAGTAAATTATCTTAGATCAGTTTAAGGTAAATTCAACTTTACTTAAACACGGTTTGAGTGATTTTGCCGGCTCGGCTTTGAAGGGTGTGTTGATTGAATTTGATTCCTTTGCAGCTCCAGCTACCTGATTACGGGCTCTCCCTAATAGTCAATACTCACGACTCTTTGTACTGCGCGATTGACTTAGATAAAGCAGTATTCCGGATGAAATTACCAGGCCACCGCCCAGAGCTGAAGATAGGGTAAGTGACTCCCCGAGAAAGAATATAGCCATCAGTGCGGCAGAAAGCGGTTCGACGGCGATAAGAATTAGAGAAGACAGTCCCGCTCTGGTTTCTTTTAATCCCCTTGCAAAGAGAGAATACCCCAGGAGGGTTGAAATCAGCACCAGGCCCAGGAGCGGGGCCAGGGCACCGTTTCCCATCTGGAAGGTAAAACCTCCGAGCAGGGAAACTGGCAGGAGGGCCAGTCCGCCGACGAAAGCTGGCCAGAAGAGGGACTGTAAAGTGGTTTTGCTTTCCCCCAGATTCTTAAGCACCAGAAGAGCAGCAGTATAGGTTATCCCGGATAGAAAAGCAATACTGTAGCCAAAAAGGGAGGAAACCCCACCGGCAAAACCAACGTTATAAATGAAAAACACTCCAAGAGCCGTTCCCAGCAAAGAGAGGAGTTCGTAGCCGGTGACTTTTTCTTTTAGGAAGATCGAGGAATAAAGTATTGTAGTAAAGGGGAAGGCCACGTAATGGAGGAAAACTGCTTCGGAAACTGGTATCAATAAAAGCGATTTTAAATACAGGCTAAAGGTCGTTGCAAAACCGATAATACCGCCGGCAATAACTATGTAGAGCTCCCGGCGAGAGTTCAGCCGAATTTTTTTCCTGGTACCTTTAAAAGTCTGGTAGAGATAGATAAGCCCGGCGGTAGATAGTAGTCTGATCGAGACGATCAAAAGCGTTGAAATACTATTGCCAATCAGGTTGACAAAAAGTCCAATCGTGCCGAAACTAATGCCCGCAAATATCAGATAAATCATGGACTAAGTATAACCATCCTCGTTCAGAGTTAAACCCAATCGCCAAGTTACATGCTCTTGACTCCAAGCTTGTCAGTTGTAGTCCGGTATTTTAGAATTCTTTTGCTTTACCGGTGATTAAGTAAAGATGAGAAAAAAATTAAAACTACCCCTGATATCGATAGCTGTAGCCCTGCTTCTGGCTGGTTTGGGGACAGCCGCGTGGCTTATAAGGCCACAGGAGGTTATGGGTCGAGCCTCGGAAGCACTGCAGGGCAGCGAGACCGTTGAAGTTGGGGGGATCGATGTCGAGGGGGTAAGTGGATTCCATTTTACCCCCCGGGGTTCGGAACCCGATGTGGGTTTTATATTCTATCCCGGGGCGAGAGTTCCGGTCCGGGCCTATGCCCCGGAGGCACTGGAAATCGCCGAAGATGGGTATGAAGTATTTCTGGTTAGTGCCCCGCTGAACCTGGCGGTTCTCGGATGGAAAAAAGCGGGAGAAATCATTACTACCCATCCCGAAGAAAAAGATTGGGTTATTGGTGGCCACTCCATGGGTGGTGCAATGGCGGCCAGGTTTGTTGCCAGAACGGATTACTCCGTTGAAGGGCTTCTGCTCTGGGCTTCTTACCCTCAGAAAGGAGAGAGTTTCTCGAGCGATCTAAAGGTCTTAAGTATTACCGGGGGGAGAGATGGAATAATAAATGAAGCAAAAGTCGCCCGATCCCGGGAACAACTACCCCAGGGTACGGAATTCGTCGAAATAGCAGGTGGAAACCATAGCCAATTTGGCTGGTACGGCTTTCAATCAGGCGACGGTCAGGCAGGGATAAGCCGAGAAGAACAGATGAAAATTCTCGTTGAAGAAACGGTCGGATTATTGGCGGATGTGGGGGAAGGAACTTAAAGGTAGCTGGATAGGTTCTCTCCATCTCGGTCTGGCTCTCATCCAACAGTCATGACGTGAGTGGAATAATGCAGACTGTTCTATAATATCACAAATCGGGCTTTTCGATCAACTGGTTCGGAAATCCTTTATTCGATATTCAGCTTGATTTGTAAGTCAACTTGAGTATGTTTTTGATGCCCTGGATATTTCCGGGGTTCATGTTTGTGCTGGTAAACAATGCTCCTGGGAGGGATCGACCTTGAAACAGGTAAAAGAATACGGCTCCTGGAAGTCGCCTATCACGGCGGAAAAAGTTGCTTCTGAAAGGGTAGGACTGGCGGAAATTAAGCACGAGGACGAATCGCTTTACTGGCTAGAAACGCGTCCCGGCGAGGGTGGAAGAAATGTCATTGTAAAATTAGCCAAAGGTGGAGAGCCGATTGATTTGACGCCGAACGGGTTTAACGTGAGGAACCGCGTGCACGAGTACGGCGGAGGGTCATACGAAGTTAATGAGGGAATCATTTATTTTTCGAATTTCGACGATCAGAGAATTTACAGGATGGCTGAAGGAAAAGAGCCCCGGCCGATCTCCCCCGAGGGCAATTTTCGTTACGCTGATTACGTCCTGGACGAGCAGAGGGATAGGCTTCTGGGGGTTTGCGAGGATCATACTGGGGATGGAGAGGCTGAGAACTACCTTGTAGCTGTATCTCTGGACGATAGAGGTCACCAGGAAGTACTTACCGGAGGACACGATTTCTACGCTTCCCCGAGAATCAACCGGGAGGGGAACAAAATTTGCTGGGTTACCTGGGATCATCCTAACATGCCCTGGGATGGAACCTGCCTCCACGTCGGTGAGTTAAATGAAAAAGGTAGTTTAAAGGACGAGAGGGTTATAGCGGGCGGCGAGTCCGAATCCGTTATCATTCCGAAGTGGAGCAAATCAGGTGGCCTTTTTTACGTTTCGGATAGAACCGGCTGGTGGAATCTCTATAACTGGAACGGGGAGGAGGGAAAACGAATAATCGAAAGGGAGGCAGAATTTGGCAGACCGCACTGGCAATTCGGGATATCCACTTACGATTTTCCGGCACCGGGAAAGCTCGTTTATACCTATTCGGAGAACGGCCGCTGGTTTTCCGGAGAGAAGAATCTGGAGAACGGGAGTTCTAAAACTTATGACCTTCCCTATACACAAATATCTTCTCTTAAGGCTGACGGGAACGAAGTCTGGTTCATCGGAGGAAGTCCTGATACTCCCCCCGGAATTAGGGAGTTATCGCGGGATACGGGAAGAGTGGAAACACTCAAGCTATCTTTCTCGTCGGAGGTGGATAAGGAATATTTTTCGGTTCCCGAAACGATTGAATTCGAATCAGGAGGAAAAGGTGTACATGCTTTCTACTATTCTCCGAATAATAAAGAGTACAGGGGGCCGGAGACGGAAAAACCCCCACTTCTCGTGGTAAGCCATGGTGGTCCGACTGCTTCGACTTCTGACGGGTTGTCTCAGGAAATCCAGTACTGGACGAGCCGCGGAATTGCCGTGCTTGACGTTAATTACCGGGGGAGCACCGGATTTGGCAGAGATTACCGGGAGGAGTTGAAAGGTAAATGGGGTGTAGTCGATGTAGAGGACTGTGCAAGAGGTGCTCTGCACCTGGCGGAAATTGGGAAGGTGGATCGGGACAGGCTGGCTGTCAGAGGGGGTAGCGCCGGTGGTTATACGACCCTCGCTTCGCTGGCTTTTAAAGACGTGTTCCGTGCCGGGGCGAGTTATTACGGCGTGAGCGACCCCGTAAAGCTCTCGGAAGATACGCATAAATTCGAATCCAGGTACCTGGATGGATTAATTGGTCCTTATCCCGAAGCGGAGGATGTCTACGAAGAGAGATCTCCGATAAAACACTCTGAGGATATCACTTCTCCGGTGATATTTTTTCAGGGCGGGGAAGATGAAGTGGTGCCGCCCGATCAGGCAAAAGCAATGTATAAGTCACTTGCAGGCAGGAATGTCCCCACGGCCTATCTCCTATTTGAAGACGAACAGCACGGATTTAGGAAAGAGAAAAATATCGAGCGCGCCCTGGAGGCGGAACTATTCTTTTACTCCCGGATACTGAATTTTCATCCCCCGGAAGAAATAGAAGAGGTCGAGATAAAAAACCTGGAAAAGTGAGGTGAAATCATGTTCGGAGGGAAGGATAAGACGGGTTCCCTTTCATCCTGGGCTCGAGCTTTCAGAACTATCGTCGGAATACTGGCCTTTGCGATTGTAGTGAGCGGGATCACGATATACTTTGCCAGGCAGGAGAAACCGATAATCTACAGGTTCAACCCGGAGAAAGCGTATATTTATACGGATCACCCGGAATTTTATTCGCTGAATTATTCTGCCAAACCCGTAAAGTCGGTGACTCTGTTTTCAAATGGCTTTCACCCAACCTGTATTACCGGCTGCCGCAGGGAGATGACTTCCGGGGAAGCTCGGAATGCAATCATTCAGAGAAGGAGGGGAGCGGCCGAAAACTCCAGTAAGAAAAGCCCCGGTTTTGCTTACCTGGATCCCGGGGGAGAAATAACTTTAAACTTCGATATGAAAAAGGGGGAGAGGGTCAAGGACCGATTCCCTTACGCTAACAGGTTCATAGTCGAGATAAAAAAAGGGACCGGGGAAGATGGTCTATCGTTAATTGCCAGGGGCTATAGGTACGAAGACGGTTCCAGGGTTCCAGAGGATACCAGAAGCGTGAAGCTGGAGTTTGAGTATGATCGGCCGTTTGGCGATTACTCGGTCTTTTCATTGCCGGAGCCGGCGTTCGTTTCCGCTCTGGAGCTGGTGGTAGATGAAAACAGGGATAATTCTCTGGGGCTGAGAGAAGGGAGTTTTTACCTCGAGAGGTCGGGGTTTCGTTCGCTAATCGGCAGCATGAAGTCGGAAATAACTGAGAAGATTGCACGGAACGAACTAAAAGAGCCCGGAGAATTAACCGAAAGGGTTGGCTCAACCTATCGTCTTGACCCGTATTCGCCGATGACTGATTACCTCATTGCGCGGTTAAAGCTGAATGCGGGGGCTTACCGGACCGGGCTGGAGAAAACAAGTGTTGCCGCAAATAAGCTGAAGGTTTTCGGCGATTTTCTGGAAACGGAATTAAAATCAAAGGATGTATATGAGGTTAAAGCAAGGCTGCAGAAAGGGCTGGGACAATGGGAATCGGCAATAGAAAACATGAAGAAGACTACTCCCGAGATAGACAGGGGGTTTCTCTCTGAAGTATATTTAAAAAAGTTTGAAGATTCAGGGCGCGAAGAAGACATTCAGGAATCTTATTATAATGGAATAATCGCCGCGAAGAAGACCCCCAGGAGCCTGCTCAAAGTTCTGGGCAAGTATCGAAAGAATAAAAAATGGCTGGAATACGGTCTGGAATACCTGGAAACGGAGCTTAAAAAGGAAGGCGGTAGTTACCTTCTGCCTACCGATGAGACAGTTGCGCCTTATCTGGTGATACTTGCCAGGTCCCTTTTGAACACCTGGCTCGGCAGGGATGATCGTCTGTCAGAATCAGCTTCATCGTTAGAACGAGTCCAGGAAAGTACCGACAGCCAGGAAATATCCGCCCTGATTAATGCGGTACAGAGCGAGCTGTACAGAAAGCTCGGGGAGTACGATAAAGCAGAGAATAAACGAGAGAAAGCAGTTGCCTTTTTTGATAATTACGCCAGTCTTTACGACAACTGGCAAAAATTTCTGAACTAAGGGCCCCAAGTATATAACCGAATAAAAATACGAGTAATTTATTACAGGAACTAGCAGTATAGTTAAGCCGGGAAGGGTTGAAGGACGTAAAAATGCCACTATCATTGTTTGTCTATAACCGAAGTGGCTTCGAAGATATTCTTCTACGGCGAATTTATAACCAAATCGAGCGGTTTTAATATATAAGCGGGAAAGAGAAAGGTTATTCGTAAATGGTATTTTACAGGCAAGATTTGGTCCAGCACCCAGATGAGTTCTGGAGCTTGGTTCAAGATTTTTTCCTTCACTACGGTATAGGCTGCCAGGCCCGTTTAGCGATAGATTGTACCCCCAGGCGACTTTTCTCATCTGGGTGCTGGTTGAAAGTTTCGGGAGAGAAAGTTGGCTTGAACTTTGTAAACATCACCCACTGGGTGAAGCAATTAAATATCTCAAACAGTATTTAGTTTAATTTGTATTTTGATTTAAAAGTTAAACTTTAGTGAGAGAACCGCACAACTTAGGTATTAGTTAAGTTGCAAAAAACTCAATTTAGAAAATAAAAAGGAGATTTATGAAGGGTTCGGGAATGAACGAGGACGATCAGACGTATTCAGAATATTCAAAAGATTACCTGCTAAAGCGATTTTACAAGGATTACCTTAAGCCCAATTTGCTGGAGTACGTGCCGATCCAGGTACTCCACGTGCTGGGGGCACTTGCGGGATTGGTTCCCCCTCTCCTGTTGAGAAGCCTGATAGATAACGCAATACCCGCCAAAAACCTGGGAAAAATAATTACGCTTTCTCTCTGGGCTTTTGGAGCGTTTTCCGTGATATCTCTGGTGAGGTTTGCCAGGAACTATTTTGGGCACAGGATCGCCCAGAAGGTCGTCTTCGACATGAGGAACGATATATACGATCACTTCCAGAAACTGCCGCTCAAGTTTCACGATAGCAAGAAGACGGGCGAACTGATGTCCAGGATCATTGATGACCTGAACGTGCTTCAGGAGTTCGTCCATCACGGCCCCGAAGGGTTTCTCCAGGCCACAACGACGATTACCGGGGTACTGGTGATTCTCTTTTTAATGGACGTACCGTTGACCTTAATTGCTCTATCGTTTACTCCTTTCTTGTTTGTATTCGCCGTGGTACTAATAAGAAGAATGCACAGGGCCTTCCGTCGAAACCGTGAGGCCAAAGGAAAGCTAAACGATCGCCTGGAAGATAATCTTGCCGGCATGAAGGTGATAAAGTCCTTTGCCAACGAGGACTACGAGATGGAGCGGTTTTTTGAAAAAAACGAGGAACACTACGACGCAAGGGCTTCGGCAATCAAGTATTTTAGCACTCTCGGGCCGGTTTCTTACTTCCTCAATAGCTTTGGCTTGATTCTGACAATCGGGTACGGCGGATACCTTGTTTATCAGGGAGCTCTTACCGCCGGAACCGTGGTTGCGTTTTATACCTATTTGATCAGATTTAGAGCGCCGATCCTTCGGATGGTACAAATCAGCCAGCGGTTGAGCAGGTTTTTCGCCAGCACGGAACGTTTCTTTTCCCACCTGGATATAGAGCCTGAGATCGTCCACACTGCCGGGGGGTACAAAAAGCCGCGCGCAGAAGTCGAGGGCAGAGTAGAGTACGACGGAGTCCATTTCGATTATAGTGACGGTGAGACCGTGCTGTCCGGGATAGACGTCTCGGTAGAGCCCAAACAGACAGTTGCTCTGGTAGGTCCAAGTGGCGCCGGGAAGACCACCCTTGTGCGACTTTTACCCAGACTTTACGACGTAAATCAGGGATCCGTTAAGCTTGACGGCGTGGACGTCAGGGACTGGGATATACGGCATCTAAGGAGAAATATTGCCATGGTGATGCAGGATGATTACCTGTTTTCCGGCACGATTACCGAAAATATATCTTACGGAAAGCCCGAGGTTACCCGAGATGAGATAATCAAGTACGCCGGTGAAGCTAACGTTGACGAATTTATTTCCGATTTGCCTGACGGGTACGAAACTGATATCGGTCAACGTGGTGTAAAGCTTTCCGGAGGGCAAAAACAGAGAATCTCGATAGCGCGTGCCTTAATTCAGGACCCGAAAATTCTGATCCTGGACGAAGCGACTTCTTCGGTCGATACTTATACGGAAAAGTTAATTCAGGAAGCCATCGATAAGGTTTCGAAGGGACGCACGACCTTTACGATTGCTCACAGGTTATCTACTATAACGAACGCGGACCAGATATTGTTCGTGGAGGCAGGGGAGATCATAGAAAAAGGCAAATTCGATCAACTGATGGAAGAAGGGGGAGAATTCTATGATTTCTATCAACTTCAATTTAAACAGATGGCCGAGTCGACCGAATAAAGTTCTGATCGTATCGTATACGGAGAAGTTAAATGGTGGGTTTGATAAGAAATGAGCGAAGAAGTTCCAGAGATTGATAGGTTTTTCGATCTGGCAAAGACCGATTACGAAGAATATTATAGGGATCTTGGACATCCGTGGGATATTCTGGAGAGGATTCCCGGGATAGTTGAAGAAGAACTGACACGTGAAATCCGGGGAACGGTATCGGATTCGGCGACGCTGTCGGAGGACGTCGAGATAGGGAACGGGACTGTAGTCGAATCCGGCGCGACGATCAAAGGTCCGGCAATCATCGGTGAGAACTGTCAAATAAGAAGCGGGGCTTATATTCGGAGTGATGTCGTGATAGGAGATGGCGTAACCATTGGCCACAGCACCGAATTAAAAAGGAGTCTGGTCCACGACAGTGCCGAAATTCCTCATTTTTCCTACGTTGGAGATTCCGTCATCGGCTGGAAAGGTCATCTGGGGGCGGGTGTCAAAGTTTCAAACCTGAAAGTCAACAGGGAGCCCGTTGTGGTTCATCTGGAGGAAGAAGACGTGCCTACCGGACTGCGAAAGTTTGGCTGTCTTCTGGGCGATCGGGCGGAAATTGGCTGTAATTCCGTTTTGAACCCCGGGACACTGGTTGGTAGAAGAACACTTTCCACGGCAAATACCTCGCTTTCAGGTTATTATCCTCCGGATACGTTCATCAAGTTAAAACAGAAGACCGAAGAAGTTAAGAGAAGACGGTAAATAAAGGAGGCAAAGGTGGATTTATTTGGGACCGACGGTTTACGCGGCGAAGTGAACGAAGATATTACCCCGGAGCTGGCGATGAAGCTTGGGAAATCGACCGATATTATCACCCAGAAGGGTGATGCGGTCCTGGTATGTACTGATACCCGACAATCAGCCAGGACCCTGGAATATGCCCTTGCATCCGGAATATCATCGATCGGCAGGAATGTTTACCTTCTGGATGTCCTTCCCACCCCGGGAGTACCGTTATTACTGGAGGAATTTGACGCGGAGCTGGGAGCGGTTATATCGGCTTCGCATAACCTGGCAAGTGATAACGGAATTAAGTTTTTCAACTCCGACGGACTCAAGCTGACCCCGAACGTGGAGGAAAAGCTGGAAAAGTTCATAGTTACCGGTGACGGCGAAAGCCTGGCACGCTGGAGTGAACTGGGGGATATAGCAATCGTTGAAAATTCGGAAGATCTTTACATCGAAGCTCTAAAGGACCGGCTCGGGGAAAATTTGCCCGATTTAACCGGTATGAAATTGGCTCTTGACTGTGCCCACGGAGCTACCTACCGGGTTGCTCCCCGGTTGTTTTCCGAATTTGGAGCTGATCTGAGGAAGATCGGGGTGAATCCTTCCGGTTATAATATCAACGAGAATTGTGGTTCAACTTCTCTGGGTAGATTAAAAGAAGAAGTCGAATCCGGGGATAGCGATATAGGAGTTGCTTTTGACGGTGACGGGGACAGAGCTCTCTTTGTCGATGAACAGGGGAACGAGGTGGACGGCGACAGGGTGCTTTACTTTGCCTCAAAGCATATGATGGAAAAAGGAGAACTCGAACCGCCGACCGTTGTCTCCACCGTAATGAGTAATTTGGGCCTGGAAAAATCGCTCCACGAAATCGGAATAGACCTCGTTAGAACTCAAGTCGGGGACAAATACGTCGCCCAGGAAATGATAAAACGAGGTGCGGTAATTGGAGGAGAACAATCAGGTCACATCATATTCCAGAACGTAAATACTACGGGAGACGGCGTCCTGACCGCGCTTATGGTGCTTGGAATTGTGGGGAGAACGGGGAAAAAGTTGTCCCAGCTGGGAGAGGGTATGGTTCGGTATCCCCAGGTTCTGGAGAACGTACCCACCGATAACAAGGAAGACTTTCAGGGGAACGGCGAAATTCAGGCTGAAATCGATAAATGGGAAAAAGAACTCGGGGAGGAAGGGAGAACGCTGGTTCGTCCTTCAGGAACTCAGGATGTCATCCGAGTTATGGTCGAGGGTAAGGACCAGGACAGGGCGGAGAAAGTCGCGAAAGAACTCGGCGATTTTATCGACAGAGAGTTGAACGGGTGAATTTTAAAACAATTCGAGCAATCCCACCTGGCCGCCTTCCTTTCTAACTTTTTCGTCGAATTCCTTTTCAGACAGCCCAGCTCCAATTTTTTCCTGTAAAGCCCTGCGGCGCTGCGCGGCGTTTTATACCCGCCTTACATTGGATTTTAGTTGATTCCCTCGATATTCGTAAAATCAAAGGGGGAAAGTCCAGGGCAAACCCAGTTTTTAATAAACTTATTGCCTGGTTTCCGACACCGAAGAAACGGATAGTTCAGGCGCCCCTGTAGAAAGTTCCAGTGACGAATCTACTAGATCAACGGAATAGACTGGCTCTGAATTTGAATTTAAAGAAGAATCAAAGATACTCCGATTTTTTTCTTCGGCCACCCGGTAGGCATCGTAAGCGCTGTAACCGGACCAGGCGAGATTCAGGGCCGGAAGTATTCTAATTAAAGGGGACTTCCAGATAAAAGGCAGCGAGTAAGCCGAGTAAATACCAACGCCGACGACGAAATGAGTCAGCGCCTTATTTGGTTGGTCGTTGATAAATTGTCCCGCACCGGGCAAGATGAAAGACGCAATTGAGGGTACAGCCGGGGATATGTCTTCGGCGGCAATTCCGATCGTTCCGGAAGTTAAGATGAGAACAACGGAAACGAGTAGAAGAACGAAAAGTTTTGACGATATCTTCATTTTACTCACCTCGAGAGATTAAACGAGCGTGAAAACTTGCCAGCTTGAAACCGTTTTCGACCACCGGACCTTAAGCTGAAAGGCATCATTTGGTTCATTTACAGCGATAAAAATTATAACATGCTGCGGGCTCCCTTCCAAATATTTCGGTTGCCGAAATTTCCCGAGAGCGCCCGGAACCTGGTCCGGAGTGGTTTGGCGGATTCGATGATCTCATCAGGAGAGTGTTATTGATATTGATCACCCAGGGGACCGTGCTTACATTTA
>CAZRDU010000032.1:0-17707 GCA_964599005.1 uncultured Thermotogae bacterium
TCAATGAATCAGGTTAACTTGAGCAAATACGAAGCTATCTTCGTAGATATGGACGGAGTAGTCGTTATGTCAGGTGAGATGATTCCGGGAGCAGCTGAAGCAATAGATGAACTCAAGAATTACGGTAAAATCTTTATTCTTTCGAATAATTCCACCAGGTCAAGAAATAAATTCGCCAAGCGCCTTGCCGGTCTGGGTCTTGATTTTTCTGATTCGGCGATAATCAATAGCGCTTTTGTTATGGCGAAGTACTTAAGTGAGCGTAAAGGCTCCACCAGGGTCTTTGTGATGGGAGAAGAAGGATTGGGGGAAGAGCTCTCGGGATTAGGACATGAAATAGCGCCTCCTGAGGCAGCAGAGGTAGTTGCCGTGGGAATGGACAGGGACCTCACGTACGATAAGCTTGATAGAGCACTGTCAGGCCTTTTGAACGGGGCCGAGTTCTTCGCCACTAACGCGGACAAGACTTTCCCGACTCAGGAGGGCGAATCCCCGGGGGCCGGAGCTTCGGTGGGTGCAATAAAAGGAATGGGGTTCGAGCCGGAAAGGGTAGTCGGCAAGCCGTCAGAAGTAGCGGGAGAAATCGCCATGGAAGTTGCCGGGGTGGGGAATCCGGAGAAGTGCCTGATGATCGGTGATAGATTGGAGACAGATATTTTGTTGGCTGAGAGGGTAGGAATGGATTCCGCGCTGGTCTTTACCGGTGTCGAGAGCGAGGAAAGTCTCGCGGCCAGCAAAGTCGAGCCGACCTTTGTATGCGAAGATTTACAGGACCTTATCTCGGGCTAATTGGATTAGAAAATCAACGTAAAGATATTTTTAAGGGAGGAGCACGAGCTGCTCCTCCCTTAATTCATTAGGATTCTTTAGCTAATGGAACAGGTACTCCAGCCACACTCGACGCATTTGTTGCAGCCTCCCTCGTGGACTACCTTTCCGCCACAATCGGGACACTCCTCAAGATCTTCGCCCTGATTAAGGGGATGCGTCTGGTCGTTCTCCAGCAGGTCTTTATTTTTTGGTTTATCGCTTTTTAATGATTCATAGAAGCTCAGAGATTCCCAGTATTTGTCCTTGTCCGGTGAATCAGCAAACTCTTCTTCCAGAAAGCTTCTTACGTAATCGCTCGGTTCCAGGTTTTTCTCGTGAGCCTTTTCCCCGTCCATGTTGACTACCTGGCGAGATTTCGAGCCGTCCCTGTATACCGTCAAACCCTTTAACCCCAGCTTATGCCCGAGCAGGAAGGAGTTCAATATATCGTCCGGTGTAACGCTGCCCGGCATGTTAATCGTCTTCGAAATCGAAGCAGTGACCCAGTCTTGCCAGGAGGCCTGCGCCATCAAATGGTCGGTATAATGTATGTCCAGGGCCGTGACAAAAGTTTCCTTAAGGTCTTCCGGTATCTCATCCAGTCCGACCAAACTTCCGTAATTCTCGTTGATTTCCTGAAGTAATTCGTCACTGTATATTCCTCTCTCCTTTAAGGCTTCTTCGAACACTTCGTTTGCGTAATAGAAATCACCGGCAGTGACGTTTTTCTCGTAGGCGAGAGAAAATTCGGGCTCAATCCCGTGTGAAGTATCGGCGATCATCGAAATACTGCCCGTGGGGGCAATAGTAGTAGTCATTCCGTTCCTTATTCCGTCCGACTGAATTTTTTCAATCAAAGCATCCCAGTCCCTTCCGGGTTTTTTGTCTTCGTAGTAACCGGCTACGGGTATCTCGCCCTCAGGATAGCTTGATTCGTCATATAAAGGAAAAACTCCACGCTTTTTCGCCAGCTCAACCGATTCGTCCATGGAGAAGTAAGATAGAGTTTCCGCCAGCTTCTCCATCATATCGTAACCCCGTGCGGAGTCGTAAGGAATTCCTTCTTCGTAGAAAAGGTTGGAAAGCCCCATAACCCCCATGCCGATCTTTCTCGTAGCTTTTGTTGCCTGTTCGATCTTGTCAAGCGGGAAATTGTTCATATCCAGGACGTTATCCAGAAAACGGGTTGCGTGTCGGATCGTGTTCTCGTACTCGTTCCAGTCAAAGCCGTCTTCCTTTAGAAGGTTGTGAAGGTTTATCGAACCGAGGTTACAGGATTCGTAATCGTACAGCGGTTGTTCGCCACAGGGATTAGTTCCTCTTATCTTTCCCTTGGCCGGTTCCAGGACGTTGTACTCATTTATTCTGTCGAAGAAAATCATGCCAGGATCAGCGGATTCCCACGCAGAATGAGCAATAAGTTCCAGTATAGCTTTCGAATTCGCCTGAGAGACTACCTGATCGGTTCTCGGATTGATCAGATCAAAGTTCCCGTTATCCCCGTCTTCCAGCGAATTCCAGAATTCTTCGACGGTTCCAACCGAAATATTGAAGTTTTCCAGCTTTCCTTCTTTTTGTTTTACGTTTATGAAGTCCTTTACGTCGGGATGAGTGATATTTATGATCCCCATATTTGCGCCGCGCCGTTTCCCGCCCTGTTTGACGACGTCAGTTACGGTATCTATAATCCTCATAAATGAGATCGGACCTGACGCAACCCCTGATGTGGATGCTACCAGGTCTCCTTCGGGTCTTAAGCTGGAATAATTTATTCCTACTCCACCGCCGCTCTGAAAGATAAGGGCCGCGTCCTTGGATGCGTCCATTATCCTTCCCATATCGTCTTCCATGGGCAAAACGAAACAGGCACTTAGCTGGCCCAGTCTCGTTCCGGCATTCATCAGGGTCGGGCTGTTAGGGAGAAATTTCTGGCTTACCATCATGTCGAAGAAGGTTTGCCAGTTTTCATGATAACTATCGAAATGACCCTCGTCGAAAAGATCCAGCAGCTCGGGAAAATCGACCTTCATCTGCCCGTTTTCCGACAGCTCGACGAATAGTTCCCCCATAGCCTTAAACGTCCACTGGTTGATACTATGGTCGCCGAAGTCGTATTTATTTCCGTAATCACGGAAAGAATCCAGGTATTCCTTCGCGCTCTTCGGTGATGCCGTTCCATCTCCATCTCGATCAAATACCCGCTCATCCCGGAGAAGATCGGGAATGGTCACGTTTGTTGCCACTCTTTCGAATAATTCTTCCGGCGATTCTACTATCTTGCCTTCTTCATCTCTCAGTAAGTACCGGGAAGCAAGGACACGCAACGCTTTTAAACTAAACTTCTTCCCAATTCTGCCTATCTTGGTCTTATTTAGAAGTTTTTCTTTCTCTCGTCTCTTTTGTCTATGTTCCTGTCGGTAAAGGATATACGCTTTTGCCGTAGAATAATGTCCTTCCTCAATTAAAACTTTTTCCACGGCGTCCTGAATATCTTCGACCTCAGGATACTCCTCTTTTCCCAGTTCGACGTCACCGTACATCTCTTCCAGGTCCCGGGTAACTTTTTCGGCGAGCTGACTTGCCTGATTGACTGCCTCGGAACCCGAAGCCTGTGCCGCCTTGACTATTGCTTGCTTTATCTTATCTTGATTGAAATTGACAATAGAACCGTCTCTCTTTTTGACTTTCTTTATTTCCACTTTTTGCCACCTCGGTATAAATAAAGTTTATTGATCGTGGAGTTTTAAACAAGCTGAAGCAAAGCAGGAGAAAGTCTCTGTAGCTACGTCTGGTACGTTATTATAGGTAAACTTTGGTCAAGTTTACCTCCTACAGGGAAATCAAGAGCTATGATGTTGTAACAGCCAGCCCCCTGGTTTACACTTTCTATCGATTAAATATGACACAGTATTACGTTGAAACTGACGGGAAATTATTCTTGTTGAAAGAAAATAACCGCTGGCGCTTTCCGAATTCCAGGGATCAATTGCCTTTTGATATATCTCCCAGAGCCAAGATGGTTGTCGGCGATGAAGAAGTTATATACTGTGAGCCTGATCTTTCTCGGCACCCGAGAGACTGGTTTAACAAGGAAGACGTTCCGCTGCTGGATGACGTGGATGCCATCGTCCGAAAGGCCGTTAACTATTCCCTGCCACGTGTAGTGGTCGAGGCGGTGGTCCGGCGTTCCGGTAAAGTACTTCTGGTAAAGCCGTCGAGGGGATATAACGAGGATTCCTGGACATTACCGGGAGGCTTTCTTGTATACAGTGAAACACCGAAGAGCGCCGTAAAAAGAGAGGTAAAGGAAGAAGTTAACGTGGAGCCCATTATAACTGATTTGCTTGATGTGTATAGTGCTCGAGGGACCCGAAATAGTTACCAGTGGATAATTTTTTATTATGCAGCGGAATTAACCGGCTCAACTGACGATATTAAGCCGAATCACGAGATAAAAGAACTTAAGTGGTTCGAAAACGAAAGAGCAGCCGAAGTGATCAACAGCACCTTGATGAGAAAGGGTTTTAAAAGAGTAATCTCCCGAGACCAATCCGATTAAATTCGAACTCAAAACTCCGGATCTATCTACCCCGCCCTGGAGAGTATTCTCCCTGACGGGGTATGGATTTTAGCGAGAGTAAAGACTGCTCTTCAGCAATTTAAAGTTGTTCATTGATGACTGCAGGGTAGAAATTCTGTCGGTCAGCGAGTTTTTCATCCTGGAAAATTCCTTATCGAAATAATCCCTGACCAGTTCCGTAGTCCACTTTGCAGTTACTTTTTTCTTATCCAGTTTCTCAACTTCATCGCTGAGGTTTTGTATTCTCTTATCCAGGCTAGTGTGAAATTTGTTGATCTTATCCTCGAGGTTACTTTTTGCTTTTTGTAAAGCTTCTACTTTGCTCTTAAGGCTCTGATTAATTTTGTCCAGATTGTTTTTGAGGGTCTCCTGTTCCTTATTTAGATTGGTCAAGCTTTTTCCAAGTTTCTTTTGACTTCCTTCGACCCGGGAAATCTGATTTGCCAGGGACTCGTCTTTGGCCTGCAAGGCAGATGCTTTTTTATCCAGCTTCTTTTCCAGGTTCTTCAGAGTACCGCTCAATTCCGCTTCGTTTTTTAGTGCCTTACTGATTTTCTCTCCCAGTTGCTGGTTGGAGTGAGTTATCTTTTCAGCCAGAGATGTAGTTTTCTTGTCCAAACGAGAAATATCGCCGGTTACCTCTTTGAGGGATGACTCCGTTTTGTCAATAAACTCGTTTAACTTTTTCCTTAGCTCGGCGTCCACTTCGTAGAGCTGATTTAAATTATTCCGTAGCTTATCGTCCAGTTGTTCAAATTTCTTTGACAACTTTTCATCATGTTTCTTGAGCTGGGATATTTCACCCTTAACCCCCGAGCTGAATTTTTCGTATCTGGAGGATAAGGAAGAAAGGTTCGATTCAAGCTGGGAAACCTTCTTTCGGAGGTCCCTATTACTGGACTCGAGGGTATCAAGTTTTGAATTTAATTTTTCTTTTACGGTCCCGAGATTTTCCTTCAACGTGGCGTTTTTCTTTTCAATTTTAGCTATCCGGTCCTTTAGATTTTCGTCTTTCATTGCCGAAGAGTGTTTTAATTCTTTGACTTGCTGGCTGAGCCGGTTGGAAACTCCCTTAACCTCTTTTTCAAGGGAGTTCTGATTTGATTCCAGAGATTGCAGTTCTTCCTGGAGAGAGGAAATAGATGCTTGAAGCGATGAATTATTCTCTTTAGCCGACTGCTTTAAGTTTGTCAGACGATTACCTAGATTTGTAGTTGAGTTATCAAGTTTGTGCTCTAAAGAGTTTATTTTAGAATTTAGTTCCTTGTTTAGCCTGGAAACATTTGTGATTTTATCCTGTAATTCTTTTGTTTTCGCGGTATTTGACTTTTTGACTTCTCCCAGTTTTGCCTTCATTTCACGGGTCAGGGAGTCCAGGTTTTTACTGAGAGATTCGAGGTGTTCTTTGGTTTCCTCCTGGCCCTTCTCTACTTTATTATATTTCTCTTTTAACGTTTTTAGGTTTGATTCAATTACCCTGTCCGAATCTTTCAGGTTTGAAATTTCTTTATTTAAATTTGCTAGCTTCTCATTGTGTTTTTCAAGACTGCCGGAAAGATCGGCTTCCAGAGTATTTAGCTTCGTCATCAAATCTTCTTTCAAAGACTCCATCCTTGACTCAAGTTCGTCGTTCCTGCTGGAGACGTTATTGATTTTTCTTTGTAGTTCCTCTTCCGTGGTAGAGTTCATGTTTCTGAGTTTTTCAAGCTGATTGTTCATTTTAGTTGAAAGGGATTCGAGGTCTTCGGTGATTCTTTGTAGTTGTTTAGTTGATTTTTGCTGGCCCCCTTCCACCTGACTGTACTTCTCCTGCAGGGCTTTCAACCTGGAGCCAAACTCCTCGTCGGATTCTTTCAGGCTGGAGATGTCGTCATTCAGGGCGGTTAACTTCTCCTTTTGCTCTTTCAGGTTGCTGGTGAGATTGTTCGATTCTGCTTCCATGTCATTTATCTTTGTCAGCAATTCATTTTTGAGGGACTCGACCCTGGATTGGTTTTTTGTTTCCACCGTTTTTAAATCAGTGAACTTTTCCTGAAAGCTTTTTAAGCTGGATCGGAACGACTCTTCTGAACTTTCCAGTTTTGAAACCCTTTCCTGGATGCTTTCAAATTTCTCTTTCTGCCCTTCCATCTTTTGAGTTAATTCATCGTATTTTTTCTCCATCGTCTCTATCTTTCGCATGAGGTCGTTTTCCAGAGAATCTATCCTGGCCTGTGTTTCTTTTTCCTGCGTCTTGATCCGAGCAAACTCCGACTCCATATTTTCTTTTACCTTTCCAAGCTCTTCGGTGAGGTTACTCGTGATTTGCTCCAATTGCGTATAGTTATTTTGCAGGGCGCCTATGTCTTTTCTTGCTGTTTCCAACCCCTTGTTGAGCTTTTTAACCTTGTCTTCTAATTCCCCGGTTCTGGTATTTAGTCCCGCTACCTGTTTTGTAAGGTTGGCTCTGAGCTCCTCAAGGTCCTTGTTAAAACTTTTGAGGGAACTATCGACGCCGTTGAATTTTTCAAGTAGTTGTTGGTTGGTTTTCTTCAAACTTGAAATTGCCTCATTCTGGCTTACGTTCGTAGATTTTACCTTGTCCAGTTGCCCCTGTATTTTCTTTTGAGACTGATTCAGAGAACCGATCCTGCCGTTAAAGCTTAAACCGACAAACAATAAGCCTCCTGTCAACATCAAAATAGAACCATAAAGAACGATCTTGCTGAATCTTGTCATTTAGATTCCACCTCTTGATAAGCCCGTTTAAACAACCATACCTCCCCGAAAAGGCAAAAATACAAACCACTGAATCAGAACGCTATTGCTAGCCGGTTTTCGCCCGCCGTTATAATTAATTGAATCCAGACTTTTGTTAAAAGTATTTCTGGTAGCTCCGTACCATTCTACATTATGGACACTTTGAACGATTTGTCAAATATTAGTTTGATATTCTATGACTTGTCATTTTGCTTTGACGCTTAAGTGACTTTTTATTTATGAAGGGAGTAAAGAACTCGCTTGAATAGCTCGATCCTGCCTCTGTACAGAGGATTGCGTCACGATTCAAGGCTTCGGTACCCGGGGCTCAATTTTGTTTCCAAACTTTTACATCCAACCCCGGCAAAAAGCCGGGGCATTATTAGTAATTTTGATAATCTTACGACCTGATAGCGGTTCTTAATCTATAGACCTTTTTAAATTCGTGTTCCGGCTTCTTTAATAATCTCGTCCAGCTGGTCTTTTTCTTCTTGACTCAGGGCTTTTACGTCCGATTTATCGAGCAAATCCCTGGTTTTTGCCTTCGCTTTTTTGACGGAATAATCTTCTTCCCATTTTTCGTCCCCGATCCTTCGAATAAGTTCGGGGGACATTAGCTCGTTCTTAAAATGCTTTAACGTATGTTTTTCCCGTAAGTAATCCCCTCCGTGTTCTACTTCTTCGATTACTTCCATGGCGATTGCTTCTTCGTCCGTCGAGAGACTTCTCACTGTTCTTTTGGTCATGCCCGCGATCTCGTCCGTCAGAGTTAACAATTCAAGACTACCTACATCCCCGGCTCCGGCAAAAGATAGGTCATGGATTAAGTTTTGACCGCTCATGATAGCTCCGTAAAGAGAAACAGCTGACTCCACACCTGCCTGGTAATCTAGATCGTAGGAATTCGTGCAGCCCCCCGTTCCGTATATCGGCATCTCGATCAGGTCTCCCCACTGACCGGTGGCGGACTGAATGATTAGCATCTCCGGGGAGAAGTAGGTATTAAGGGCGGAGCGCATATCCATCATCAATGGAGAAGCCCCCAGAATAACCGGAGTACCCGGATTGTTTAGTTGTGCAATTACGTTCCCCCCGAGCGATTCCGCGAAGGCCTGGGCAAGCGACCCGGCTATAGTCATTGGCGCTGTAGCTCCGGCCTTCTGAGCCGGATACCAGAGCAAAGGTAAACCGACGTCGGTCCAGCGCATTAGGACCTCGAGGTTTTCCTTCCGGAAAGTCAACGGGGAAACTGGCTCGGCGTACATGGTAACCAGTTTCTTTTCCGAGAGTTTATTTCTCCCTCCGGCGACCACGGCTATCATATCAATCAGTTTGTCCGTCAGCTCTCCCCCGTACCAGTTTACTATTGCTCCGTGTTTGGTGCTGTTCGTTAAGACTGCGTAAAGCTGATGGAAGCCGAGCATCGGGTCATCGGTGAGGGTGAAAATTGACCAGACCACGTCAATATTCTGGAGTTGATCCCCCAGTTTTACGGCTCTGGCCAGATCATCCCTGGTTGCTTTTCTTCTTGTGCCTTTATCCTGATCGAGCACGGATGTCGTCCCGGTACCGGCAGTGAAGTACGATTTATCGTAACTCAATTCAAATTCGTTCTCTTCATCTCTTGCCCCCATTTTAAAGGAGGAGGGGGCTTTTTCCAGAGAACGTTCGACCAACTTTTCGGGAAATTTGACCACGTGGCTTTCCGGGTTGACCTCACAGCCGTTTTCGTCGAGTAGATTACGGACTTCCGGTTCTTCGACCTTTACCCCCTTGCTTTCGAGAATTTTCAGTGCTGCACCGTGTATTTTTTTTACTTGGCCCGGGGAAACTAAGTTCAACTGCCCCCCTTTAGTTCCTTTTCTCAAGAAAAATCACTCCTTGTTTAAACTTTACTTTCCTGGTTCCGAAAGGTGGATATTAAATCTTTTTCTGATTTTTCTGTCAACACTTTCGGGTAAAAGGTTGTTCTGCGAATCTTTCAAAATCTCACGAGCTCTTTCTCTGGCCCTTTCACGAGTATCTCTGGCACCGTTCTCCTGCCAGGTATTTCTATCCTCGCGGTCAATTACTTTTGGCTGGTAAAACTCTTCAGAGCGAGAACTCTTTATAGTGTGTTCTTCGGTCAGAAAATTATTTCCCGGACCGACGTCTTTTATAACTTCGAGAGCCAGGCTTTCATCGCTCACGTCTATTCCCCTAAGTACCCTGGTGGCCATTCCTATCACGTCGTTATCTATTACGAATTTTTCGTATGCTACGCTAAGCATCGATTCCATCATCCCCGCAGCGTGGTGGATGTAATTTCCACCGGCAAGCCCGACCTGCAGAATGTTAAATGCGGCTTCTATTCCGGCTTGAGTATCTGGAATTTTTGAATCAGTCTCACCGGCATCAGAATAAATGGGAACATCTATATAGTTGGAAAGCTGGACTGCTCCAGCGTTCATCATCCCCGTTTCCGGGGCACCGGCAAGGTAAGCCATGTTGCGCATATTTGCCGCGGCGGGCACGGGACCGTAAAGCACCGGACTCCCCTCGTTGAATATTTGTGCGAGAACTATCCCAAACAGCTCTTCTGCATGGACCTGAACCAGCAGGCCGGCCAGTGATGCCGGAGAGGTCGAGCCAGTTACGGGAGCAGAAGATAACGCGACGGGAATCCGATATTTCGTTGCCCTCTCGAGCACTTCTGTAGTACCAACGTCAAGCTTCAAAGGGCTTATCATCCAGCTGGTAACGAAGGAGATAAAAGGTTTGTCGAGAAGTTTCTCTTTGTTTCCGGCAATTATAGAGGCCATTTCCACTATGTCATCTACTTTTTCGGGCCTGGTAACGGATTCTTGAACGTTTTTGTAGGTTCCGGTCATGCTGGCGTAAAAACTATTCAGGCTCATATCCTCCTCTGGAACGTCGGTTGGTACTACGGGGGCCTGAAAAAAGTGGACGTTTTCGAGCCCTTCAACCAACCGGGCCAGCCTGGCCTGATCTTCGAGCGTCGGTGGCCTGGTTTCGCTGGCACCGAGGTCGAGGATGTTTACTGCCGCTCCTCCGGTACCGTAGTGGACCTTTCTATCCTTCAAATTGAGGCTATATTCGTCTTTTCTCCCGTAAAGGTTCACTTCGTCGGGTGCCATCTCCAGGTATTTTTTTACCGTCTCCTCCGACAATTTTACCCGGGACTCTTCGCGGTCGATTTCAGCTCCACCGTCATCCAGAATATCCAAATATCTTTCGGAAGCTACTTTTACTCCGACTTCCCCGAGGATCTCTAAAGCAGTATCGTGAATTCGCTCTACTTCCCCTTCCTGAAGGAGTTTTAATTTATTACCGATTATACCGGCGTAATTCATATTTCCTCCCGATTGTTAAGCGTTATAGATCATAGTAAAGCATGTGTTCGTAGGGATGTGGCTTGTCTTCAAATTGTTTCAGCTCCTGGCGTTTTATTTTCAGCCAGTTTTTCACTTGAGATTCTTTAAAAACCCCTCCTTTCTTCAAATAATCGTGATCCTCGGCGAGAGCGGCCAGAGCTGATTGCAAAGATGTCGGCACGCTCTTGAACCCCTCCTTCTCTTTTTTCGATAGGTTATATATGTTTTCATCCAGCGGTCCGTAACCCCGTTCTCGAGGATCAATTTTGTTCTTTATTCCATCCAGACCTGCCAGAAGAACCGCGGAATAAGCAAGATATGGATTGCAGGTTCCATCGACTGTCCTTAATTCAATTCTCCGCCTTTCGTTTGACTGGACGTAGCCGGGAACTCTGATAGCCGCGCTCCTGTTTGCACCGCCAAATACCAGATCGACCGGGGCTTCGTGTCCTGAAATAAGCCTCCGGTAGGAGTTCGTGGTCGGGTTGGTAAGACCCATCAAGCTCTCCCCGTGCTCGATCAATCCTCCGATAAAGTGAAGTGCCAGTTTGCTCAATCCGCTGTACTCTTTCCCGGCAAAGAGGTTCTTTCCGTCTTTTACGAGGTATTGATGCAGGTGCATTCCGTTCCCGGGGAAATCGTTTATAGGCTTCGGCATGAATGTTGCCGACTTGCCCGCCATTTGTGCAATTGTTCTCGTAATATGTTTGATATAAAGGGTCTCGTCGGCAACTTCGAAGAATTTACTAAAACCTACCTCTATCTCGGATTCTCCCGCACCGCCGACTTCGTGATGGTGGTATTTAATGCCGACCCCCTGTTGCTCCAGGAAAGAAGTTATCCGATTTCTTAATCCCGCCACGCTATCAGCCGGTCGGGGTACATGATAACCTTCGGTAGGGTAAATGGGATGTGAAGAATTGGGCTCTTGATCATCCTGGTTTCGGTCCGGTAGCTCGTCGGAATCAATATCGAATCCGGCTCCAGTTGATCCATAAGAAAATCGAGCGTTTTCGAAGAGGTAAAATTCGAACTCCGGGCTGATGAAAAAATCGTCCGCGATACCTGTACTCCTCAAATATTCCACGGCTCGTTCCGCAGTCCCCCTGGGGTCATGCGGGAATCGTTTCTTTTTTCCATCACCATCGATCTGGAATATGTTGCCAATTATGCTTAAAACGTCTCCATTTTCCATTGGGTCCAGTTTGGCAGTTGATAAATCCGGCAATAAAAGCATGTCGCTATTTTCGACCCGGCTGTAACCGTAGGAAGAGCCGTCAAACCCAAGGCCGCGGCGGAGAAATTCTTTTTTAAAATTTGACCTGGGTATCGTAAGGTGGCGCCATTTTCCCACGGGGTCAACTATCTTAAAGTCGATGAACTCGATTTCTAACTCATTTAACTTCTTATTCAAGTTCGAATAATTACTTTCAAAATTCCCCCCCATATAACCCCTCCTCAGCGTAAGGTTTTTTGAAAACTCAGAGGCCTTCTAAGACTTCTCGATTACGAAGCTTGATTTGTACAGCTCCTTTACTTCCTCAGGACCTGCCGGTCGCGGGTTTGTCTCTGCGTTGACGTTATTTATCGCCCTGTCTACCAGCTCGGGTAAGTCCTTCTTTTTTAAAGAAACCCGGTAATCCGATAAGTCACGAATATCAAGTAATTCCTCTATTTTCTCCAGGATACTGCCATTCAGCCTTTCTTCCAGCTTTTCAGTTTTTTCCGGCACCTCTTCTTGATTAAATTCAACCACATTGGGAAGCAACAGTGCGTTGGCGAGTCCGTGGTTCGTGTCGTAAAACCCGCTTACCTGGTGTGACATGGCGTGAATTAATCCGAGACCCACGTGCTGCATAGCTGCTCCTGCTAAAGTACTAGCGAGTGCCATGTCACCTCTGGCGGGCAGGTAATCTCCCTGATTCACCGCAGTTTCCAGGGATTTCAAGATCAGCTCCATTGCTTTCAGGGCCATCGTATCGGAAAGTTCATTACTACTGGAGGAAAAGAACGCTTCCAGGGCATGAGAAAAGGCGTCAATTCCGGTAAAGAAAGTCAATTCGGGCGGTAAAGTTACAGTAAGTTCCGGATCGACTATTGCAGTTAGCGGAGACATCTGGGGGTGTCCAATCGAGAGTTTTTCATTGTTTTCGGGGCTGGAGATGACGGCCCAGTAGTCGACCTCACTTCCGGTACCTGAAGTAGTGGGGAGTGCAAAAAAGGGTAGGGCGGATTCAAGATCATCCGATTGTTCGTTTAGGGCCACGATATCACTTTCTTCATTTGCCAGGCACAGACTTATTGCTTTTGTCGCATCGATTACGCTCCCTCCCCCAAGGCCCACCAGGGAGTCGACACCGGATTTTTTGAAGAATTGATGGCCTTTTTCTATTGTCGAGAGATGCGGGTTACTTGTTACATCGGTAAAGACTTCTACCCTCCTGTCGTCTCCTCTTAGCTTGTCGACCATCTCTTCGTGTAGCCCAAGATCTACTATTTCATCAGTTGTAATTAGACCTATTTGTTGTAACCCCAGGGTCTGAATCTCTTTCAGGACTTCTCTCCTTTTCCCCGGACCGAATTTAACCTTGGTCGGTAGGACGAAGTCGAAATATTTTCCATCTCTATTCATGGGCTAGCCTCGCTTTTGTTAATGAAAGAAAAGGGGCCAGCTTTGAGAATCTGGCCCCTTTATTGTTCTTGGCCTTCAAATTTATTTCTTCTTATTCTTCTATGAGGCCGTGTTCTACCAGGTACTCGTGAGCAGCTTCGTCGGCGTCCATTTTCTCTATATCGACCATTCCGTTCAGAGCGGACCAGGCCTTCTGACTTTCGGTCATGTATTCGGGGTTCCAGTCTTCCCCTCCGCCCGGGAATGTCGCAACGAGTTCGTTCAGGATATCTTTTATTTCCGGGTACTTCTTGAGAATCTTCCCTCTGACTACCGGGGTGAGGTCGTAAGGAGGATAAAAGCGCTTGTTGTCCCGTAAGACGACCCAGTCATTTTCCGCAATGGAGGAGTCAGTTGCGAAGACCATACCTACGTCAGTTTGTTTGTTGGAGAGGGCTGTTACGGAAGCTCCGGGAGCCCCTGTCTTCAAATGACTGTCAGCGATTTCAAAATTGTATGTTTCTTCCAGTGCCGGCAGACCGTCCGGTCGCTGTGAATACTCGAAATCGATAAAAGTTTTAACCTTACCGTCCTTGCTTCGGTAGAGCTCGGCCAGATCGGTCATGGTTTCTAAATTATGTTCTTCCGCAAATTCCGGCCAGACGGCGAGGGCGTAGGTATTATGGTTCCATATTGGGTTTAGCCAGATCAAATTGTTGTTTGTTTTATCTACGGCTTTAACGACGGCGTAAAGGGCTTCATGGCCGATCGCCGGGTCGTAAGGATAGCCCAGATGTGTCATCCAGGCAGTACCTGTATATTCGGCGCAGATATCAATGCTACCGTTTTCCAGCCCTTTTCTCATGACCATTGACGAGAGGTCGGACCTTAATTTAACCTTGAATCCGTTTTCTTCCAGAACCTGCTTCATCAGCTCGCCCATTATGTACTGTTCGGTAAAGTTCTTGTTGCCGACTACGAGCTTCTTGTTCGCTGCAAAAGCCCCAAAGGTTGCACCGGCCAGAAAAATCGCAATTAACAGAAGTATAGAAACTTTTTTCATCATAATACCTCCTTAAGTATTGATGAATTAATTTAAGACAAAATTAGCTGCCGGATTTTAAATAGTTACAATCACCTCCATGTATCGAAGACATGCTAGTTCTTATTTTGTTGAAGACCAGAGTACTTCGTTAAATGTTTTTTCTACATGCCCCGCCCCTGAGACGGGGTTCATGGCTCTTCTTTTATCCTTTCTTTACTCCTCTTGGCGTCATCCAGCTCTCGAATCCTCCCAGTAAAGTATCCAGAATAATCGCCAGCGCTGCTGTCGGCGCAGCTCCCTGAACTATCAACAGAGGTATCTGGGTGTATAATCCGGTTAAAATGATCTTCCCCAGGCCTTCCCCTCCAACCAGCACTGCCAGAGTGGCAGTACCAACACATATTACGGTGGAGGTACGAATTCCGGCCATTATTACCGGTCGAGCAAGCGGTAGTTCGATTTTCCAGGCAATCTGCGCCCGGGACATTCCCATGCCTTTTGCGGACTCGATAATTGCGGGGTCAATGTCCTTTATCCCCGTGTAAGAGTTTCTTAGAACCGGCAGTAAAGAATAGACAAATAAGGCTATGATGGCTGAGTTAAATCCGTAACCCAGTAATGGGGCCATAATTGCGATAACTGCCAGGCTGGGTATGGTTTGTCCCACATTTGCAGTTCCGACGATCGGTGTCGCCAGGCTTTTAAGGCCGGGTCTCGTGACCAGAATCCCGAGTGGTACGCCGACTGCAATCGCGAGTAATTCAGCTATTCCGACCATCTTTATGTGGTTCCAGCCCTGCCGCATGATATCGGAATAAGTTTTTGGTTGCATGTACTTCAGACTGCCGAGTTCCGTTATCCATATCGTGAGTCCGATAAAAATACTTAGCAGGACAATCAGGACTATTCTCCTTCTCATAATTATACCTCGGGATGTTTTCCGCCGCTTTCCGTATAAGTTTCGCCGATTAAATTCTGAAGGTCGTGGAACGTTAACAGGCCCTGCAATTTCATTTCCGAGTCAACTACCGGCAGGTTTGCTACATCGCGCTCCAGCATGACCGTCAGGGCTTCCGCCAGAGTAGTTCCGGTTTCTGCCGCGCCCGTATCCTCAACCATGGCATCGGACACCGTTCCCGGGCTCGCGTCTTGAATGTCCTCTCTGTTGATCCAGCCTTTTAATTCATTTCCGTTCCTGACGACGATGAGGTAGTTGGTATCGTTTTTCTTCATAATATTTTCTACTTCATCCAGATCATCGTCCTCTCGAACTACCCGGGGAGAATCCTTCATCGCCTTTTCGACTTTCATCAGCCTCAGGCTCTTTAGCGTTCTGTCACTGCCGACGAAGTCCCGAACAAACCTATTTTTGGGAGCGGCAAGAAGTTCTGCCGGAGGAGAATACTGAATCAGTTCCCCATCTTTTAACAGGGCTACTCTGTCGCCCATTTTTATCGCTTCGTTAATATCGTGAGTAACGAAGACGATGGTCTTCTGGATCTCATTCTGGATCTTGAGGAACTCGTCCTGTAATCTATCTCTGGTTATTGGATCGATTGCTCCGAAGGGTTCGTCCATAAGCATGATGGGAGGATCGGCACCCAGAGACCGAGCTACCCCGACACGCTGTCTCTGTCCTCCGGAGAGTTCCGTGGGGTATTTGTCTATGAATTCGTCCGGGTCCATACCCATTAAATTAAGCAACTCGCGTGACCTTTTTTCACTTTCCTGAGAGGACCAGTTCTTTAGCTTCGGTACGGTAGAGATATTTTCCCCGACAGTCATATGTGGGAATAGGCCTATCTCCTGAATAGCGTAACCCATCTCGCGCCTTAATTCATTTTCGTCCATTTCTCGGTTGTCGGTACCGTCTATGTAGATGTGCCCGGAACTAATTGGAATCAGACGATTAATCATCTTCATAGTCGTCGTCTTGCCACAGCCAGAGGGACCGAGAAGTACACAGAGTTTACCGTCCTTTACTTCGAAACTAACATCATTTACTGCTTCCGTTCCATCGGGATAAACTTTGGTTACGTTTTCTAATTTAATCATTTTTTCAACCCTTCAGGTGTGAATTTTTTCTCAGCCAGGGCCAGTAGGCCGTCAGCGAGCAATGCAAGCATTGAAACGAATATTGCTCCGGTGATGATCATATCCATTCTTGAAGTCCTCAAACCGCGAAAAATCGGTACTCCCAGACCTCTTGCCCCGATAAATACCGCGATGGTGGCAATTCCGATATTAATTACGACCGCGTTTCGCAACCCGGCCATGATAACGGGAACTGCAAGCGGAAGTTTGATTTTTAGGAGGATCTGCCTCGGGGTCATACCCATACCTCTGCCGGCCTCGATCATCGCCGGGTCCACTTCTCTAATAGCGGTATAAGTATTTCGTAAAATTGGAAGCTGCCCGTACAGGATCAAAGCGATTACGGCCGGTAAGAAGCCAATTGACGGAAGATCCAGAGCTGACAAAAGTGGCATAAGCAGGCCAAAGAGGGCCAGGCTGGGGATGGTCATCATTATACCGGCCAGATAGAGTACGGTGTCGGCAATTTCTTCTCGCCCTTTGCCGGCAATGAAGATACCGAGAGAGACGCCGATGAAAACGGCCAGAGAATTCGAGACAAAAATAAGCCAGAGATGGTCGAGAGTCCAATTGCCAATTGTGATCCAGTGTCCATTAATATACTGCCATACCTCCATTCTTACCTCCCGATAGGTCTTTATTTTTAGCTTTTACTCTCTATCCCGCTGGTTCTTCTAGCTTATCCCCCTGATGGTTGTTTAAAAAATATTCTCTTGGTCCCTCATAGTGCTCACGGACTAGCTCCCTGGTTACGGAGATATCCCCCTCTTCCATGGCGCCCAGAAGGTTCCAGTGAATCTTTATGATTTCCTCTCGGTTATCCTTCCAGTATTTGATGACCGTTTCGCGCAAGAGTTCGTTATGTGTCTGTTTCCACAGACTACTCATGGTATTTCTTACGATGACATTATCAACGGCTTCTGCGATATAGAGGTGGAACCTGGCGTTGACGTCGTATGCTTTCTCGTATTTATTTGATCGCAAAAGGTTCTCCATCTCGTTCAGAATTCCCTTCAGTAAATCGAAATCCCTTTCATCAAGAGATGGAATTGCCTTTTCCACTACGCCCGGTTCGAATACTTTTCTTGCTTCGAAAACGACCATCGGGCTTTCGCTCTCCTCGATGACCGGGAGAATTAGAGCTTCTAGTTCCTTGGAATCCGGAAGACTTTCGACGTAAGTTCCGGACCCGGGGTGAGAACTAACTATATTTAAAGCCTGAAGGGTACCTAGCGCCTCGCGAATCGAATTGCGACTAACTCCCATCTGCTCTGCCAGTTCTCTTTCCGGGGGCAATTTGTCTCCTATTTTATAGTGACCCTCTATAATTGTCCTAATAATTTGTTCGGAAACTTTTATGTATGTCTTCTTCTCCTGTTCAACTTTGTCGAACTTCATCTCGAAATTTAACCTCTCTTTTACTTTGGTAAACCAATTAATTAATATACCATATT
>CAZRDU010000033.1:0-17589 GCA_964599005.1 uncultured Thermotogae bacterium
CTGTGCTGTACGTTGGCAGTCGTCGGCAGCGTCATACGTGTATAAGGAACAGGTGTTTCCCCCCCTTCGACCCATAGGATTTTTTCGGTCGGTAAGTCGTAAAGGGAAAGGGCCATTTCCTGGCCTTTTTCCGTAGCCAATATCTCCGCGTCTTCGGCAAGCGAAGCCATGTGGCTGAGGCCGTTCGCGTGATCCGGTTCGGCGTGGTTCATAATTAGATAATCCAGGCTTTCGGGGTCGGTAACTTGCTTGACTTTCTCTTCCAGGTCCTTTTCAAACCCGGGGTTAACCGTATCTACCAGGGCCGTTTTGTCCTCGCCCTGAATCAAATAGGAATTATAAGTGGTTCCTTCAGGCAGGGGGACCAATTTATCGAAGAACTTCCTCTCCCAGTCCCTGACTCCGACCCAGTAAACGTCGGTCGATATCTCTCTTACTTCACGTGGTATATTCACGGATTTCCTCCCATTATAGAAAAATCCTTCATGATAGCGGGCAGAATTCTAATTAATCCCAGTCGAGAAGTCTCCGTTCTCCCTCGAGCTCCTGTATCTCCTTGATGTCCTGCGTTACTTCCACGGTTCCAAGGTAATCTCCTTCGTCATTTCTGACGGGAAAGTACCTGATGTGGACGAACTTTGGCCCCATGCTGATCCAGAACTCGGCCTTTTCCCGGTTTCCCGCTTTGAACTCATCCAGAATACTGTTGACGACGTCGACGCTGTCCGGAGGGTGACAGTTCTGGACCGGCCGGCCAAGTACGGACTTCGTCCAGGGGAATATCCTTTCCCCGCCGGAGAAGTACCTAACCCTGTCGTCCCTATCTATAAAGGTCACATCTATAGGTAGAGTTCGAAATATCCCGTCCAGTTCGGTTTTGTTCAGAAAACCGAAGTCCAGGCTCTGATCCCCTTCTCTCACGGGATCGTAGTCGTCAGTCCGGAGAGAGCTAACATCTACCATACCTTTAATTTCCTGAGGGAGCTTCTCCACCTGGCCCTTCTGGATACCCTCAGTTACCTCGTAAGGCTGTTTCGGTTCAACGTCTGGGTTCCAGTCGGCCGGCTCTATTTCGTAGTAACCTATGCTCTGACTCTGGTTGTTAATTGCAAGCCATTCCTCGTCGGATAGCAGTTCCTTTACGGTAGGGTACAAAATGTTGTTTTCCCGAAAAACCATGTCGATGGCGCTCTGAGAGACCTCGCTGGCGGTCTCCGTTATCTCCTCTATCGGCGGTCTTCCCTCCCAGGAATCCCTATCGAGCAGGCCCAGCAGGTCCTTTATCTTTTCCCTGGTTTCGTCGTGCTTTCGCCAGAGAACTTCGGGCACGGAGGTAATCCCACGCCTTTCTATGTAAGGGAAAAGCAACATCTCTTCGCGGGTATAATGCGTTCGACCTATTTTGTTGAGCTTGCCGGCAAACTGGGCAAATTCGCCGAACCCTTTACCGCTTTTCTTCCCCTGCTTCACCTCTTTAACTCTGAGACCAAGCTTTTCGGCGTCCTTCGTTATCTCCTCGTTTTCCAGATAGAGACTTTTGAGCGGGTGTCCCTCGCCAAGTCCTTCCAGGTCAAACTTATCCTGGACTGATTCGCGGAACAGTTCGACGTGGATATCACACATGCTGGCTATCTCTTCGGCGTCCACGCCCTCTTCCATCATCTCTTGCTCCATCATCGGGATTTCCAGAGGGGAAATTTCCCTCAGCAGATCCTTGAACTCTTCCTTTAATTCGCCTATCTCGCCTTTCTCGTTAATTTGACGCAGCAGTTCTTTGATTCTCTCCTTCCTCTTTTCCTCTTTTTCGGACATGGGTTTTAACCTCCCATCGGTTTTTCCAAAACCTCTTACAGTCATAACGTCACTTCAACTGAGGCATGAACTCATAAATTCATACGGTACTTTCCAGCCATAAGTCAAATAGCGGGTAACTAAGGACCATCATTTAAAAGCGTCAGGTGGCTTCGCGATATCGTGAATTTAATTACAAAAAGCCTTGAACTCGTATAGGTTATACGCTAAATTTAAGTATATGTCAATACTATTTAATAGTAAAACTATTTAAGGTGGTAAAAATCTTTACTGATAAAGAGGAATTATCGGATGAACCGGCAAAGATATCCCTTTTGTTGTACAGAATTTCGCAGGGGGTCAATAAGTTAATCAGGGAAAAGGCAAAAGAGCACGAGGTTTCCTCGACACAGATCCAGACGGTGATTTTTCTTTCGGGGGCGCACCCTCGCAACAAGAACGTCACTTCGATTACCAGCAGGTTACAGGTTGCGCAGCCGACGGCCTCCAGGGTAGTTGGCTCGCTGGTAGATAAAGGGTTGGTGCAAAGGGAAAGAAGCGAAAAGGATAGAAGAAAGGTGAAGCTCGAATTGACGGAAAAAGGGGAATCAATTGCTGAGAGTATAAACGAAATTAGCCAAGTTTTGCAGGATTCAGTCCAGGGTTTGACGGAAGAACGACAGAGGGAATTTAGCCAGGATTTAGTGGAAATCGCCGGCGGTATGCAGAGCCAGGGGCACCTGAGCACGGCCCTGACCTGCCAGTACTGTCGGTTTTTCGATCATAACGGCGGGAGTTCCAAAAAACGTCCCCATCACTGCAAGTTGACCGGAGAAGACATGAGTGAAGAAGAGAGCAACAGCGAGTGGGTCCACAAAGAATCAGAAATCAACCTGATTGAGTAAAAGAATTTCACAACTTAAACCACGGGAGGAAAAATTATCAATGAGCATGTTTTGTTATCAGTGTCAGGAAGCGGCAGGTAACGAGGGCTGCACGGTGAAGGGCGTCTGCGGCAAGGAGCCCGAGACGGCCAATCTACAGGATCTTTTGATCTGGGTTTCGAAGGGTATCTCTTATTACGGCGAAAAGGCAAAAGAAAACGGAATTCAAGACGAAGAGACCGCAGTGTTCGTGACGGAAAACCTTTTCTCAACGATCACAAACGGGAACTTCGACGATGACTGGTTCGAGCACAGGATCAACAAGTCACTGGAAGTCAGGCAGAATATCCGAAAGAAGTACGAATCCAAAGCCGGCGAGATCGACGAGAGCGAGCTTCCGGAGGCAGCAACCTGGAGGTCGCATGACGTGAATGAGTTCTACGAGAAGTCCAGGGAAGTCGGTGTTCTGGCTACCGAAGACGAGGAGGTTCGATCCCTGAGAGAACTCCTTACCTACGGGATAAAAGGGATAGCGGCTTATGCCGATCACGCATACGTTTTGGGTGAAAAAAAGCGAGAAATATTTGACTTCATCCAGAAAGGACTCGCCGCCACGCTGGACGATAGCCTGGGTGTCGATGAGCTACTGAACATGGTAGTAGAGGCCGGGAATATCGCCGTCGAGACCATGGAAACTCTGGATAAAGCCAATACGGGAGCTTACGGCGATCCGGAGCCGACGGAGGTTAACATCGGCGTCAGAGACAATCCGGGAATTCTAATTAGCGGCCACGACCTAAAAGATATGGAGGAACTTCTGGAACAGACGGAGGGAGAGGGCGTAGACGTCTATACACACGGGGAAATGCTGCCGGCAAACGCCTATCCAGCCTTCAAAAAATACGACCACTTCGTAGGGAACTACGGTAACTCCTGGTGGAAACAGAATGAGGAATTCGAGAAGTTCAACGGTCCGATACTGATGACGACCAACTGCCTCGTCCCGCCCGAGGATTCTTACTCGGACAAAGTATATACGACAGGAGTCGTGGGTTTTCCCGGTCTAACGCACATAGATGACAGGAAGAACGGCGGGCAGAAGGATTTCTGGGAGATAATCGATCATGCAAAAGATACGGAACCACCCCAGGAACTGGAATCGGGAACTATTCCCGGTGGCTTCGCTCACGACGCCGTTTTGAGCAGGGCTGACGATATAATTGAAGGAATCCAGTCCGGTGACATTCGGGGTTTTGTAGTCATGGGCGGATGCGATGGCAGGCACGCCTCCAGGGATTATTACAAGGAAGTTGCCCAGAAATTACCTGAAGATACGATCATTCTGACTGCCGGATGTGCGAAGTTCCGTTACAACAAGCTGGACCTCGGCACGATAAACGGAATACCGCGAATCCTGGACGCCGGACAGTGCAACGATTCTTACTCACTGATCAAAATCGCAAAGGAACTCGCGGAAGCTACGGGAGTCGACGACATAAACGAACTACCGATCTCCTATGACATCGCCTGGTACGAACAAAAAGCGGTCACCGTCCTTCTTGCGCTCCTGAGCCAGGGAATAGAAGGGATTCGGCTCGGACCGACGCTTCCCGCCTTCGTTTCGGAGGACGTCCTGGACGTACTGGTCGATAAATTCGACCTGAAACCGATTGGATCCGTCGAGGACGACGTGGAAGCCATCCTGGAAGAGCTGTAATTCTTTCCGAAGGATTATTTAACTTCAACTGACAAAAAGCTCGTATCGAAAAAATAGTCAATTACCCCGCACCTTCTTGGTGCGGGGCTTTTTCTGCAAATTTTATCATAGGGATAAGTCCCTGGACTTTCGGAAAAAGGGACCCACTTTGAAGTAGGTCCCGGAAGATTTTTAACCAGTCCCTGTAAGAAAGAGTTTTAGAGGCCGATAAAGGACGATAATTCCTCTCGTCGACCAGCCTTAGCCGAGGCTATACCGGCTTCTATTGCAGCCAGGTCTTTCAACCCCTCCATTGGCTTGCCGAGATCGTTTTCTTTATCCCCCTTGATTACTTCGTAAAAGTCCTCGAATTCCTCCTTAAACCCGTCATTATCATTTACCTGGATTTCTTTCGTCCCTGTCCCGCAGGAAAGACTTATCGAATCACTACTTACCCTCAACGTCCCCTCGTCCCCGTGGATTTTGAAAGAATCCTCTGCCTCCATCCCATAGGAAACTGTATAAGAGCCAAATACCCCGTTTTCGAAGTTCAATCCCATTTCGAGAGAATCGTACTTACCGGGCAAATCACTTATTTTTCCCGTGAACCCGAAGACGCTTCCTATATCACCCAGGATCAGGCGCAATTCGGCTATATGATGAACCCCGCCGTCGGAAAGAAACCCTCCGGCATGATCCGGGTTCTTCCGCCAGGAGGTCCGGGCAAACTCGTTTTTCCTGGACATTCCCGGCCAGACCTGGCGGGAAACAAATCTCGGTTGAGCAATTTCCCCTTGATCAATCAGTTTTTTGGCCTTTCCGGCCCTGTCGAGGTGTCTAAAATTCTCGGCAATATAAACGACCTTATCCGACTTCCTGTTCAGCTCGACGACCCTTTTTCCTTCCTCCACGCCCGGGGCAATTGGTTTTTCGCATATCACGTTCAAACCGTGGTCAAGGGCCATTTCAATAAATTCAGGGTTGAGTTTAATTGGCACTGCCAGATCAACGGCATCCAGGGAGTCCGACTCGAGCATCTTTTCGTAAGACTCGAATATTTTGGTTCCACCAATTGATTCAGCAAAAGAAACTGCTTTCTCTCTGCTTCTATTTGTTACCCCTGCAATTTCGAACTTATCATTGAGTTCGGCGAGTGCTGGCCGGTGAAATCTACGAGCGGCAATACCGCAACCGACTATTCCCAGTTTCAGTCTACTCATTTATACCTCCTGATGAAATTAATAAGTATCCTGGAGATGTTTTACCGACAAATCGGTCTCCCGCAAGGGTCGAGCCTCCTTCTTACCGGAGGGAATGAACTTTACCTCTATCGGATCTCCGGGAAGTAAATGAAAATAATTCCGGGAGAACCTTCCACTAAGTTCCTCGGTTTTCAGCCCTAGCTGGACAAAAAGGGCCGGATGCTCGGTCCGAAGCGTTAAAGACTTCTCCTTGACCGAAGCGGAAATACCGGGATGAGCTAAGTCAAGGGATTTAAAAGGAGTAAAGAAATGATAATTGGTCGACTCGTACTCGTCGCTCCGGAACCTCACCTGAAAGATCAGGTTATCCCGTTTTTCGTCTTGCGTTAGCTCCTCCAGCGCTATCGAATTTTGCCTGGCACTTGCAAGCCGTGGGACCTCCGTCTCAAAACTTCTGGTTCTCAGCTTCTCCCCGAGAAGATTAAATACCGAGGTCTCCAGTACTCCATTTAGTTTCTTGCCGAGGTCGCTGGTGATCCACAGTTCCAGTTCCCCGTCATTTTCCCTGATAGATACCAGTAACGGGGAGTAAAATCTCTTCGCCATATAATGCAGAGCCTTCCAGCGGCCACTGTACTCGATCGAAGACCACGAGATGGAGGGCCAAACATCATTTAACTGCCAGTACAGAGTTCCCATACAGTGAGGCTTCAGTCTCCGCCAGTGTTCGATAGCTGTTTTCATTGCCAGGCCTTGCTGAATCTGGCTAAGATAAACGAAATCCTCGAAGGAAAAGGGGAAACGGAAATTATCCGTCATCCTGCTTACGATCAGCTCGTTCCCTCTCGGATGGCGCTGCCTGTATTCCATCATGGGGGAGGTAGGGTTAAGATCTCCCTCCTCCATAACGCTTGAGAGGAGATCCGGTGAGGAAAATGATTGGTAGCCGAACTCCGAGACAAAACGCGGTTTAGTGGAGAGATAGTCCGAGAAAGGTTTACCTCCGTGCCAGACATCCCAGTAATGACTATCCCCTATGGACTGATCGTTCGGCTCGCTTTTTCCCTGGCTGGACGGGGAACTGGGCCAGAAAGGCCGACCCGGATCTTCCTCGTTTATCGTGCTTCGAATTGCTCCGTTTAGCTTTTCGTAGCTCTTTTTTAGGTCTTTCCAGGTCAGCTCTTCAGTACTGTAATTCCCTTCCTCCCCCAGCCACTCGTTCTCGTTATCTCCACACCAGAGGGCCAGTGACGGATGGTGGCTTAATCTTCTCGCCTGAGTTCGAACCTCTTTTTTAACGTTCTCGAGGAAGCTTTCGTCTGACGGGTAAGGAGAGCAGGCAAAGGCAAAATCCTGCCAAACGAGTATACCTTTTTCATCGCAGATCTCGTAAAAATCGTCCGTCTCGTAAATCCCCCCGCCCCAGACCCGGATAGTATTCATGTTGGCTTCGAGAACGCTCTGCAGTAAGTCATCGTACCTATCTCGAGAAAACCTGCCGGGCAGGGCGTCCACTGGTATCATATTGGCCCCTTTCACGAAAATCGGCGTACCGTTGACCTCGAAATAGAAACTTTCCCCCTCGGAATCCTCCTCCCGGATGAGCTCGAGCTTTCTGAAGCCGATGGAGCTTTTCACCATGTTGGCACCCGTCGAACCACCGAGCGATAGCTGCAGTTTATACAGGTTTTGCTCCCCGTAACCAGTCGGCCACCACAGGTCCGGTTTTTTTACGGTAATTTGGCGGGTTACTTCCCGTTGTCCCCGCTTCAGTTGCAATTCCTCTTCCCTCTCTCGATTCGCTATCGCCAGTCCGAATTTGTAGTTACCGGTCTCAGGTACGTCCAGGCCCGTTCGGACACGCAGGGTAACGTCATCACCTTCGAACTCCTGGCTGGTTGTCACGTACTTTATCCTCGGCCGGTTAAACCCGATCAACTCGACGTCACGCCATATACCGAGGGTCGGGAGGGAAGGCCCCCAATCCCAGCCGAAGTGACACTGGGGCTTTCTGATAAATTCTCTGCCGGGCTGATCCACCGGAAATCTAATCGTAGAAAGTTCGTCCCGGTAATTTTCCTTTTGCTCCTGCCCGTACCTCACGGGGGAGTAAAACTTTACTCTGAGCTCGTTCCCTCCCTCTTTCAGGAGTTCCCCCACGTGGTACTCATATCTTCTGTGCGCGTTTTTAGACCGCCCAATAACCTGACCGTTGAGAGATATTTCCGCTACTGTATCCAGGCCTTTGAAATTCAGGACTTGCTCCGAGAAGTCTAAGAAGTCTCGCGAGAGTTCGAATTCCTTTTCGTATATCCAGTCCGTCTTTCCCACCCACTGAACCCTGCTTTCGTTTTTTTCGGCAAAGGGGTCGGGAATACGGTCATTTCCCAAAAGGTCATTATAAACGTCACCGGGGACCCGTCCCTCCAGCCACTCTTCACCCTCTTTACTTTTGAACTTCCACTCGCCGTTTAAGCTGAGGTTTTCCAAAGAAATCATCTCGTTTTTTTAAGGGATCTCGCTTCAGACCTACCTGAATTCTGGTTATGAATACCGGAGTTTCTCGGATTGTCCGGTACCCGTTCAAAGACTTCCCCCGGGCTCAATGCATCTCAAGATAGTCTATCCTGCTCCCTTTTTAAGAGGTCAAGCAACCCTCGGTGTTTCTCCACGCTCCGCCTCTTTATTATCTCTCGGAAAAGATAATAACTGGGACGTGGAATGTAATCCCCCGCGTCGAAATCGACGTAAACCAGCCCGAATCGTTTATCAAAACCCTCCGCCCATTCGAAGTTATCAACAAGGGACCAGTGAAAATATCCTCTCAGGTCCAGTTCATTGTTCAGCTTCTCCATGACGTTCAAATGTGCCAGTAAATAATAGGGCCTGTAGGTATCCAGTGCGTCGGCGGTCCCGTTTTCCGTGACAAACATGGGCTTCTCATACCGTTCTTGGAGGTTTAACAGGACTCTTTCCAGTCCCTCCGGGTAAAACTCCCAGCCGTTGTCAGCAGAGAACCTGGCGTCATTAGAGCTTTCGTTCGGAGGACAGGCGTAGCCGTAACCCGGGAGAGTCTTCCAGTTTATCTCTTCTCCTCCGATCTCCATTCGCTCGTCCCTCTTCTCAACTACGTTTCTGGTGTAATAATTTACCCCGAGGAAATCGGAGTTACTCATAGTACGATCGAGAAAGCGATAATTACTGAATTCAAAAGCATCCTCTGCGGATTCGTCACCATCAAACCAGGCGGAAGCATAAATTATACCCACCGGTTGATCTGTCTCTTCCTTCATCGCCTCATAAGCCAGGTTGTGAGCTCTGGCCTGGTTCTCCATAGCTTTTTCGAACATCTCGGGTGCAATTATTGCCGGGGGAAATCCTGACTTTGGGGAGAGATATCCAAGACTTGCAACAACGTTAGGCTCGTTCATCGTTGACCAGTAATCGGTGTATTCATCGAGCTGATTGACTGAAAAACGAGCAAATTTCCCGAACTCTTCCGGAAGCCTTTCATCAACCCATCCCGCTTTCTCCATATCTCTATTTCTGTTAACGGCAAGGGGATCGTGGGCCCACGCCGGGAGGGTAAAATGATTGAGATCTACCATGACATCAAAATCTCGATCCTTGAGGTCCTTAAGCATCTCGCCATAATGGGAGACCGCATTCATATCCGCTATGCTTTCCAGATCACCGCCTTTGCCAAATGTCGCTTCCGGAAAAATTCTCGACCACTCCAGGCCAATCCGGAACGCCTTCATCCCGGCATCCTCCGCCAGCCGATGGAATTTTTTGTAGTTCTCCCAGTAATTTGGTCCGTTCTCCGGGTTATCACCGCTAACCAGGCCGCTGTAAGCGTTCATGGCATCTGTACTCCATTGATACCAGTCCGTGTTATCGTCTACCTGGTTTCCACCCATTTCGAATTGAAACCCGGAAAGAGAGACTCCGAACTTAAAGTCTTCGTCAAACATATTAATCCTCCTCTTGAGCGTGACAGGCTACGTAATGGTTTTCTTCGATCTCTTTTAATTTAGGCCTACCAATTTCACATTGACTATCGATTTCTTCAAATGAACAACGATCTCTGTACACACAGCCGCTGGCAACGTCCGATTGCTTCTCCTCCAGTTCCGCCTCGACCTCCTCCCATTTTTCGTCAATTCTGGGAACGGCCGCCATCAACAGTTTCGTGTAGGGGTGGAGGGGATTCTGGAATATTTTCTCCGTTTCACCTCTCTCCAGAATTCTGCCGCTGTATAAAATCATTGCTTTTTCGCTTATATAATATCCCAGTGATAGGTCATGAGTAATGAAAAGAATCGACAGATCCTCTCGCTCCTTCAGCTCAGCAAGCAGATTGAGTACGTCAATTCTGGTTGAAGCATCCAGCATACTGATTATCTCATCCGCAACTAAAAAATCAATATCGAGCAGCAGCGCCCTGGCTATGAGAAATCTCTGTAATTGACCTCCGCTTAGCTGATGCGGATAATTTCCCAGTACCTGGTCGGGGTTGAGCCCGACGGCCCTAAGGGAATCGTAAACTTTATCCTGCCATTGCTCGTCATCCATTTTGGGGAAGAATTCATCCTTTACGTTCCGAAAAACTCTATCCGCTTTAAAGATGGGGTTGTAGGCGCTAAATGGCTCCTGGAAAACGCCCTGGACCTGGCGATAGTAATTCTTGAGCGACTTTCTCCTGAATTCCGAGATATCTTCTCCCCGGTATTTGATAACGCCCGAAGTTACGGGCGTAAGTCTCAGAATCATTCTACCTATCGTGCTCTTCCCGCTACCGCTTTCCCCGATCAGGGAGACGAATTCCCCTTCAGCTAGTTCGAAGTCCACGTCTTCTACAGCACGGAGATCCTGTCCCCCGAAGGTCCCGGTCTTAAAGACTTTCGTGACTTCATCAAGATCAAGAAGCATTTTATTCCACCTTCCAGCAGGCTACTTTGTGTCCGGGGGATACTTCCCTGAATGGTGGTTCATTATTACATTCGTCTCCCCTTTCGGGACACCTGTTTTTAAATCGACACCCTTCCGGCGGTTCCAGTAACTCGGGGGGTTTGCCGGGGATACCTTCCAGTTTTTCCTCGGAATATTTCGCGCCGATCTTTGGCAGCGAAGAAATAAGTAATTTGGTATAAGGATGCAGTGGTGAGCCCGTTATCTCCTCGGTCGGTGCTCGTTCCACCAGTTTACCCGCATACATAACCGTAATTGAATCAGCTATCTGGTAAAGTATCGAAATATCGTGGGTGATAAAGATCAAGCTCTTGATAAAGCCCTTGTCTCTGAACTCCACGAGCATCTCGGATACCGCTTTCTGGGTCGATACATCCAGTGCCGAGGTAATTTCATCGGCCATGAGAAGCGATGGATCAAGCAGGCTAGAGATAACCATTACCATTCTCTGCTTCATCCCGCCGGAAAGCTCTATTGGATACATGGACAAGACGTCTCTTGTCAGATCTACCAGGTCGAGTCGATGTTCTAGTTCATCCCGTTTTTCTCCAGGAGATATGTCCCTTGATTTGAGTAATTCTTTCACCATTTTCCCGATTTTTCGCGTCGGATTCATCGCGTTCATGGCGTACTGAGGGATAATTGACACGTTTTTATAGCGGAAATTATTCATTTTTTCATCATCCCAGATCGGCAATTCCTCCCCGTCCAGCCTTACCCGGCCCTCGACGTACTTCATTGGAGGTTTGAGGAGTATCAGGCTTTTTGCCAGAGTTGACTTTCCACAACCAGACTCTCCCGCCAGACCCATTATTTCTCCGTCTTCCAGAGTAAACGAAGCCCCGTCGAGTGCTTTTACGTCACCCTTTAAGGTCTGGTAATAGACTCTCAGCTCATCGGTTTCTAAAACCATATTTATCTCTCCCTCAGCTTGGGATTAAACACTTCGTCCAATCCGACGTTCATGAGGTACATGGCTCCTACCAGCAGTGCAAGGGCAGCCCCGGGCGGGACGAACCACCACCATATGCCAAGCTGAATGGCGCTCCAGTTGAACGAGTGTTGCATCATTAAACCAAGCGATATCCCTTCGGTCGGCCCGAGCCCGATAAAGTCCAGCGTAGCTGCGGCCAGAACCGCACCCCCAAACTGGAGAACGAAAGTCATAAATAAATAGGACATCATGTTCGGCGCGATTTCAGTCAAAATAATTTTGGGCGAACTCATCCCGGTCATCCGGGCCATATCGACAAAGTTCCTGGACTTTAGGGAAAAGGTCTGTGATCTCACCGCTCTGGCAGCCCAGGGCCAGGACCAGAGACCGATTACGATGCTCTCGTGGATCACTCCCCTAACGGTAAGGTAAGCGGCTATGACTAACAGCACGGCCAGTTTAGGTATAGTTATAACGGTATTCGTCAACATATTGAGCAGTTCGTCCACCATACCCCCGTGATAACCGGCAAAGAATCCGACCAGCATCCCGACAATCGTCGCCAGCCCCCCTCCGACAAAGCCAACGATAAAGGCCGCCCTGAGACCGTAAACAAACTGGGTAAATACGTCCTGGCCAAATGTAGTCGTACCGAACCAGTATTCAGCCGAAGGTGGCTGATTCCTCGGTCCCGCCCTTTCGTTTAGGCCGTGTTCGGTTAAAAAAGGTCCGATGATCGCAAACACGAGGAAGAAAAAGACGACTATTAACCCTATTACCAGTTTATTATTTCGCAGCGCAAAGTAGAGAAACTCGTTTTTTTCTTTCGACTGGGGAGGTTCCATATCAGGTTCCCTCCATTCCCTGTCTGGTTCGGGGATCAACTATTACATAGACTATATCAATTATAAAGTTCGCGAGAAGAACACCGACTACTATGAAGAGAAAACAGCCCTGGATTAGAAAATAATCCTGGTTATTTATAGCCTGTAAGAGGAGATAACCGATCCCGGGATAGGAAAAGACTATCTCAGTTGCGAGAGCTCCTGCCACGACCTGTCCCAGACGGAGCGCCAGGCCAGTGATCTGAGGCAACATGGCGTTCCGGAATGCGTACTTTCTCACAAGACTTCTCGGGGCACCGAGCGATTCCAGGTAGTGAGAATAATCTTCCTCCAGTTCGTAGATAATCATGTTTCTCATCCCGATTGCCCACCCTCCAAACTGGACTATAAATAGCGAGGCGAATGGTAGAAACCAGTGGCGGAGAAAGCTAACCAAAAAAGCAAACGAAAAAGAAGGTTGCATGGAGAAACTATAAGCTCCGGATATCGGAAAGACCCCCCAGACGATTCCCAGGCTCCAGGCCATCAAAATTGCAAGCCACATATAGGGCGTAGCTCTCAGTAAATACGTAAATGGCAAAATTGTGTTATCGAGCCATTTCGATCTGGCGGCAAATGCCCCAAACTTGTTTCCGGCTATCCAGCTCAAAAGAACCGATGGTAGCAATAGAGCAAGGTCGTAGGGCAGGGCATGGAGTATTACTTGAGTGACTTTTTCCGGAAACATATAGACACTCACCCCAAGATCCCCGTGAAATATCGCTTTCCAGAAGTTCAAGTACTGCTGCCAGAGGGGAACGTCGAGGCCGAAGGCTTTTGTATAGTAACCACGCATCACCTCTGCCGCCTCTGACTGGATAGAAGCTCGGGATAGCATGTTCTGCACGGGATTGCCCGGCATAAAACGGGGAATCAGCCAGTCAATAGTGACCGCTAAAAAAAACGTCAGGATATAGATGAGTACTTTCCGACTAAAATATCTCCTCAAAAGTCTTCACCCCTTTAAAGAGAGCCCCCCTCGTTTTCCAATCGAGGGGGGCTAATGACCCGCGATTAGTCTACTTGGCCGGCTCCAGTTCGGTTAGAGTGAGAAGTCCACCCATTTGCCAGTATCCACTCCAGGTTGAAGGCATGTGATCCGGCGTGTCTTCGGCTCCGGAGGGCCAGTTCTTCCAGTGGCTCGTATTAGCCTGGAACCACATACCGTTGTACCAGAGCGGAACGGCGGGGAGATCGGTAAGGAATTTATCCTGAATATTCGTGATGGTCTCCTTCATTGCTTCCGTATCGGAAGTTGGGGTTTTATTCAACTTCGTCACCAGATCAAATACTTCCTGATTTTCGTAACGGCCGAAGTTTCCGTTGGACATTCTTTCCTTAATTGGGCTCTGGAACAGCCATTCGTAGAAAGTAAAAGGGGAGTTGCTGACAGACGACCCAAAGTTGTTTATCGCCATGTCAAACGTTCCTCCCTGGATTTTGTCCTGATAGTTCCCGAAGTCCGGAAATTTAACCGTGGCGTTAATCCCCACTTCGTTTAACCCATTTTCTACTATACGGATTGCCTGCATCCAATCGGTCCAGCCATTCGGGACGATAATTGAAAGCTTAAATGAAGAACCCTCAGGGGTTTCCCGGAAGCCGTCGTCGTTAACGTCCTTGTAGCCTGCACTGTTCAGGATCTCCCTGGCCCGATCAGGATCGTAGCTGAAACCCTTTTCGCTCACAATATTTTCATTGACGTAATTTTTCCAATTCGGTAAAAGACCGGTTGGGCCGGAAGCCTTGACTATATGCCCGTAGACGTTACTGACGATTTTACTCGGATCTACGGCAAACGCTGTTGCTTTCCTGAAAGCGGGATCGTCCATAGGCTTTTTGGTTAAATTGAGGAAGAGAAATGCGGTATTTGCCGAAAGCATGTATGGTTTTTCTTCGTAATAAGTATGAACATTTGAGTAATTTTCTACCAGCGACGGGACACCGGGCAGAAAGTTATTGCTCCAGTCTATCTGCCCCTGCAATAACATACCCAGGGAAACGTTATTGCTTCTGTTGACTATATCCACCACGTATTTTGGCGCCACCTCGCGGCCCAGTAGATCGGTTGCCCACCAGTCTTCGTTTTTGACCCAGACCATCCGATCCTGACTGTGGGTCTCGTAACGGTAAGCTCCAGTTCCAATTGGGTTCTTGTTGGGGCCGGATAAAACATCTTCCTGGCTTTTGTCCTTCCATCGGTGTTTCGGGACTATTGCTATGGAATAAAGGTAGTTCTCCCACTGCTGATAAAGAGGATCGCTAAACCGGAACTCCAGTGTATACTCCCCGATTGCAACTATTTCGTCCAGCCAATTCCAGAGAGTGCTGTAATAGACACCATCAAATCTTTTACCAAGCTCAAATGTAAACTTTACGTCCTCTGCGGTAAACTTCTCTCCGTCCTGCCATTTGATCCCCTGTCGTAAATCCATCATATAGGTATCGTCGGTTACCCACTCACCCTTCTCTGCGAGCCAGGGCTTCATTTCATCCTCAAGTGGGTCGTAGAGAAAAGGAGTTTCGTAACACAGGCCAGTGGTACCGGTTGCATAATTCCAGTTCGTAATCGGATTCCAGTCGGTTGGCGGGCTCCAGGCATTTCCAGTTGTGTAAAGCGTCTCGCTTCTCTTGTAGTTTCCACCCTGACCAAAGGCTAAACCACCGGTTAAGAGCAAGGTTAACACAACGACCAACATTCCGGCAAAAAGTCTATTTTTTGACCACATAAACTTAATCACTCCTATTTTTGAGAATTTGGAGAAACTTGCCTCAGAATAAGTTGGTAAAAATATTTGCCTGCTTAACAATCACCCCCCTATTACCTCCTTTTTAGAAAGAAACTTGCTAAGTAGAACTACGAACTATTAATTCAGTATCCAGGACCTTTCTAATTGGTTTTCCGTCACTTGATTTGTTTGCCCCTTCTCCTTTGATCAGTTTCTTAAGGTACCGTACGGAGACTCGTCCCAGCTTGTCTATTGGCTGTGAAATCGTTGTAAGTGGAGGCTCCACAGCGGAGGAAGCCTGTATATCGTCGAATCCCACTATAGCTACGTCTTCCGGCACTCTCTTTTTCATCTCTTTTAACTCTTTCAAAACCCCGATTGCGATAAGATCGTTTGCCGCAAATACGGCAGAGGGGAAATCAGCCAATAATTTATGTATGCCTCTGGAACCGCTTTCTTCAGTAAAGTCGCCCTCGTAAATGAGCCCTTCTTCCACTTCTAAATCCGCTTCCTCCAGAGCATCTTTGTAGCCTCTTAATCTATCTATTGCGGGGGCTTGATCCTGAGGTCCCGTAATTGTGGCTATCCTTTCATGACCCAGGTTAATCAGATATTCCGTTGCCTGTTTCGCCCCACCATAGTTGTTTACATCTACATAGTTAGCTTTCTCATTGGGATGTCGTCCGACAGAAACAAACGGAGTGCCGTCATCGATGAGTGCTTTTATCAAAGGATCTTCGACTGGATTTGAAGCAATAAGTAGACCATCTAAAAAACTGTTTGATATTATGTCCGGGTATAGTTTTTCTTCTTCGTCCGGGGTAGTTAAAAGTGAAAGCATCAATTCGTAACCTTGCTCGTTACACTCCTCGGTCACCGCCCTGATGAAGGGGGCGAAAAATGGGTCCGAGAACAACCTGGAGACGGCTTCCGGTATGACGAGACCTATTATTCCGGTTTCATTCTTTGCCAGGCTTCTCGCTACTCCATGAGGCTTGTAACCGGACTCCTTAATTGCTTTCTGGACCTTTTCCTTTGTACTTTCACTGACATTCTGTTGGTTGTTTATGACCCGCGATACTGTAGCACGGGACACACCAGCAATTTCGGCTACTTGATCAAGAGTATCCGCCAAAACCATCACCTCGTTTCAGCTATAATTGTTTACCGCTTACAATCGTTTATAAAAGAATTTCACAATAGTTAAAAGCCGTAAATGAAAGCGCTATCATAAAATAACAAAAATGGAACGGTCTGTCAAATTTTAAAGAAACGTCATGATATCCGGGCCTTTTAACCTCTTCAGAAAAAGTTCTTTAAAGGGGGAGAGCATGATCAGGACGGACGCTTTCGATAACATCGACAGCCCCACCACGTAGATAGGTTCGACTCCAGCAGGGAATTCTGGTTGAAACTCAAACGCGTTAGCTTTCTTTTTTGTCGATCTCAACACTTCAAATCGTTGACAAATCGCAGAAAGCGTCTCGATAATCCCGGATATTTAAGGAGGCCGCAAATCGGACAGGGTAGAGGCCTAAATCTTCAATTGTGATCGGAGCATGAGAGGTCGCAAAAATTAGCTGATCTACTCGCTGGTCTGAATCATAAGGCCTTCCCTATTCGCCCACCTGTTCCCTTTTACCGGGTATAGGACCTTATCCATTGGTGCTTGTATGCTCAGCCTCTTACCCTGGATATGGGTCGGCTCCACTTCGCCGATCTCCTCCCCCAGCACATTTAACCACCAGGCTTTCTCTATCCGCCCGGGGAGATTGATGGTAAAATTGTAAATGTAGCCCTCAAACCAGGAGACTTCATCCATATTCCGTTCTTCCTCAGTTACAGGTTCGGATTCGGAACTAATTTCCGGGATAACGTAGGTCACGGCCCCCTGGTTCTCGGTTATTCTCAACTCGGTCCCGTCCAATTCATCCAGACTTCCGCTCCACGTGAGCGAAAAAACGTCCTCCGATTCATTTATGGAGGTTTTTTCGGTGACCTTACCGGAGTCAAACTTGTTCTCCCCGGAAATACGGGATTTGATCATCTCAAAAGTTCGTTCGGAATTGGTGGTAATCGTAACTTCACCGCTGACGTTTTTCCTGCCTTTCACCTCTTCAACGGTCATAACAAGACTCAGGTCAAAACAACCTGTAAGCAGAAAAGAAAGCGAAATTAGTAGGATTGCCAAAAAAATAGCTTTCAAACGAGTTAAAAATTTCTCAGTAAAAATTTCAGTTCACCCCTGCTGGTATCGCCAAAAAGCAACGATTATCCTCCAGTTATTTTTTCACAGAAGGGATTATAGAACGTATTGAGAGAAATAGCCAATCCGTTCCTTTGAAGAAATTGAAGTCAAGAACCTCGCCAATTAACGGGGCCTGGAGAAAACCCCTTTTAATTAGTTTTTCGGTCTTTTATAAAACGGGACCCAGCGCAAGCTCTGGGGGTTTTCAGCCCCCATATGTTATATTGCAATAGTTTGCGATAATTATTCA
>CAZRDU010000034.1:0-5944 GCA_964599005.1 uncultured Thermotogae bacterium
GCGGATTGGTATTTTTTATGAGAATGATACCTACCAGGACGAGAACGTACTTCAAAGCTCCCCAGAGAGCTCCCCATCCCGTACTGAAACCCCCGAGGAATACTGTCACGAGAAAAAGCGGCAAAACCAGCAGAGCCATGAGGTGAGAAATCTTAAACAGTCCGAGAAGGGGCCCAGAGTATTCTATCAATGGCCCACCCATGATCTCCGTTTCGGCCTCCGGCGTGTCGAAAGGTATGAAGCCGAGTTCCGCCTGAATGCATAACAGTGCCGCGATAAAACCAAATGCTCCGGAAACACTTGCCACGACCGGCCCCGAAGTAAATGCAGCTAACTTCAGCCCTCCACCCGTACTGACTATTGCAGCCGTAACTGCCATCAGTAAAGGTAATTCGTAAGAAATTATCAACCTCAGTTCTCGATTGGACCCCATACTGGAGAGGGGATTACCTGACGACATTCCACCGAGTACCACCGAAAGACCGGGCAGAACCAGCAAATATAGCAATACTATTACGTCACCGACGAAGGAAGTCCCCGGATAGTTGGCCTTGATCAGAATGATCGAAGCAAGAAGCAGACCTGCCGGGCCCAACAATGGAACGAGTAAATAACTCCATTCGACGCTTTCTTTCGGTATTATATTTTCCTTCCCGAATAATTTTGCAATATCATAGGCAGGCTGAAGCACGGGAGGGCCAACTCTCCACTGAACCAGAGCGGAAACCTTTCTCACCACCCAGGAAGCCAGAACTCCCATCCCCAGCGTAAAGAGCAGACCGGGAAAGACGAAAAAATCGAATACTAACCCTCCGACCATTACTTACCTCCTTTTCCTCCAAGGATTTCCGGCTGCCAGCTGCTCACGTGAACGAGCAGACCATCTCTCAACCCGTGCCAGTTCTTCCCTTCCGGTTCGTGCCCGGAAGGTACCAGTTTTAAGCCATCGTAAGGACAGGTAGAAACACAGGCCGGCTCTCCGTTTCTGTCCTGGCAGAGGTCACAGCTTGAATCGAGGAAAGGAACAAACTCCGTGTAAATAGTTCCGAAGGGGCAGGCCATGACACAGGAATCGCAGCCGATGCAAAGCAAGTTCGCCCTTTCGACCACACCTTCTTCGTTCTTCTCAAGTGCATCGGTGGGACAGGCGGTCAAACATGCCTGATCTTCGCACTGTCTGCAGTAATGGGCAAAAGTTGCCTGTTCCCTCAACTGCTCAATCCCGTTGTTGTTCGGGTGAGCAAAGTTATCACAATCCACTTCACACTGCTTACAGCCTGCCTCCTCACAAACGTCCAGATCCAGCAATAAGGTTCTATCCTGACCTATTTCCGGTTGTGTCTTTGTTTGCATTTTTATCACTCCCACAGATCCGGGATTCCTTTAACCTGCTCATAAGTGAATACCGGTCCATCCTTGCAGACGTAATACTGACCGAGCTGACAGTGACCGCACATTCCGATCCCGCAGCTCATATTTTTTTCCAGCGAGAGATAAATATCTTTCGGCTCAAAGTGATCGAGCAGGGCCTGAGCCGAAAACTTCATCATAATTGGCGGACCACAGACCACGGCCAGACCTTTTTCCGTATCTATATCCGGTTCCTCGAGCAAAGTAGTTACGACGCCTTCGTTCCCCTCCCACCCCTCATTAGCTTCATCGACCGTTAATTCCACTTCTAACTCCGAACCGGCCTTCCATTTGTCGAGCTGATCTTTATAAATTAGATGCTCCGGTGTCCTGGCCCCGTATTTAAGGCTGATCCGGCCAAATTGATCCGATCGGGCCATCAGCGCGTATAGAAGCGACCTCAGAGGCGCCAGACCCACTCCCCCGCCGACCACGAGAACGTCACGTTCTTTCATTTCAGCCAGCGGATAGCCTTTTCCATATGGTCCCCTGATTCCCAGAGACTCCCCGGAAGACATCCGATGCAATTTCCCGGTTACTTCCCCCGCTTCCATTATCGTAATTTCCATTTCTTCCTTTACCTCAGGAGATGAAGAAGGGGTAAAAGGGGCTTCCCCCAGGCCGGGCACTGATAGTTGGACGAACTCCCCCGTTGCGAACTCAATTGGCTCCTCCGGCACCAGTTCGAAGCTCTTTATATTGGGGGATTCGTCTTTGATTTTTGTTATTTCCGCCGGAACGGATTTATAAGGGTTTTCTATCTCCTCGAGCTCCTCTTCCTGCAATTTAGCTCGCATTTGCAATTGAAACCTCCCTCAAAACATCTCTCATATCTATATCGCCCATACAGCCGTCAATGCATCTTCCACAACCTGTGCAGCCGTAGATGTCGTGATTCTCAGGTATTCGACTGAACTTGTCGTAAAACCTGTTCCGAACGCGACTTTCCAGGGATTCCAGAGGGTTGGCCCCACCCGCAACTCGGCTGTAACCTTTAAAATTACAGCTATCCCAGACCTTCCTTCGCTTTACGGTTGATTCTTCCCGTTTTTCGTACAGCTGAAAGCAGTGACAGGTTGGACAGGAGAGATTGCAGGCTCCGCACTCGACACAATCTTCGGCAAAATCTCGCCACATCGGATCGTCGGAAGGAACTTCCCCCACGTTTTCGGGGACCTGAAAATCACTGTTATTTTCCTCCAGCTCCTCTTTTTGTGACCGCCTGAAGGAAGCACGCTCTTCCAGCAGTTCTTCGGAAGCCTGACTGAACAGGTCGGAATTCTTTTTGTAGATTTCTTTTCCCCTGAGAGAATTAGAGTTGAACTCAACTAGCAAATCGTCGAACCCGGGAAGCCTGGTCACGTTTAAATCGAAGCCCTCCTCGGGATAAGGTGCGCCACCGACCTTATTACAGAAACAGTTTTCAGAGGTCTCGTAACAATCGCTCGAGATCAATAACGTATCGTGTCGCCTCAGGGCGTAGTAAGGATCAATGATGTCTTCGCCCAGGAATACGTTGTCAAGAACCCGAAGAGCATTAAGATCACATGATTTGAGCCCGAAAATTGCCTGCTTCTTTCTTTGCGGTTGTGTCGTATCGTCCGGAAAATCCGCAACTTCTTCTTTGGGCGGAAAGAAAAAAACTTTTGAAGGAGTAGTAATTCTATTCTTCGGAAAGTGAACAGTAGAACCCTCCAGCTCTTCCCATTTTTGGTAAGAAATTTCGCCGTGAGACTCGACCGGGGCAAAAAGGTCTCTATCGGCTGCGATATTTCCCAGGAGGGTGAGAAAGTTCGTCTTCGTAACCCGATAAAGGTCCATGATACCTCCCTTACGCGGTAAACGCCAAAAAAGTGGTTACCGAAAACCGACAACCACCCGCTAAATAATTTACAGTTAAGCCGTAAATCTATTTTGCTGCTGGCTCTTTTCCGTCGCTATTTAAAACTAATAAGCTCTTACCTGAAATTAATAAGCTTTTATGTGCTGGTATTATGCAGCAATACTAATCAGGAACTGTAAAGCTTTGCGTACCACGTAGCTTTCCTTGGAGGCATCAAATACGATAATTGAAGAGATATATTAATACTACGTGAATATAATCCCTTTCACGCATTCTTATTATACATCTACCTTAGCTATTGTCAAATTTGATTCAACTGACTTAAAATATACTGATAATCCCCTACAGGAAAGAACTTTCCCGTCGAATAATTCCAGTAAAGAGAAAATTACTCCAATCACAATCAGCGCTCGGCCGGGGAAATTACTACACCAGCGAAAAAGTTTCCAGAAATTAAACCCGTTATTTGACTCTAAAGCTAAACTTTTTCAATTTGATTGGAACCTCCGGTCCGAATACAATAACTATCAAGCAAGGCCCTGAATTTTAGCTCTGGATTTATCTCTGCCGTAGGTTTTTCCAAAATCACTCTAATGCCATGAAATCAAACATAGACGGGATAGCGGTAATAGACGAAAAGAGGAAGTTTAAATACATTGACCGCTCTTTTGCTCAGCTTTACGGGTATAGTTCTCCCCCAAATTTGATCGGCAAACCCTGGACGGAGACCTACGAAAAGCTCCATCTTCAAAGGTTTGAGGAGGAAATGATACCGCTTCTGGATAAAGAAAACTGGTGGTCCGGGGTCATCTTCGGAGTTAAAAGCAAGGGAGAACAATTATCACAAAAGGTTTTCGTTTTCAAGCTGGAAAAAGGCGAACTGGTCTTCCTGGTAAAGAACATCGCGCCCAGGGAAAGGTCGATATTTGAAATAGGCCAGCCCGAGTACAACTGGCCTGAAGCTGTAGTCTCGCCTCCCGATATTGTTGCTATTATTTCAACGGAATACGAAATAATGGAGATAAATTCACCCGGGGCAAAGAAACTTGATAGGGCTCCCCGGGAACTGGAAGGTACAAAGTGTTTCGAAGCGGTACACAGACAGGCCAATCCAGTTGAAGGCTGTCCCTGTAAAAAAACCATAGAAACGGGAGAGGCAGGCATCGGCGAAATCTCCGAGGGCGGACGGAACTACGTAGTAACTTCTTTCCCCCTGAGAAATGGATCGGGCGAAATTGACGCTTTCCTCCATACAGTAACCGAAGTTCACAGCGACCCGCCGGAGGAATTGATGGCATGTGATTTCTTTATAAGAGGCCTATCACAGTTAAAAAGCAAAGAAGGGATATACTCGTTCCTTCTTAATTTCCTGAATGAAGTTCTCGATTGTGTCAAGATAGCGGTTTTCTTGAGTTCAGAGGACAAACTAAAATGTACGATGCAAAGAGGTTACAGAAGGCCGATTAAGGGAGAAGAACTTTACCTTGCCGGCTCCGGAGCTCGAGTCGAATCATTTAAAAGAAAGGAATCCCTTTACCTCCCGACGGTAAAGGGAAAAGAGAACTTCATAAGGCATGACCCCGAAGTGAGCTGTGAATTCGTCACACCGATTGCCACTTCAGAGGATAAATTGGGCGTAATCGATATCAGACGATACCGGCCAAATTCCATCACCGCTACCGAGAAAAACCTTATCGAGGTTATTGCGTCCGAGGTGGCAAAAAGGATCGAGAAGTAAACTGCTTCAGGCTTCCAGGCGACAGGCGGAACCTTCTTCCTCCACCTCTTCCTCCTCGACGCCACAATGTCGAAGAAGCTCAGGGTCTTCTTTGATATGATTACAAACAATGCATATCTTACCAGGCAGGTTTTTTATTCCTTCATCGCTTATCCCGTCAGCGACGTTCTTAATCAAACGATGAACCTCTTCATCCAATTCTTCTATTTTTCCGCGCTTTCCCCTCTTATACTGAGATACCGCAGCCTGAGTAAGACCAAGCTCCTCAGCTATCTCCTCCTGGGTAAGGCCGAGATTCGCCAGTTCTCGTGCAAGACCCGCTCTGATATATGGCAGGATATACCATATTGCCCCCTCACACGGCTGACCAAAACTTTTCTTCTTCATCCTCCCCCCACGATTTCTATTTCCAGATAAACGCTAATAAAGTATTCTCCAGTGGCTTTATGATAAGATTATATAGGAACAAAAAGAGGGCTGTCAATAAGTACAGTCTCAGAACATCTCCGACTCACTGCTGGTGCTAACCTCGCCCGAAGCGCCTACTTCAGTGAGAGGAACTTCATTTTTCAACAAAGCAAAAACTGAACTTATTTTACAAACCCGAGAGAATTGCTAATAAACCCACCCGGAGTAGTGGGGTGAACACACGAGATCCCCAGAAGGGGTTAATCACAAAGGTGGCAAAAAATAGCTACTAATTGAGGCATAGAGATAGAGGGGCTTAAATTAAGCGACCCTGACATTTAAAGAAACGTTCTAAGCTCTGTTGACATCCCTGTTAAGAGCTAAAATACGACACTGGAGAAAATTGGCAGGAGCAAGGCAGACACCAGGGTGCCGATAATCGCTCCCCCTATTACATCGGACGGGTAATGCTCCCGGACGAAAATTCGAGACAAGCTTATAACCATCGAAGCGAGGTAAGCCCCGGTCCATGCCCACCAGAAATC
>CAZRDU010000034.1:6044-17585 GCA_964599005.1 uncultured Thermotogae bacterium
CCCCAGAGGTAGCCATCTCCAAAATACGTAGCCGCAACCAGGTACCGGGAAAACTTCTGCGTGACCCAGCTTTCGCTAACAACCTCAAGGCCCAATTCATCCCTATTAACGAGCCAGAGAGCAAATTCGTCCAAACGAGTCAGCAGCCTTTTCCAGTACCCTGCACTTTCTTCCGCCGGCATGGTTATTACTCCTTTCGCCTCATCGCAGGAAACAGTATAACGTCCCTGATGGAATCCGCCCCGGTTAGAGCCATTAATAGTCTATCAAGACCGATTCCTATACCGGCAGTCGGTGGCATACCGTACTCCAGTGCTTTGAGAAACTCTTCGTCCTTCTTTTGTTCTTCTTTTTCTACCTGTTTGCGAAAACGTTCCCTCTGCTCCAGCGGATCGTTTAACTCAGTAAAGGCGTTCCCGACTTCTATTCCCGCCACGAAAACTTCGAACCTCTCAGTAAGATCGCCCTCACCGCTCCTTTTCGTCTTGGCAAGAGGAGAAATATCCGTCGGAAAATCAGTAATAAAGGTCGGCTGAAATAGCTCCTCTTCTACGTATTCTTCGAACAATAATTCGACGAAATCTCCCCAGACCGGCTCGTCTTCGCTCTCGGGTAACTCCAGGTTTCTGGATTCCGCAAACTCCGTCAGCTCCCCCACGGATTTATTCCTTAAATCAGAGATATCGGTCCTGTCCTCGACTGCGGATACCATCGAAACCCTGTTCCAGGGTGGCGTGAGATCGAGCTGACCTTCCTCGAGTTCCGGCTGGATAGTACCGATGGATTCCCTGGCACTATTCACGATCAACTGTTCCGTTAGTTCCATGGCGTCCTCGTAATCGGCATAGGCCTGATATATTTCAATCGTGGTGAATTCGGGGTTATGTTTCGTGGAAACGCCCTCGTTACGGAAATTCTTCCCGAGCTCGTAAACCCTTTCCATTCCCCCGATTATAAGCCTTTTCAGATATAGCTCGGGTGCAATCCTCAGATAAAGATCCTGGTCGAGTGCGTTGTGATGGGTAACAAATGGTTCGGCAGTAGCACCGCCCGCTGCGGGTTGCATTAACGGAGTTTCCACTTCGAGAAAGTCCCTGTCGTCCAGCTGTCTTCTGAACGAACTAATTAACTTGCTCCGGGCGATAAATGTATTCTTGCTCTCTTCGTTAGCAATTAAATCCAGATATCTCTGCCGATAACGCTTTTCCACGTCCTGAAGCCCGTGCCATTTTTCCGGAAGCGGCCTGAGGGATTTACTCAATAACTGAAAACTATTTACTTTCACCGACAGTTCGCCCCTGTTCGTGGCAAATACGATCCCTTCCAGGCCAACGAAGTCACCGATATCGAGGTCTGTCAGGGTTTCGTAACCATCTTCTCCGAGTAAATCAACGTTCGTATAACCCTGAAGCTCTCCGGTTCCGTCTTTTAGATCCAGAAAACAGGCCTTTCCCATATCCCGGAAGCCGACAATCCTCCCGGCTACTTTGACCAGATCATCGGTCTCCTCGCCGGTATCCACCTCACCCTCGTATCGGGACTTTATCTCGGCCAGTTCGTGCGAACGTTCGTAGGTATGGGGGTAAGGATCAAGTCCTTTCTCTCTTAAAGCAGCCAGTTTATCCTTCCTATCCTCCCGCAGGACGTTCGATTCCTCTCCGGGATTGTTTTGATCTTGATTTGACAAGTTCTCACTCTCCAATGCCAAGAATCTTGTAACTTCTATTGCCACTCGGGGTCTCGGCCACGATTTCTTCACCCTTCTGGTGTCCCATTAAGGCTTCGCCAATCGGGCTATCCATTGATATCTTGTTCTTTTCCAGATCAACTTCCGCCGGACTTACCAAGGTGTAAGTTTCAGGGCCATTCCCTTCCTTGGGCTGAAGAATGACCTTGGTTCCAATTGAGACCATATCCGATCTAATTTCCGATCTATCGATAACTTCTGCCTTGTCCAGCATATTCTCCAGCCTTTTGACTTCGGCCTGAAGTCTATCCTGCTTCTCCCGCAGGTACATGAACTCCTTGTTTTCCCTGAGATCCCCTTCATGCTCCTTTGCTTCTTTTAGCTTATCGGGAAGCTCTTCGTAGAGCTCGTGTCTGAGTTCTTTCAGCTTTTCCACTTTGGCCTCGTGGCCCTCTTCTGTTAAAAAGAAAGTATCTCTTTCTTCTTTGGTCGCCATTGTTTACCACCTTTTACTGCGACGGATGATCGCTCAAGAATTTCTCCGCGAGAACGGAATTACTTAGCTCGTTTACTTTCTCCTTTGGCTTTACAATTAAATCGTAGCCTTCGAACTTCTCTTTGTTCTTCCTGAAGCTTTCTCTTATTATCCTCTTTATTTGATTTCTGGTAACTGCTTTGCCGATGTATTTGGGCGTTACTATGCCGATCCGGGGTTTCGTCTCTTCCTTTTGCAAAAGGTAAAAAACAAAATAATTCCCTGAAGCCCGCCGTCCTTTTTCGTAAACACGAGAAAAGTCGGCTTCTCTCCGCAGCCTGTTATCTTTGGGAAACCGATTATCGGACATAGATTGTATTCAACAAAGACAGCACTATCAAGAAAAGCCTCCCAGTAGCTGGCAAACAGGGCTAACGCGGGCCGAATATTCCCGTACCTATCCTTACCATATTTGCCCCTTCTTCCACTGCTACCTCGTAAGAATTGGACATGCCCATCGACAGAACCTCCATGCTGTCCTCACCCTCAACGTAATCCTTTCCGACTTCAAAGAGCTCCCTGGTAACTTTGAAATAAGGTCTGGCGTCCTCTGGGTCCCCACTGTAGGGTCCCATGGTCATCAAACCTTCTAGCCTGAGGTGAGGCAGGTCTTTTAATCCGTCGATTATTTCCTTTAACGATTCTTCGTCGGGGTCAATACCGTATTTGTTCTCTTCCCGCCCGCTGTTCACTTCGATTAAAACGGGAACAATTTCCTTTCCCGCTTTCTCTACACGCTTATCGATATGTCTTGCCTTGGAAACTGATTCCACGGTTTGTACCCGATCAAAAATCGGTAACGCTTTGTTAATATCATTCTTCTGCAGGTGACCGATCAATTCCCAGCGGATTTCATCCGTGAGATCCCCGAGTTTTTCGTACTTTTTGACTGCCTCGGGATAGGTATAGTTCTCACCTATTATTTTTGCACCGGCTTCTACCACCTGCCTGATTTCTTCGACACTTCTGGACTTCGAAGCAACGACAAGTTGGACTTCATCGGGGAGTGAATCCCTGATTTCTTTAAACCTCGCTGTGATATCCACCATCGGCTTAACCCCCTAACTGGACTATGACGGATTCGCCTGTGATGACGGTAAAACAATATCTTAAAAACGTATTACAGTGTGTATGTCCGCTTTCGAACTAAACCGGACCGACTATAAACTCGAACTTTCGTTTTCTTCCTTTGATTCTTCTTCCATTTTTCTGTATTCACGCAGGACGAGTGAACGTTCGGCATCGGACAAATGATCGATATAAAGTTTACCGCTTACATGATCAACTTCGTGCTGTAAAACCCTGGCAGCCAGCCCTTCCCTGGTCAGCCTTACCTCATCACCATCAAGATCAAGACCTTTAACTACAACTTTCTCGGCTCTACTTACGGGAGCTTCAGGGCCAGGTACTGACAGACATCCTTCGTCCATCGTTTCCTCTTCCTCGCTCCGCTCGACTATCTCCGGATTTATCAGGATGTGAAAGTCGTCCTCAGGATTAACCACGATCATCTTTTTTCCAACACCGACCTGAGGGGCAGCAAGCCCTATTCCTTCTGCCCTGAACATCATCTCCGTCATCTTATCAGCAAGTTCCCTGACCCCGTCGTCTATATCCGTTATCGGCTCCGCTTCTCGCCGTAATACTTCTTCAGGATAAGTAACGATTTCCATTTTCGCCTCCTCATCATCCAACAATGAGAAAAATTGTCCATAACCTGACTAAAATAATCTTTATCTTGAGTTAAATTGTAGTGAAAACTCTCTGGCTTTTCTAAGGATAATCCTGACTTCACCTTCGGTCTTCCCGTATTTCAACACTCACACCCGGGGGAACGCGCGCGACCGTGAAACAAGGGAAAAGCCACGACCTTATCCTTCCGAGAAAATACCAAAAACCAACTATTGACTGGTAATAGTTAAGGAAATACCGGATTTGTGACTAAAATAGCTTGAAAATTCTTAAAAATGAGTTACTATTAATTAAAATTCGTTTTGAGATGAAAATAATTATGTCTCGAGAGAACGAAAAACAGGGAAGTTTTCCGCTAGTTGGTGACAAATTTCCGGAAATGGAAGTAGGAACAACTCACGGTGAAATCAGTTTACCCGAGGACTATCGGGATCGCTGGTTCGTTCTATTCAGCCATCCGGGAGATTTTACTCCCGTTTGTACGACCGAATTCGTATCTTTTGCAAAAAGGTACGATCAGTTTCAGGAAATGGGGGTCGACCTGATAGGCCTCTCGATCGATCAGGTGTTTCCCCATCTGTAATGGACAGAATGGATTGAAGATGATCTGGAGAAATAGTTGGAAAATTCCCGGTAGCCCAGTTACCCTTAACGGAAACCGGGTTACCATTACTACAAGGTGTTGATAATGCAAGAGAAAATGAACGACAAAGACGAGAAAATCGAGGAAATAAGGGATAAGCTAAAAGAGGGTAACTACAAAGTCACGCCTCAGAGGATAGAGGTCGTCGGTGCTCTAATGGAGTTGAACCACCCGACGGCAAAGGACATTCAGGAATACATCGAAGACCGTTATCCAATGATTAGTCCATCGACGATTTACGGAACGCTGGATCTTCTGGAAGAAATGGGCGAGCTCATCCCTATTCAGGAAGGAACCGAAACACGTTACGACCTATCACCGGACATTCACCCGCATTATATCTGCAGTGAAACAGGAGAGGTGCGGGATATCGAGGACCCCGATATCAAGAAAAAACTGCGGCAATTGATGAAAGAGAGTCCTGTCAAAGCTAACCGGGTGGAACTTAACTTCTACGGCTCCTGTAACGGCGAGGAAATACCGGACAACCAGTAAGTTAATAACTTTACCTTGACCAGGGGTTTTGCTAAGAAAGACCAAAAATCGTAGCACCCTCGGGTTAAATTAGCTCCCTGGTCGAACTAACCAGGTAAATGGTCCGTGCTGCTATATTTGTCGCGTGGTCCGCAACTCTTTCCAGGTCACGAATCGTCAGCAATTCAGTAGAAACTTGCTGCCCGAGACGTGTCGCTTCCTCCGTGGATAAAGTCTTGCTTTCTTTTTCAATTAAGTGCCCGAGTATTTTGTTCGTACTTTCCTCACACATTTCATCCATTTCGTCGTCTCGCTGGACGAGCTGCTCAGCTCCTTCAAGGTCCTGTTCATCGTAATACTTCAATGAATCCTCAAACATGGTTCCGGCAAACTTCCCAAGTCCCAGTATATCCTCTTCGTCCATTATTCTCTCATCCCGAGAAAGCTTTGTGTAATCGGTAAGATTTACTACTTTATCGCCGATCCTTTCTATATCAGTAATTATCTTAAATGAAGCGGTTATCAGACGCAGATCCTTCGCCACGGGCTGCTGCAGGGCCAATAAATCGGAGCATTTTCTTTCAATTTTCACGTAAGTATCGTCAATCTGGTCGTCCCCGCTACCTATCTCGTCGGCTCTTTCCATGTCTACTGCGGCCATTGCTTCCAGCGCCATGCCCAATCTTTCGTGGACCTTCAGCCCCATTTCCAGCACGTCTTCCCGTAATTCTTCCAGCTGCTCTGTATAACTTTTTCTCGTCATTAGCTTCCACCCTTAATTGGCAACATTATACGTAATCAAAAGGATATGTCAATCGCAAATTTCATCCCCCTGCCGGAAACCAGTCCTCGTGGGGCTTTTTATTTATTATAGAATCCTGCACCCAATACCGGATTTTTACCGATTTAACTCGGTTGATCCGTTATCACCTCTGAAGTTATAATAATTTAGTAAAGTAATGAAAAAAGACTTGTCCAAACTAAAAGACAGATTGGATATGGATATTGCAGCGGAAGAACTAAAAAAGGCCCTCCTCCATACTTCTTACGTGAACGAAGCCGAGGACGGAGGTCGCTCTTACGAAAGGCTGGAATTCCTTGGTGACGCGGTAATAGAACTTGCAATACGAGAACATCTGTACAACTCTTTTCCGGAAAAAAGCGAGGGGGAACTTTCCAAAATAAAGGCCGTAGCCGTCAGCAAACCGGTGCTGTCCAAAAAGGCCTCGGAACTCGGTCTCGGCCATTTTCTCTACCTGGGCAAAGGGGAAAAGGAGTCAGGCGGCAGGCAAAAGGACTCGATCCTCTGTGACGTCTTCGAATCGTTAATCGGAGTACTGTTTATCCAGAAGGGCTTTCGGGAAACAGCTGAATACGTGGTTGAAATGTTAAACGACGAAGTGGACAATTTAAGCGAGAGTCAGGAAGTACTGGACTACAAATCCGCCCTTCAAGTAGAAGCACAAAAGCGATATAATTCGAGACCGGAATATCAGGTTCAGGAAGAGTGGGGCAAGGCTCATAATAGACGTTATAAAATTCATGCTTCTATTGCCGATCATGAAGGTGTTGGGCGAGGCAGAAGCAAAAAAGAAGCCGAAGAGGCCGCGGCAAAGCAGATCTATCTCGAGCTAAAAAGGTCCTAAACTTGCGCCTGTAGCTCAGTAGGATAGAGCGATGGATTCCTAATCCATAGGTCGGGGGTTCGAATCCTCCCGGGCGCACCAGATCGAGTTGCAGACTACAGATACTCAATCCTACCAATTTAGCTTATTTAAGTCCCTCAATTATAGCTCGATCAACTCCGAAAAACCTGACAAAAATTGAAGTTACACAGCTACTTGGTCATTTCTCCCGTGTTCTATATAATTACGATTGTCTAGGGGGCGGAAATATGAAAAAGGTACAGCTGGGTTTATTTTCCATCCTAACACTTTCACTGATTATAGGACTTACTGGTTGTTCTCTCTTTCAAACGAACCAATCACCCGCGGCTGATTTTAGCGCCACTCCCAAGAGCGGCGAAACGCCACTGGAGGTATCGTTTGACGCCTCGGCTTCCTCCGACAGCGACGGGGAAATCGTTACCTACGACTGGGACTTCGGTGACGGTTCTACTGCCTCCGGTGTAACCGTGGATCATACCTATACGAGCGCTGATGAGTATACAGTAAAACTGACAGTTATAGATGACGATGGGGCGACAAATTCCGCGACCGTCAATATTTCCGTCTCTCCGACTACAAATCAGAGTCCAACCGCACGCTTTACAACTGATTCCACGAGCGGCCCTGCTCCCTTTCACGTCAATTTTGAAGCCTTCGGGTCCTCCGATCCCGACGGCACAATAGAAAGCTACGAGTGGGACCTCGGGGACGGGTCAACGAGTTCGGGAGTAACGCTTACTCATACTTATTCCGACCCGGGGAATTACTCCGTCAGGTTAACGGTGACCGACAACAACGGGGCTACTGGTTCCGCTACCAAGACCCTTCCGTTACCGCCTTCAAATCAACCCGTCGCAAGCTTCACCGCCAGCCCGTCAACCGGCAGAGCTCCGCTGGAGGTATCGTTTGACGCCTCGGCTTCCTCCGACAGCGACGGGGAAATCGTTACCTACGACTGGGACTTCGGTGACGGTTCTACTGCCTCCGGTGTAACCGTGGATCATACCTATACGAGTTCCGACGATTACACGGTGGAGCTGATGGTAGTGGATAACGACGGAGCGACGGATACCGCCACGGAAACGATCAGCGTCGCCCCCGAACAAAACGAACCACCGAACGCAGTTTTCGTTGCCACCACCGGGGATCAAACTGCTCAGAGCGACAAAGAAGAAAATATACTGGGCACGGCACCCCTAGAAGTCCAGTTTGACGCGTCCAAATCCTCCGACCCAGACGGGGCGATAGAAAGCTATTCATGGGATTTCGACGACGGGGAGTCAGCTTCCGGAATAGAAGCAACTCATACATTCAACCAATCGGCTGAATCCACGGAAGCTTATACAGTGGTTCTTACAGTAACGGACAACGGCGGTGCCCAAAGCATAACGGAAATGACTATTACTGCTGAGGTTATAGAACCTCCACCCCCACCGGGTTAAAGGGGTTTCTCAACCTCCGGATACGAAAGGTCCAGATGCAGTTTGATATCGTTTCATGCTAGTCTACAGGACAAGTTTTCGCGGCTTAGTTACCAAAAATGACCGGAAGCCTCCGGTAGCCCGAGACATTACTTCCTGACTCCATCTAACTTCTCACGGGAGAATTCGAGCCAGGGTAGTTAGCGAGCAGGGAGGGTCACCAGCGTATTTCCTCCCCCTGCGACGGGGGAGGATTAAGGTGGGGGTGAAGATTAAAAAGGAAGACCCCATAGATGTTTTAACCCAATACCAAATACCTAGCACTTTGCAAGGGAGACCTAATTTCTCCAGAAGAAATATCGCCCGAGCGTGGGAGCTCGGGCTGCTGATAATGCGAACATTAAAACGCGGAATTATAGTTACACCACCTATAGAAGGGCGAGGTCTCATTGCTCCGCCGGTAGGCAGAATGCGGAACCTAATGTCTCCGACAGACGTAACGCTCGACCAGTGGGAGGTCGAGCTGCTACTATGTATAGCATCTGAATCGAATTATTGATTCGGAAACTAAATAACTCCGACAGACCAATCTAATAATTCGAAAAGGCTAAACAATGGATTTATGGCTACAGCACCACAGCAGGGCGAGCTCCCATTGCTCGCCCGGTTTGTGGTTCGGGAGGCCAAATCTCTTCGACAAAAATACTGCCTGACCAAGTAGGAGGTCGAGCTGCCGTCATTCCAGGCCAGGGCTGCGACAGGTTTGTTTTTTAAAATTTTAGTCGGCTTAACAACAATGTGATAATTTCTGATTTTAGAGTATAATTAGTTTAGAATAAGAATTTGTTCGAACTAATAGTTCCGTACCAACTATGTACGGGGAATTACGAGAGTTTAGTTAATGTCGTATTTGAAAATTTTAGACAAAGTGAAGTTCCAGGTCCAAAGAGAGGAGGGAAAAATGTTTTATAGAACAGAAGCAACTTTTCAAAGTCGTAATGTCGGCCGGCTATTACTGCTGGGTTTGAGCCTGATCTTAATTTTATCCGTCTTAAATCCGGCTATTAACGGCGAAACACAGGAAGTTAAAGGGGCACAAGATTTAATTCAAACCGCAAATTCGGGAGAGACCAGCGCCCAGCCCGCTCCTCTTATGCTCTTACCGCGACCACCAGAGGATACAAAACTCGACGTCAGGGTCTGGACGGACAAAAAGATCTACCGGATAAATGAAAATGCCAGGGTCAACTTCGAACTTAACAGGGCAGCTTACGTCTACATCCTGGATTATACTCCTCAGGGAGGAGTCCATCTAATTTATCCAAATAAATGGGAAGGAAACGAAAAGAGGAGTCCAGGGACTCACTTCTTACCATCTTCTAACTACATATTCGACGTTAGCGGGCCTCCGGGTACGGAATACCTGCAGGCTCTAGCCACGACCAAGAAAATAGATATCTATCAGTTCGTCGAAAATCCGGATAGACCATTTCAGGGGGGTGGGTTTCCGAGGGTCCCAAACCCACAGAATCTTAAAGACGAAATAAAATCCGGCTTAAGTGCCAAATTTGGTTTACACCTGGGTGGCGAGGATTCAAAAATACAATTCCAGCTGGTCCCCGTTGAATGGGATACCGACTTCTATAGTTTCCAGGTCAAATCAACACAGCCAGCCAACCAGCCTCCACAGGCCCGATTCTCCTATAGCCCGTCCAATCCGGCCAGCGGTGACAGGGTCCGTTTTGACGGATCCGGCTCCTACGATCCGGACGGGAGGATAACGAGATGGGAGTGGGACTTCAACAACGACGGAAATATTGACGCCACGGGCAGACAGGGCTACAACACTTTTTACGGCACCGGAAGGACTCTGGTCCGGCTAACGGTGACTGATAACGACGGCAGCTCATCGTCAACCAGTAAGTACGTTCAAATCGGTCCCAGTAACCGGGGTCCGAACGCAGATTTTGAATTCAGCCCCAGCACCCCAAGAACGGGCGAATTCGTCCGTTTTGACGGTCAATTATCCAGCGATCCGGACGGCTCCATTAACTCCTGGAACTGGGACTTTGACGGGGACGGAACAACGGACAGAAACGGTCGTGTCGTCTGGAAAAGCTTTAATTCTCCGGGCGGCAAAAGAGTTAGACTAACTGTCACCGATAACCAGGGAGCCTCTTCGAGCACGAGCAAAATAATTCAGGTCGGACCTTCCAGACCGCAATTTAACGAGACCGAAGCCGGTAACTTTTCCAGCAACGGGAGCCAGAACGGTCAGTGGTTCTGGCACAGGAGCGGCGGAGCTTATTCCCGCTGGGTCTGGTATTCTCTGCCCCATAGTCCAAATAAAGCGTACCTGAATTTCGACCTGCTCGTCACGAATCAGAATGGGGGTAGTGGATACGGATCCACCATTCAATTTACAATAGAAGACCTAAACGGCAATACGGTAGAAAGAGGCAGGGTCGACCTGGCAAATAACTATCGACCGCAATATTCCGGCGATACCGACGGAGTCGGTTATCAGGCTCACGGGTCGTACCGGATTAGCAACCCGAACGAGTTACGGGGTGGATTCCGGGTTAGAGTCGAGTGGCCACCGAGTGACAGCCGCTACTACTTCGCCACCCGAAGAAACGCCTTAAAACTTGCTTACGAGTACTAGATCCCCGGCAATCGTAATTAGAGGAGGTGACCAAAATGGTCATCGGTAGAAAAAAGGTAACTGGACTTTTAATCCTTCTGGCAGGTGTGCTGATTGTTGCACCGGTCTTAACTTTTGCGAGTAACGGCACGAACCCCGACGTGGAAGGAATCAAAGGAGTGCTTCTATCAAATTACAGGGAATTGCCCGGCGTAGAGTTCGAGTTCGGGGAACCGGCTGCCAGTTTTGACGGGGTTAACTTGCGCCCTTACAGCGATCTTTCGATCTCTCTTCCCAACCTGGAAGACGGGGTCGTAATTGGAATAATTACCTACGGAGACAATAACTACCTATCCATGGTGACAGAGTTACCGAAAGAAATGGAAGCGAAATTCGGTGCCGGGTTGATTAACCTCAATACGGAAAAACCTGAATATGCAGCGGTGGCACACCTGGAGAAACGAGAAAAAGAGGTAAGCGATCTTTCGTTCACGATTGAAGCGTCTGAGCAAGATCCTGAAAGGCTCGATTTTTCAATCAACGGAAGAAAGCACGCGATCAAGACCACGTTACCCCGAAATATTGAATGACTAATTAAAATTCATGGCTCGGAATTAATTTCCGGGTCTTTGGAAAATATCGAAAGCAAAAGCCCCGCCAACCGGCGGGGCTTTTTTCAAAATGGTGCGAAGGGTGGGACTTGAACCCACACGGGGAAAACCCCACTAGGTCCTAAACCTAGCGCGTCTGCCGATTCCGCCACCTTCGCAACTGCTTT
>CAZRDU010000035.1:0-16925 GCA_964599005.1 uncultured Thermotogae bacterium
TGGGGCGGGGTTCTTGACATGAAAGGCGCTAACTAAACTGTTCGTTCTTCTCCTTTTAGCAATCTGGAGATATTGCCCCGATGAGTGAAGTAAATCAAAAATACAAGCCCAGCGGAGGTTCCCAGAATCACGGGCGGTTCTCCGAGAAAGTAAAGTGATGCCGGAACTACGGTAATGGCGCTCAACGAACTAAGCCCTGCTATATTCCATATCAGGAAGACGGAAACCCAGGCAGAAACAAAAACTAGCCCGGTAAGCGGGGAAAGATAACTTATAGCGCCGAGCGAGGTCGCGACTCCCTTCCCTCCGGAAAAACCGAAAAAAGGGTTGGCTATATGTCCCAGAATCGCCAGGAACCCCAGCGCTATAACACCTCCCAGCTGCTGTGCCAGATACAGGGCAAAAACGCCCTTTGCTACATCCAGGATCAAAGCTGCTATCCCGTACCCTTTACCGCAGACCCGGGAGACGTTAGAGGCTCCGGGGTTACCGGAGCCATGCTGCCTCACGTCGGTATCCAGGAATATCTTGGGTATTAAGTAACTAAAAGGTATAGCACCAATAAAGTATGACGCTAAGGCTGATGCTAAAAGAAGAAGCAGGGTGCTGGTCATCCAGGGTTAAAATCCTTTGTCTTCGAGGTGCTCCCTCATAGAAATCGTCTCGTGACCGTTTTCTTCTCCTTCCGAGTCACTATCCCTAGAAGTATCCTGTTGTTCTTCCTGGAGAATCCGGATCGACAGACGAACCTGTCTTTTTTCGTCATTGATCCCGATTATCTTTGCCTCTACGGTTTCCCCAACATCCAGGACGTCTTCCGGTGTTGAAACCTTTTCGGTAGAAATTTCCGAAACGTGGATCAACCCTTCTACGTCGTCAGTTATTTGGATAAAAGCTCCGAAGTCTTTCAGTTCGGATATTTCACCTTTTACTTTGGAGCCAACTGAATAGAGATCCTGGAATTCGTGCCACGGGTCCTTCTGTGCCTGCTTGATGCTCAGGCTAATTCTCCGGTCATCTTTATCGACTTCAAGTACCTGGGTTGTTACGGTATCTCCCTCTGAGAGCATGTCACTCGGGTGATTAACGTGATCCCAGGAAAGTTCGGAAACGTGTACCAGACCTTCAACGCCTTCTTCTAACTGAACAAAAGCGCCAAAATCAGTTACTTTGGTAACTTTTCCGCTAACTTCCGTGCCCGGCTCGTATTCCTCTTCTATCTTTTCCCATGGGTCCTGCTGGGCCTTCCTCGCGGAAAGACTAATCCTCTGTTCTTCCTCGTCGACTTCCAGTACCTCCGCCTCGATCGTTTCGCCTTCATCGACAACTTCGTGCGGATCCTCCGGGTAACCCCAGGAGAGTTCCGAGATATGAATTAGACCTTCGACGTCTTCTTCCAGTTCGATGAATGCACCAAAATCTGTTATCGAGACTACTTCCCCTTCTACCGTCTTTCCGACGGGGTACCTGTCCGAAACACCTTCCCAGGGATTCGGGGTTAATCTCTTGATCGAAAGCGAGATCTTCTCTTCATCCCGGTCGATGTCAATTACCTTGACGTTGACTTCGTCCCCTACATCGTAGTCGTCGGGGGGAGCAGGAAGGTCTTTCCAGCTGATCTCCGATCTGTGAACCAGACCCTCGAAACCGCCAATATCGACGAATAACCCGAAATCTACAACGGACTTGATTTCTCCCTCGAGCGTTTCGCCTATTTCGAGTTCGTCAAATATCTCGTCAATTTTTTCCTCTCGCTTTTCGTTGAGGTATTCTCTGCGAGAAATAACAATATTGCGGTTTTTCCGGCTAAGTTCGAGTATTTTGAACTTTAATTCCTGACCCTCTAATTCGGAAATTACACTGGGCATATCCGATCCCAGATGTGATCCGGGAAGGAAAGCCTGGATTCCGTCTACGTTTACGTGATAACCGGCGCTTTTTACCTCTTCGGTTATCGTTCCCGTAATTGTCTCGTCCTTTTTAAATGCTTCTTCCAGTTCTCCGATTTTTCGCTCGTACGCAGCCTGTTTCTCGGAGACGTAAACGGTACCTTTTTCCTCGTCAATATACGTGACGAGTACCTCTACTTCTTCGCCCGGTTCTATCCCCGCTTCTTCTCTAAACGGAGAGAGTTCCGTTTTGGGCAGGATACCCTCGGACTTGTAGCCAATGTCGACCAAAATATCCTTATCTTCGACCTGGACGACACTACCCGTGATAGTGTCACCCCTGCTGTATGTCCTAACGTCAGTTTCGTCGAACGCTTCTTCCATCTTGATTTTTTCTTCCATCAAACGACCACCTATTAATTTGAGTTTTGACAAGGCCTACTTAACTAGATTGTTGTTAAATTACCGACTTTGCCATAAGTTATAATATGATAACCTCTTAGTCACTTTGAATCAACAGTGAAGATGGTATAAAATTGACTTTTAGAACTTCGTGAGGGAAGAGTAAGGGCCAGGGAAAGTCTTCCGCCCGGGCGGACTCAGAGTTCGTGAACTCTTTCCATGAGTTTGAAGCTCAAATTCTGGTAATCCGTGCCGCTGTTTTCTCCATCTTTCTGGTTCTTTTCCCGGAAGCTGGATTCCTTTAAATCCTCCAAATCAATTGGTTTTCCTATCACAAGTCTGGCGGGCGCAAAGAGGTAAGGGAAATCGAGGGGGCTTCTCTCGAACTCGATTTTCAGGGGGAGGAATTCCCGACCCGTTTTCTCAGCCATTCTAACAGTTCCGCTTTTTGGGGGTACGTTCTCCGAAGTAGTTCCCTCGGGAAAAATACAGATCAGCCCCTCTCTTTTAAAAGCCTTCATCATTTTGATTAAATCTTTCTTGCCGAAGTTGTCCCTGTTTATCGTAGTGGAAAAGGCCTTTACGGGAAACGAGAAAATTGGGTTCTTTAATAGACCTTCGCGGGCGATAAAATGGATCTGCCGACTGGGGCCAAAAGTAATGCCAATTAAAGGTGGGTCCCAGTAACTCACGTGCGTTGCCGCAATAATAAGGTCGTCCGTGTTATCCGGAATATTTTCTTCACCCTGTACTTTTAGCCTGAAAAGAAATTTGACGGCGATGTAGATTATCAACAGGATGAAACTGTAAGCCAGCCAGTTCAATTTACGTCTCGTTTTTTCTCGCAAGTTGGATCACATAATATTTTCAGTCAGGCGGGATAAACGTTCAACCACATCTTCTTCGGACATAGAGGTAGTATCGATAATTACGGCGTCTTCGGCCGGTTTCAGGGGGGCAAGTTTTCTGTTTTGATCCCTCTCGTCCCTCTTTCGCAGTCTTGCTTCTATTTCCTTTACTGATAGTTCAGTATCCCTCTGGTTCTTACGCCTTCGTGCACGTTCTCCGATAGAAGCATCGAGGTATATCTTTAAATCGGCATTCGGCAGAACCTTCGTACCAATATCTCTGCCTTCGACCAATAAGTCCGTTTCCTCGGCGATTTGAGCTATCTTGCTATTTACCCTCTCTCTTGTTTCCCCCTCTTTTGCCAGTTTCGAAGCCTCCTCGCCTATTACTTCCGAATCCAGTTCCTTCCCCAGGGTCTGGCCACAGAGGACCAACTCCGGTTCGGTTGCATCGCCCGGGTTCAACTTCAGGGAGTCCGGGTCTAAGTCGTGTAACTTAGCATAAGCCAGGGCACGATATAATTTTCCGGACTGGATGAATGCCAGAGAAAATCTATTTGCTATTTTTCTGCCCACGCTGGTCTTGCCTACCCCGGCGGGGCCGTCTATCGTCACCTGCATCAGTTGTCCTCCCGTTTCTTCACTATTTTTTGACCATTTTCAGTCGGTCTGGTTATTATTAATTTCTCTTCTCCTTCTGGTTTCAGCAATTTGCTCAATTCTTCTTCGAGTTCATCGCGCTTAACACCGGCTTGTGCTATCCCGAAAAGGGAACTTCCACTGCCTGCCACTCCGGACGTTTGAATTGTATCCGCAGCTTCAAAGCAGTTCAGATATTTTTTTAGTTCGGGGTTCAACTGTATAGCGGGCAGCTGAAGGTCGTTTTCTATTTCAAAATCCGCTGGATACTCAGCTGTGGCGGTTCTGGAATTTTCGTGATTTTCCGGTATTTCGGGGTTCATCCGATCGTATTTCGAGTATACTTCCGGCGTGGATTGTGAAAAGGAGGGGGTGAATACCGGGATAAGTCTGTTCTGAAAAGTATTGGCCAGTGGCTGGATCTCTTCGCCAATTCCCCGCCCCGCACAGTAGCCTCCCCTGAAGAAGAAAGAAATATCCGCGCCGAAATTCTTTCCGATTTCGGCCAATTCTTCTTCAGTCATATTGCATTCCCACAGGCGATTTAAACAGATAAGTGTCGTGGCTGCATTCGAACTTCCGCCGCCGAGTCCACCTCCGATGGGAATTTCTTTTTCGAGATCTATTTTTGCTCCCGCTGAAGTATTGCAGGCTGTCTGCAGTTTTTTTGCTACCCTGAAGCAGAGGTTCTCTTCGGGGGAAATGTCGGCATCAGTGGAAATCTTAATCTCTCTCTCATTCAACCGGCGAAAGCTCAGCTCATCCGCCAAATTTATACTCAAGAAGCTTAGATCGAGGGCGTGATATCCGTCTTCCCTTAAGCCGGTAATTTTTAGATGAGGATTAACTTTGGCGAAGGATTTTGCCTTGATTATCACTCGGAGCCACCATTTTTAATGAAGTTTGTGAAGTTTGTAATTCGATCTTACCCTTCCCTTTGATCAAAAACCATTATACCTGGCAGGGTGGTTGCGAACAAGAGTTCCATACCTTCTAGCTTTGCTGGAAGAATTATTTGCCCTGAACTATAATTAAATCAATGGAGGGTTGATAATTTGAAATCCGGATTCGTGCACCTTTTAGGAAAGTCTAATGTCGGAAAATCTACTTTTATCAACAGAGTAGTCGGGGGTAAAGTATCTATAACGTCCGACAAGCCGCAGACAACGAGAAATAGGATCAAGTGTATATATAACCGGCCGGATGCTCAGGTAGTTTTTCTGGACACTCCGGGCATTCATCGCCCCGAAAATCCTCTCGGGAGCCATCTGGTAGACGAAGCCAAAAAAGGGATAAAAGGTTCGGATATCATCCTTTATATGGTTGAACCCTGGGAAGAAGTTTCGGAGGACGAGAAACCTTTTCTGAAAAAGATATCCAGCCAGGATGCGGACCTAATCCTCCTGGTAAACAAAGTCGACATCCATTCTCCCGAGGAAATTGCCAGAACACTCGAAGCTTACGAAAAAGAAGGAATATTTGATGAATACGTCCCGATATCGGCTCTAACTGGTGACGGTATTGATATAGCGCTTGACGAAGTAATTGACTACCTTCCCGAGGGAAAGAAGTTATTTCCCGAGGACGCTACGACTGATAAGCCTTTAGGGTTCCTCATGGCCGAGATGGTTCGGGAGAAGGTCTACGAATTGACCTATGAGGAGTTACCCTATTCCGTTGCGACCAGGACGAGGGACCAGGAATGGAGAGACGACGAAGACCTGGTCGAAGTTTACATGGATATATACGTGGTCAGGGAATCACAAAAAGGTATAATAATTGGTCAAGGTGGTAAGAAGATAAAAGAAATTGGTAAAAGAGCCCGCGAGGATCTGGAAAAGCTGGTGGGAAGTAAGGTATATCTCGATTTGAAGGTAAAAGTAGCCAAAAATTGGAACCGCAATTCCGATTCGGTAGAAACCCTGGCCGGTTTTGATTCCGATTAACCTGAGAGGAGGAGGTAGAAATGAGAAAGTCGGAAATTGCTGCGAAGATCGATCATACGACCCTGGGGCCCGGTTCTTCTGAAGGGGATGTGGAAAAGGTCTGCGAGGAAGCGAAAGAACACGGATTTGCTTCTGTTTGCGTCGAACCGATTTACATAAGTCAGGCAAAGGAATATCTGGGTGAAAGTGACGTGAAGGTCGATACGGTAATTGGTTTTCCTCACGGGACTCATAAGGCCGGAGCCAAGGGGTTTGAAGCCCAGCTTGCCATAGAGGATGGTGCTGACGAACTGGATACCGTGACGAACATTGCCGCGCTCAAGAGAGGGGATTACGAGACCGTCGCCAGGGATATCGCCGCGGTTACAGAGGTAGCGAAGGATAGTGCCAGAGATATCAAAGTGAAAGTCATACTGGAAATGGGCAGCCTGGAAGAAGAGGAAAAGAGAGCGGGCTGCATCGTTGCTCAGGCCAGTGGAGCTGATTACGTAAAGACATCGACTGGCTTCGGTCCGAGTGGGGCGAAGCTTGAAGACGTGAAATTAATGCGGGAGGTAGTTTCCAGTAAGGTCGGGGTCAAAGCCGCGGGTGGAATTGGTGACTACGAGGCTGCGATGGAGATGATCGAAGCTGGGGCGACTCGGATTGGTGCCAGCAGTGGAGTCGAGATAGTTCAGGGCGCTCCGGCCGAATAGAAAGTCGACCCGAGGCCATCAGGTATAATGGCATTAGAGAGGGCAGAGGCTCTGGTCCTGCGAAAAATAGATTACAGGGATAGCGATTACATAGTAACTCTTTTCGGGCGGGAAACCGGGAAGTTTGCTGGGATTGCCAAGGGTGCACGAAAACTGGATAGCAAATTTGGCGGCGGATTCGATCTATTAAACCTTATCGAAGTGGTTTTTTATCAGGGCTCTGGCCTGGATTTCATCAGCGAGACTGAGTTAATTACGAACTGGGAGACGTTAAGGGAATCGAGCGAAGCGATAAACGCGGGACTTCGGTGTGCCCGGGCAGTAAATCAATTACTGGAAGAGGGTCAGAAAGAAGAAGGAGTATACGTTTTGACGAAAAAGACCTTCGCTTATCTCGATAGAAGGACGGGTAATTCGGGCGTGCTTGAGCTTTCCTTTTATCTGAAATTATTTGGAGAACTGGGGTACCGGCCACAGTTTAGCAGATGCAGCAAATGTGGCCGCTCTCTAAGGGAAAGAAGTCATTTTCACTTTCATCCGGAAGCCGGAGGAATAGTTTGCGACGAATGTGCTCGGGACGAAACTATTTCCGTTTCCAGTGGTTTGAGGAAGGTGATGATGAGATTGGGATCTACCCCCCAGGGACAAATTAGCCGATTGCGGGTTACGGAAGAGCAAATGAAACGCGGGCTATCTCTGCTGAGAAAGTTTGGTCGGTTTCACTTTGATCGTGAAGTAGTCCCTCGCAGGGGAATGTAGGGTGCAATTACGGGGATTGCTTACCAAAAAGTGTTATTTTGAATTAGGGACAGCGATAGGTTAACATAAAATTTACCGTAGGTGAGACAAATGAAAGTAAAAATAGAAGAGAGGCACATGGAGCAAAGCGATCCTTTGCGGGAGTACGCGATATCAAAAGCTGAGAGCCTACAGAAGTTTTTTGATGGAATAATAAGCGTGGAAGTTACGATGGACGTGGAAAAAGAAAGAAGACTGGTCACGGTATTTACTCATTTGATAAACAAGAAAGTGCTAAAAGCATCGGCCGAGTCCGATGATATGTATGTTTCAATCGATAGCGCAATGGATAAACTGGAGAGACAATTGAAGAAGTTCAAGGAAAAATTGAAGGATAAACATAAGGGGGACGTAGACAGTTTAAAGGGGCTTGCTTTCGAGATTTCCTCGGAGGACGATGACGAAAGGGAAATAATAAAGACGGATATATATTTTAAAAAGCCGATGGACCCGGACGAGGCGGCGTTACAGCTTGACTCGTATAATAGAAACTTTTTAGTATTCGTTAATTCGGAAAGCGATAAGGTCAATATTCTTTACCACAGGGACGACGGTCAGTACGGGTTAATTGACCCTCAATTTTAATAGTTTCTTTTCGGCCAGGGGTTCGTAACCGGGAGATGTATTTATGCCAGAGGCCGTTTCGCTTTTCTCGGGCAGCCTTTCAAGTTCTATTGCCACGGAGATAGCAATAAATTATTGCGAAATGGACCCTGTTATTATCCTCACGTTTCGCTCCCCGTTTTTCAGACGCTACGATGATATAAAAGAGCTTGCAAATAGGTTATGGCCCGATTCTCAGTTCAGAAGTAAGTCCATCAAGCGTGAGACCAAGCGGATTGCTTCCTCGGGCGAGCTGGACGGCAGCCCCGGGTACTGTGATCGGTGTAAAGTTACCCTGTTAGAAGTCGGAGGAGAATTTCTCCGTAGGGTTAATGCTGATTTCCTGGTATCCGGGGATGAAGGTTTCAACTTTGAGGAAGAGGAGCTGGCGGAACTTGACCGTCGGGCCAATCTGGAAGGGAAAGTTTTTCGACCTCTCTGTTCAAATTTTCCTGAGCCCATGTCGGGGAAAGAAGTCAGGGGGGACGCTAAATACGATAATCCAGGAGATCGGGAATCTTTACGGGAACTTGCCGGTAAACTCGGCCTCGAGGAGGATCTGGATTACTATGGGGCGGAAGATCGCTGCAAACTGACGGATCCAAATTACCGGGGGCGACTGGAGGACCTAGCCAGTGAGGGAGGGTTCAATATAAATGATCTGCGCCTGCTGGACTTCGATAAATATTACAAAATTTCCCCGGATACAAAAGTCGTATTGGGTGAGAATTCCGATGAGAAAAGGGAGTTACATAATTATTTTCTCCCCAGGGATCTTCGTTTTTATCTTCCGACCTGTGAGGGGCCCATGGCTTTAGTTAGGTCTGAGTGGGAGGAAAAGCCGGATTGTGATATCGACGAGATAATAAAACTTGCAGCCAGGATAACGGTAACGAAGAGTGAAATCGAGAGGAACGTCAGGGTTCCCGTGAATTACAGGTTCGAAAAAGATAACGAGACCTACACGATCGACGTCCCCCCACTGGTAGACGGCGAGTTAGACGATTTTTCACTATAATAATAACTCAACCATCATCAATTTTATCTACATTACGGATATCAAATACTCATGAATAATTCTGAAAACAAGCTTTTGCGTGATTTGAACCCGGAGCAGGTTAAAGCCGTTACCCACTTCGAGGGACCGTTGCTGGTTCTTTCGGGGGCAGGGAGCGGCAAAACAAGAGTAATAACTCATAGAATAGCTTACCTGATCGATCATTATGACGTTAATCCCGAGAGTATTCTTGGGCTTACATTTACGAATAAGGCATCCGAGGAGATGGATCAGAGACTGGGAAAGTTGTTGCCGGTTCAACTATCCGGAAGATCTCCGTGGCTGGGGACTTTTCACGCCCTCGGGGCGCAGCTTCTCCGCCAGGTGATCGAAACGCTTGATCGTGGTTATGACAGGTTTTTCACGATATACGACCAGTCGGACCAGAAGAAGGCAGTTAAGGAAATAATGATTGATCAGGATATCTCTACCGAAGAATACCAGCCCGGCATGATTGCTTCTTTCATCAATGACGCGAAAAACGAATTGATCGGCCCCGAGGACTTCCGCGCGGAAATGGCGGGTAAGATGGATGATTACATGCTAAGGATAGTAAGCCGTGTTTATAAGAATTATCAGGAGAAACTGGAAGAATGGAACGGTCTTGATTTCGGTGATTTGATTCGTATTCCCACTGTATTGCTGGAGAAAGATCTGGAGCCGGTGCGGGCCTGGAGGGAAAATTTCGATTTCCTTCTGGTGGATGAGTATCAGGATACAAATCACGCACAATACGTATTTGCCAGCCAGCTGGCTCACCCGAAGGATAATATCTGCGTCGTCGGAGACGATGATCAGGCAATTTTTGGCTGGAGAGGAGCAGATGTTAGCAACATTCTCGAATTCGAGGAAGATTACCCGGATGCTAAGGTAATCCATCTATCGAAGAACTATCGCTCGAAAAAGCCGATACTCAGGGCGGCAAATGCGGTAATAAAAAATAACCAGCTGCGGAAGCAAAAAAAGATGGAGCCGAAACGGGGAGAGGGCGAGGGTCTGTTCGTCTACAATGCCAGTGATGAAGAAGAGGAAGCAAATTTCCTGGCTCGACGAATAAATAAACTCCGCCGTGACGGCGTGAAATTAGGGGAGATAGCTGTATTATACAGGGTTAATCCCCTATCACGAGGAATAGAGAAAAAGCTGGTTGAAAGAAACATCCCTTACGAAATAGTTAGAGGAACCAGGTTTTACGAGAGAAAGGAAATAAAGGATGTTTTGGCCTATTTGCGTGTGATTTGTAATCCGCATGACGATCTCCACCTTCTCAGGATAATTAATACACCGAGAAGGGGGGTAGGAGCGAAAACGGAAGAAGCAATAAGGCAATGTGCCAGAGCAGAAGACGCCTCGGTGTGGGAAAAATTGACGGAGATTGACGATTGTCCCGGGATTTCTGGGCGCCAGAAGTCACAACTGAATTCCTTTGCTGAATTAATAGGAAAGCTCCGTCAGCGTCGGGAGGAATTGGATCTTGTCGGGTTTGTAAAAGAACTGGTCGCGGATGTAGAATACTTTTCTTACCTGGACAAGGAGTACGATCCCGAATCCGCCGAGGATAGAAAAAACAACGTGCGAGAGCTGATCGGCCAAATACAGGAAGCCAGTTCTGAAGACCTCGAACTTGAGGATTTTCTGGAGAACGTGGCGCTCGAATCAGATGTAGACGACTTCGAAGATCAGAGGGATAAAGTTTCTTTGTTAACTCTTCACTCCGCAAAAGGCCTGGAATTTGGCTACGTATTCATGCCGGCAATGGAAGACGGTTTGTTACCCCATAAGAGGTCGCTTGATGAACAAAGACTGGAAGAGGAAAGGAGGTTGTGTTACGTTGGGATAACTCGTGCCAAAGAGAGGGTATTGATCAGTTATACGGACAGCAGATACCTCTACGGACAAAGGTTTAGTCACCGCCCCTCGCGGTTTCTGAAAGAAATTCCTGACGAAGAATTGAAAAACGTGGAGAACGGGAGCGGTAATGATACCCGTAAGAGAGATAATTCCAGGGTAAGGAGCGGGGGAGGAGATGATTGGAAGGACTTCCTTGAATGAGTTGAAATCGTCTCTACCTGCCTTATAATTGGTGAGCAGTTTTTGTTGGACTTTATTTGATACGGCCGTTTTTCTTATCCAAGTTAGTGTACCCAACCTTATTTTGGTACCAAGTAATATTTTAAAAAAATTATTAACAAAAAGTATTAGACTTCACGGGAAAAGGTGGTATCGGATTCTTAGACTGGTTAGTGAACCAAGTAGAGGTGGAGGGAGTTATGCCATTATACAAATATCGTTGTGACGAATGTGATAATACTTTCAAAGTCCTAAAAAAGAACGGCAAGAAGGACGAGGACCCAGAGTGCCCTGAATGTGGAAGTGCGGATACGGAAAGAATGATTTCGAGTGTCGGGATAAGGTTTAAAGGTAGCGGTTTTTACCGGACTGATTACGGTGGGAACGGTAATCACAAGGGAAATGGAGGTAGTGGCAAAGTTAACGAAAATGGTGGTAATAATGGGTCGGGTGAAAAGGAAACAAAAGGCGCAAAAGAATCGAGCAAGAAGGAAGAGAACTGATAGAGGGTAAATTTGCTCAACCTAAAAGAAATTGTCCAGTTATCCGGTTATTGTTCCAGCCTGGAGTAATTGATCAAAAATAGCTGAATTTTGTAATTATTGACGGATTAGTTTAGCAAAAGGGGTGCTATTTTTTGGTTTTCATTTCGTTTTCCCGTTTTCGTGATGTTCCGCCGCTCGGGTAAGTCAATTTGAATGACTGTCTTTCCAAAACCGAACGCCGATCTATAGTTTGCAAAGTGGAGCCGTTGCTCATGAATTCTCGGCGAAATATTTTGTTTTTCCAACAGTTAAAAAGTTTTGGCCTTTTTACTCGGCTGTTATTTTCCGGTTCAGGTAGTGGATGATTAAATTGCCGGTATCGGTTTTCAGCTGGTTATAAAATTATGCCCTGTAAAGTTTTACGTGTGGTTGGTTTATTATCAGTGAGGTGATTATGGATGTTGTCGGGTGATGAGATCAAAGAAGTAAAACTTATGTTTGCTTCGCCGGAAGAGATAAGAAGGTGGTCTCACGGCGAAGTTACGGAATCGGAGACGATAAATTATCGGACCCATAAGCCGGAAAAGGGTGGACTTTACGCGGAAGAGATATTTGGCCCCGAAGAGGATTATAAGTGTGCCTGTGGGAAATACGAGGGGAAGAAGTACGAAGGAATAACCTGTGAGAAATGTGGTGTACTGGTTACCGATTCGTCCGTCCGGCGGAAGAACATGGGCCATATAGAGCTTGCCAGCCCGGTTATCCATTTCTGGTTTTTAAAGGGTATTTCGAGCCCATTGAGCAAACTTCTGAATATAAAGAAGAAGACGCTGCGGAAGATAGCTTACTACGAAGCGGAAACTACTCTGGAAGATATTTCGATAGTTACCTCCACCGACAACGACAAATTAAGAGAAGGGGAACGTTTATATAGTTCTGAACTCGAAATACTCTCTCGCCATATAGATTTCGAGACTGAAAACGGAATGGTAATAAATGATGCACCAAAGATTAATGCGGAAGAAGCGGGAGAAGTATCGATAGAGCACAAGAAACTTCAAAACGGGGAAGGGATTGCTTTAGTTTCAGTTGGTGAGGAAGAATATCCCCTCTCGGAAGACGTGATTATGGAAGCGAACGACGGGGATGAAGTCGAAGAAGGGGAGTTGATTGCCGAGGCTCCTGTGGGAGAGGTATGCTCTGAAACCTTTCATGACATGCTGAAATCCCGTTACGGGGACGAGATAGAATCCGAGCCGGCGCAGGAAGAGGTTGATAACCTGGCTTTTCTGGTTACTTCCGTGGAAGACGAAGACGTCCCGCTGGAGGTCGGGCAGAAAATTAGTCAGCTTGGGAAAGAGGCATATGAGAGGCTTTACCCCGCTGGTTTTTCGGCCTTTACCGGGGCAAAAGGGATCAAAGGGCTTCTGGAAAATATCGATCTCGAAGAATTAAGTCAGGAATTGAGTGATCGTCTGGAGAAAGAAACCTCCAAAACCGCAAAGAACAAGCTCTCAAAAAGACTCAGTGTCGTGGAAAAACTGAGGGATTCGGGCAACAAGTCCAATTATATTGCACTGGAGGCAATTCCGGTACTACCTCCTGATCTGAGGCCGATCGTTCATCTCGAAGGGGGAAAATTCGCCACGACTGACCTGAACGATCTCTATCGAAGAATTATCAACAGGAATAACAGGTTAAAGCGTCTCGAGGATATGGGAGCCCCCGAGGTAATACTGAGAAACGAGCGACGGATGCTTCAGGAATCAGTAGATGCAATTATCCATAATGAAAAGAAGAACACACCCATTCGGGGCAAGGACGATCGACCGCTTAAATCTCTTTCAGACAGAATTTCGGGAAAACACGGACGATTGAGAAGGAATCTTCTGGGGAGACGAGTTGACTATTCAGGACGAGCAGTCATCGTTATCGACCCGGAATTAAAGCTGTGGGAATGCGGGGTACCGAAGAAGATGGCCCTTGAATTGTTCAAGCCATTTGTAACCCGGTACCTTGACGATACTACGTATTCGGACTACAACGAAGTCAAAAACAAAGCAATGGCGGGAGATATGCCTGAGATATGGGATTACCTGGAAGAATTGCTAAAGGAGAGGCCGGTTTTGCTCAATCGAGCTCCGACTCTCCACAGGCTGGGGATTGAGGCATTTGAGCCCAAGTTAGTCGACGGGGATGCAATCCACATACATCCGCATGTTTGTCCTCCTTACAATGCTGACTTCGACGGGGATCAGATGGCAATCCATCTCCCGCTGACAAGGGAAGCCGTTGAAGAATCTCGCGATATAATGCTATCGTCCAAGAACCTTTTGTCCCCTGCGGACGGCGGACCGCTGACCAAGCCAACTCAGGATCAGATTTATGCTTACTACTATCTTTCGGAAATAGATGAAGAAGGTAAGGGGAAAGGTAAGTACTTCGCGAATCTCAGAGAAGCAAAACGGGCTTACGATAATGATGTCGTTAGCTTGCACGCTCCGATTAAGATACGAATTGATGGTGACGTGAAGGACACTACCCTGGGGCGAGCAAAGCTGAACGAGTTATTCCCGGAAGATCTCAGAAACTACGATAAGCGGTTCGAGTCATCCGACGTTTCCGAGATTTTGATGGAAGTTTACGAGGAATACGGAAACGAAAGACTGGTTAGCTTGCTGGATAACCTGAAGGAACTTGGGTTTTCGGAGGCAACTAAGTCAGCCCTAACGATTTCAACCAAAGACTGTATCGAACCACCGGAAAAATCCCGGATACTCGAGCAGGCAATGGACAGGGTAGAGGAAGTGAATGGAATGTTTGACAGGGGGCTTGCCTCGGAAGACGAGAGGGCGTCAACGATCGTCGATATATGGCACGAAACCGTGGACCGGGTTGAAGAAGCGACAATGAATAACTATGCGGAGAACAAATTCAACCCACTTCAGATGATGGTTGGCTCAGGAGCCAGGGGAAGTGCCGACCAGGTAAAGCAGCTGGCCGGTATGCGTGGGTTGATGGCCGACCCTTCCGGCAATGTAATAGAAATGCCCGTAAAGTCGAACTTTCGTGAAGGTCTGGATATGATGGAATACTTTATCTCGACTCACGGGGGGAGAAAAGGAACGGCCGATACTGCGTTGAAAACGGCCGATTCGGGTTATCTGACCAGAAGGTTGGTCGAAGCGGTGTCCAACATCGTTGTGAGGGAGTCGGACTGTGGAACCAATAGAGGGCTTGAAGTGGATCCGCTCAGGTACGATGGAGGAGAACTTATGGAGGGGATTGAAGATCGGGTCTATGGAAAGACCCTGGCAGAGCCCGTGATAGATCCCGAAGACGGTACTGTGATGGTGGAAGAAGGTGAGTTAGTTGGTAAAGAGCTCGCATCCCACCTGGCCAGTAAACAGGTTACGATAAGTCTGAACGAGACGGATTCGGAAAAAGTCATTGGCACCAATAGCTTGAATGACGTAGAAGACCCGGAATCCGGCCACGTTATAGTCAGCCGGGATGAATTAATCGGCCCGGTTGAACTGGAAAGGATAAAGGAAAGTGGCATCGAAGAACTGGAAGTCCGACCCAGGATTGTAGTTAGGTCTCCCGTTACCTGTGAGACTGAGAAAGGGGTCTGTCAGGAATGCTACGGTATGGATATGTCGACTCATGAGCTTATCGATAAGGGTGAAGCCGCGGGAATTATTGCTGCCCAATCGATTGGTGAACCGGGAACACAGTTAACTATGAGGACTTTCCACTCCGGCGGTGTTGCTGGAGAGGACATCACGCAGGGACTACCGAGAGCGGAAGAGCTCTTTGAAGCGAGGAAAACCACAAAGAGCGCTCAGGCCACGATAACGGATATAGAAGGGCATGTTACTGAAATGAAGGATACCGAGGAAGGAAAAAGGATTGACATAGAGGGCGAGCCTCAGAAACTTACCCTGCCTTCGGCTCTTTGTCTGGTTGAGCCTGAAGAAGAAGTCACCCTTTCCGAAGTGGTAGATACAACCAGTCCCCACGCGGGCACCGTCCGGCTAGTAGAAGAAGACGGCAGAACGGTGATGTACTTGCTGATGAGCCGTTCCGATGCTTATTACGAATTACCTGACGGGATAGAAATAACGGAACCTTCGGGAGAATTCGTCGAAAAAGGCGATGTCCTTTCCGAAGAAGTCGAGCTGGAGCAGGTCTTCGCGAAGCGTGGCGGCACTGTAGAGGAAATTAATAGAGAGAAACGACTTATAACTCTTTCGGATAGCGAAGGAAATTACGTTGAGCATTTAATTCCCCCGATGGCTAAGCCTCTGGTCGAAGAGGGCGAAGGGGTCGAAGAGGGCGAGGAGTTGATTGACCTTACGAGGTCGGATAGTCTGAAGGCGGACAAATCGGGTGTTTTGGTAAAGACGGAAGATTCCCTCATTATATTCCAGCCGGAAGACGGAAGAAAGAGGATCCCGATCTCGGAATCAATGATTCCCGAAGTGGCGGATGGAGAAAAGGTCAAGAAGGGTAAAACACTATTCACCATAGATAGGCCGGCGGGGAGAAAATTAATTATAGACTCTCTAGAGGAGACGGAAGACGATTTCGTCCACGTAAATTATCGCTACAGTGAATCGGTAAACGTTACTCATTCACCGGTCGTCGATATCGGGGATAAGGTAAAGCCTGGAGAACAGCTGTCAAAAGGTGTTATACCCCCGCATAACTTGCTGGACAAGGCAGGCGTGGATCGGACTTACGAATACCTGCTTACCGAGATACAAAAAGTCTACAAGAGTCAGGGCGTGGATATTAAGGATACGCACGTCGAAATTATAATTGCCCAGATGTTAAATAACGTAATCGTTAGCGACAGAGGAGACTCGGACCTGACACAGAACGAATTGATTACGCTCGAGGAATTCCGCAACGTCGTGACGAAACTGCGAAAGAAAAACGAACTCATCCGTGAACGTAAAGGAGAGATCACCGGACTCAAAGTGGCGGAGGACGTATATAAAGGTAAGCGTCTGGTGGCAAAAGAAGGGGAGACGGTTACAAAGGACCTGCTTGATCACGCGACCGATTCAGGTGTGGAAGAATTAGACGTGATCGTTGACGGGGAAATTGAAAAAGTTCGAGTTAAAGAGTTTAAGTTACCCGAAGGGGATCGCCAGTTGTTGCGTATCTCGAAGTCCGCTCTGAAGACCAAGGGCTGGCTTTCCGCAGCTTCATTCCAGAGAACGACTTCGGCTTTGACAAACGCCGCTTTGAGCGGTCAATCCGACGAACTAAAAGGACTTAAACCGAATATCATTGTAGGGAAGAAGGTCGCGGTTGGAACCGGGTTCGAAGACGATTACGAAGAACGCGGACGACCTGAAGAAACCGAGGAAGAGGAAGAAGAGTTAACTCCCGTAGAGTCTAGTTCAGCCTGACGCGAGACCCAGCTTAGCTTGACAATAAAAAGGGGCTAGCTTATAATTTCGGACACTTATAGGAGTGGTG
>CAZRDU010000036.1:0-15914 GCA_964599005.1 uncultured Thermotogae bacterium
GAAAAAATAAAACAATCAGCGGAGATATTTAAAGTTCTTGGGAATCGATCCAGAATTAGGATTTTGCTGGAAATTGCCGAAGGGGAAAAATGCGTTCACGATATAGCTGAAGCGGCGGATCAAAGCTTTTCCAACGTCTCTCACCACCTGAAAACTTTAAGAGATAATAGATTGGTAGATTATCGAAAAGAAGGAAGACACAAGTATTATAAAATAATGGACGATCACGTTTTGAAAATCCTGAGGGAGTGTATTGACCATGCCGGAGAATGAAAAGAGCCCAGGGGGAAGCGGAGCCACCTGCCGGACCTGTTCGGGACCGGGTGACGAGGATCGGACCCAGGAAGCCACTGTTAACGTATGGACTAGCTCCAGAGCGATCAAAAACTGGGTCGGAGGAGGTCTTCTCATAACGGGTCTTCTTTTACACTACGGCCTGACAGCCTACAACCAAACGATTTTCATCTGGCAGGGGACTAACCTTTACATATCCGATATAGCCTTTTTGGTCAGTATAGCTGTGGCCGGAAACGTCATAATAAAAAACGGTTTCCGGGCCCTGAAAAAGCTGAACCTGAGCATAGATCTGTTGATGACTTCGGCAATACTGGGCTCGATCATAGCCAGTATCTTTGGCGGAAAACACATCTTTATGGAAGGGGCGACGCTGGCGTTTTTGTACAATTTTGCCGAGCTTCTTGAAGACTATTCGATCCAAAAAGCCAGAGGCTCTTTGAGAGAACTAAAAGATCTTTCCCCGGATACAGCTGTCTTAAAAAGAGATGGTCGGGAAGAAGAGGTCCCGGTCGAGGAAGTGAAGGCGGGAGAGAAAATTATAATAAGGCCGGGAAGCAGGGTTCCGGTCGATGGAGAGATAGTCGAAGGAAAAACTTCTATAAACGAAGCACCAATAACCGGAGAGAGCATTCCCGTGGACAAAAGCATCGGGGAAGAAGTTTATGCGGGTACCATAAATCAACAGGGCTATCTAGAAATAGAGGCAAGTAGCCCGTCTTCGGAAAGCACCATCTCCCAGATCATCGAAATGGTGGAAAGCGCGGAGAGAAAAAAGACGAGACACGAGAAGTTCGTGGATAAGTTTTCCTCCTACTATACCCCGGTAGTGGTTCTCGCGGCAGTTGCTGTTGCTGCTATTCCGCCTATATTTTTGGCGCAACCGTGGGCCAGCTGGTTCGTCCGCGGAATAACTATGCTTGTACTCGCCTGTCCCTGTGCCTTTGTCATCAGCACTCCTGTATCCGTGGTTTCTGGAATTACGAGTGCCGCCAAAAACGGAGTTTTGATAGAGAGCGGAACCACCCTGGAAGCGATGAGCGAGGTAAAAGTCATGGCTTTTGACAAGACAGGAACTTTAACCAAGGGTGAGCTGACCATCACGGACGTAATTCCTCTAAATGGCAAGAGCAAAGAGGACGTGATTGAATGTGCCTGTGGGGTGGAGGAGAGAAGCGACCACCCAATTGCAGAAGCGATCGTAACTCATGTGGAAGAAGAGCACGACATCAGCCACGACCACGGGATAGAGGGCTTTGAGGAAATAAGCGGCAAAGGGGTTAAGGCAAGCCTGAAAGGGAAACAACACTATGCGGGCAAGCCTTCTCTGATTGAAGAACTGGGCTTTGATTTGAGCCACGTTCACCACTCCAGCGATGGTAGGAAGATAAGCCGGGAAGCCACGAAACTCTGTAAGAAAGGTAACTGCCTCAACTTGACCGAGAAGACGATTCCCCGCTTACAGAACCAGGGCAAGACCGTGATTCTGGTCACCACCGAAGATGAACTCGAAGGAATTGTGGCGGTAGCTGACGAGATAAGATCATCCGTAGAAGACACTATTGAAAAACTGAACTCCGCCGGCGTCAGGACCGTAATGCTGACCGGTGACAACGAAAATACCGCAGGAGCTATCGCGGATAAGATAGGTATCGTAGACTTTCGAGCCGCAATGATGCCGGATGAGAAAGTGGAGGCAGTTAAAGAGTTATCCGAGGATTATGGGTCGGTCGCCATGGTCGGGGACGGGATAAACGACGCCCCGGCAATGGCAGCAGCGGACGTGGGAATTGCCATGGGGGCTGCCGGTACGGATACTGCACTCGAGACAGCGGATATTGCCTTGATGAAGGACGATGTGGCAAAGCTTCCGTATCTCCACCGGCTTTCCTCCCGGGCTAAGCGGGTCATCAGGCAGAACATATTCACAAGCCTCGGAATAAAGGCCCTGTTAGCAGTGGGTGTTCCTTTAGGCTATGTAACAATCGCTTTAGCGGTTCTCCTTGGAGATGCAGGTATGACGGTCGGTGTAACTTCAAACGCGATGAGGCTGTCCCGGTTGAAGTCAGGCTAGTTGTCAGTTGTCCTTTCGGTAGAGAAAGCCTTCTGGCATGGTTTACAATCAAAGTCAGTCTAGAAAATTTACGTAATTTCTTTCGTCGGGAATCGAAAAGCGATTATGGATTCACGCCGTTCTTTCTTAGTAATTCTATCAGTTTGTTCAGGGGGAGGCCGGTTAGAAAGGATAAATCACCGTGAACCTCTTTTGAAAACTTCATGACACCTTCTTTCTCAAACGCTCCAGCCAGGTCTGTAACCGGATAATTCGAAACATATTTTTCTATTTCTTCTTGACTTATATCCCGGAAGACAATCTCGGCTCGTCCCAGATCCGACTCCAGATCGTTGGTTTCGGTATTGAAGACAGAAACTCCGGAAATTATCTCCACTTTTTCCCCCGAAAATAACTGCAGGACTTCCATTGCTTCTTTTTCGGTTTTGGGTTTTTCATAGATATTTCCTCGAAATAGAACAAACAAGTCCCCGCCAATCACTAGATTCTCTCCATCCAGTTGTCCCCCAACGTCTTCGGCTTTTGCCTCGGCGAGCTTTCTGGCCAGAGCTCCTGGATCACTGTCTCTGATAGATTTCTCGTCGATTTCGCTCGGTTTGACATCGTAATCAAGGTTTAAGAGCTCGAGTGCCTGTCTCCTAAATTTGGAACGGGAGGCAAGTATTACCTTCATTGCAGTCACCGTTTGAAATCCAGAAAATTGAGTTTCAGATTTTCTATCCTTATCTCGGGTTTTATTTTATGATACTAACTTCACCTGGTTATTTTTACCATTATTAGCTGGTCCATCGCCGCAGGGCGCTGCAGCGCTTTGGGATTCCCTTGATTATCCGAGAGCTGGACTTTTTTAGAGAGAAGTATTAAAATCAATTAGTCGCAATGGTAAGAGTAGAAATTTTCTTATACTGGTACGGCGCGTGAGTTGTACCCGACTTTTGCTCGTCACAATTCTTCATACAGCGAATTCCCGCAGTCAATAATTCCGAAATATTGAAATATAACGGTGAGTTAGATATCCGGGTTTTTAGCAATAAATACTGAAGAAGTTAAGGTGTCTGATCGCTTTCTAACCGGGTGTAGATGATTCAAATTGATCTTCCATCCAAGATTGATTTCAGGAGGTGGAAAAATGCGTCGATACTGGAGGCCTCTATTCGTCTTTGTATTTATTCTGATTGGTTTGTTGGTAATTGGCGGATCCGCTTCACGAGGACAGGAAAAGGATCTAAGGTATAGTTATAGGTTCGGCTGTCCCTCTCCCTCAAATTATGATTACTGTCCGACTAGGTATCAATCTCTTTCAACTGGCAAAAGAATATATCACCAGGGTGAAGAGGTAAAGCTAATTTTGGCCAACTTACAGGATTTTGAATACCTGGTGGAAAAGGTTGAGGTTTACTTCGAGCCCCAGTTTGAGCACGACTACGAGCTGTTTTACGTCGAAAGAGAAGTTGGGCCGATAAGCAGAAACAAAGATAGTTGGACCTGGACATGGGATCAAAGGAACGAAAAAGGTCAACAGGTGGGGATCGGTAGTTTATATATCAGAATAACCCTTAATTGTTGCAAGAACTATCGAACTTACTTCAAAATTACCAGAGGAAGCGGGGAAGTAGAAACTCCCACTCCACCGGAGGAAGAAGAAGTGCAGGTTCCCGGTTCCCCCGCTGGTTTGTCGCTTCAGGCACTCTCCTCGACCGAAATCGAGTTAACCTGGAACGATAACTCCGAGAACGAATCTGGCTTTCGGGTTTACAGAAATGGCGAGCTGATTGAGGAGCTAAATTCTAACACGACGAGTTACGTCGATACGGGTCTGACCGGGGGCAAGGATTACACTTACAGGGTATCCAGTTTTAATGAGGCAGGAGAGTCGGGAACTACTGCCAGCTTAAGCACCACTACTCCGGTCGAGGTCTCCTCTGCACCGAGGAACCTATCCGGTACGGTGAGGTCTCCGACCGAAATCAGGTTGACCTGGAACGATACCTCGGGCAACGAGTCCGGCTTCCGGATATACAGAAACGGAAAAAGGATTACCGAGGTAGGGCCTAATACTACCTCCTACGTCGACACAGGGTTAAACGAAAATACGAGTTACACGTATCGAGTAGCTTCTTACAACGAGGCAGGAGAATCCTCTATGTCCTCCGGTCTAGAACTGGAGACTCCACTGGAAATTCCTTCCTCGCCCGGATCTCTGCGCACGGAAACGCTATCTCCATCCAGTATCAAACTGACCTGGAATGACAACTCAAATAACGAACAGGGTTTCCGTATCTACAGGAATGGGTCCAGGATTGCCACGGTGGGCGCGAATATCACCACTTACACTGATACCGGGGTGGAAGAAGGCAGGAGTTATAGCTACAGGGTTGCCTCTTTCAACGAGAGCGGAGAGTCGTCCCTCTCGGGATCCCGAAGTCTGACAACACCTTTGCGAGTTCCAGGGGCGCCCGACAGCCTCTCTGCAAAATCGTTATCACCTACGAGGATAAGGCTACTCTGGAACGATAACTCGAATAACGAGGACGGGTTCAGGATTTACAGAAACGGAACGGAAATAGCTACTGTCGGTGCAAACGTGACATCCTATACCGATACTGGACTTAAGGGAAACGCTAACTATACCTACCGTGTTTCCGCCTACAATGACGGCCAGGAATCCTCCTTATCGAGCAGCTTAAGCACCACTACTCCGGTCGAGGTCTCCTCTGCACCGAGGAACCTATCCGGTACGGTGAGGTCTCCGACCGAAATCAGGTTGACCTGGAACGATACCTCGGGCAACGAGTCCGGCTTCCGGATATACAGAAACGGAAAAAGGATTACCGAGGTAGGGCCTAATACTACCTCCTACGTCGACACAGGGTTAAACGAAAATACGAGTTACACGTATCGAGTAGCTTCTTACAACGAGGCAGGAGAATCCTCTATGTCCTCCGGTCTAGAACTGGAGACTCCACTGGAAATTCCTTCCTCGCCCGGATCTCTGCGCACGGAAACGCTATCTCCATCCAGTATCAAACTGACCTGGAATGACAACTCAAATAACGAACAGGGTTTCCGTATCTACAGGAATGGGTCCAGGATTGCCACGGTGGGCGCGAATTCTTCTGCTTATATACACGAGGGGCTGAATAGCGAAACCCGTTATTGTTATGAAGTCGTGGCTTATAACAGCAGCGGGGAGTCAGGCTCCACGAATCGAAACTGTTCGATGACGGGACAGGCACAGCCTAACTTCCCGAGAAATTTGAATCTTACTCCGCTTTCCTCAAGCGAGATCAGGTTAAGATGGAACGATAACTCGGATAACGAAGACGGGTTTAGAATCTATAGGAACGGAACTGAAGTAGCTACGGTTGGGCCCAACAAAACCATGTATACCGATACCGGTCTGGTAGGGAACAGGTCATATACATACAGTGTTTCGGCTTTCAACGACTCGGGAGAATCGAAACTGGCCAGTTCCGGAGCGGTACGTACTCCGCCAGCTGAGAAAGTTGAGAAGCCCAAACCAGCAGAGCCTCGGACGGAACCCTTAATCAGCGAGACGGACTTGCTGGCTGGAATCGGGGTAGTGGTTATGGTTCTCGGTTATATTTACTCGGAAATGGGCTGAGGGACACCGTTAGATGTGATACGAAGCCAACAACCCCGGACCAGGGTTAAGGTGCGGGGTTGTTGGCTTCAAGACTACGGGAAGTCAATATTTCAAGTTTCCAACTCCATCTTTCTCACCCATTTAGCCTCCCGTTTGACGAGATTTCCGAGGTTTAGTGTAGTTCACCATAGAGTGAAGCTGGTGGGCTGCCTCCAGATCTCCGATGAATTTTTCAGCCCAATCCTGCAGATCCTCTTCCTTTACCTTTTTCCTGAGTTTCCTCCATCTTGACTTCTTTTCTTCTTCTGGCATTTCTATAGCTGTTTTGATTGCATTTGCGACTTCGCTCGTATTGTAGGGATTGACCTGTATTGCCTCGTCGAGCTGCTCGCTGGAACCTGCGAACTCCGACAGTATCAGAACTTTTGGTTCCTCGTTTGCCGCGATAAATTCCTTGGCGACTAGATTCATGCCATCGAGCCCTGGTGTCACCAGTCCAATATCAGCGGCCCTATATTCTGCTATCAATTCCTTCTGAGGTACCCCTCCCCAGAATAGGTTGATTGGAGTCCAGTCGTGACTTCCGTTCTTACCGTTGAACTCGGATACCCTATGGTTGATATCGCTCTTCTCTTTCTGATACTCCTCGATTCCAGTCCTGCTAAGAGGTGTTCTCTGGACCATCGTAACTTTTTCCCTGTAATCAGGGTTTTTTCTCACGAATTTTTCGAAAGACCTTATCCTTTCCGGAATCCCTTTGGTGTAATCCTGACGATCCACGCCCAGAATGATGTGATCCGAGTTGTACTTTTCTCTTATTTTTTCTTCTTGTTTATCGGTGGTGCTACCGTCAAAGAAATCATAATCTACGCCCAGCGGGTAAGCTCCGACCTGAGTTTGCTCACCGGCCAGCTTAAATCTTGACGAGCCGCGATCGACGTTTGCGTCGATTTTGTCTGCGCAGCGTAACAAATTATCAGCGTATTTCTCCAGGTGCAGTCCGATCAGATCTGCCGCCGAGAGCCCCTCTAATAACTTATTTCTGTGAGGTATTTTTCCGAAGTTTTCCCACGGGGGCCAGGGGATATGCCAGAATACTCCTATTTTTGCCTCCGGTATCTCGTTTCTCACCAGCTTTGGTACCAGAGCCAGGTGATAATCGTGGACCCAGATGGTATCGTCCGGCTCATAAGACTTTATAACTGCTCTGGCATATTCCTTATTGCTCGGCAGATACCCTTCTCTCCAGTATTCTCTTTCTTTTCGCAGGTCGGCTTTTGTCGGAAAGGAGTGACAGATGGGCCAGAGTATTCTATTGGCATAACCACGATAGAACTTCTCGTACTGTGTATTGGAGAAGTTGAGTCTTTTTAATTCGTACTGCTCTTCTTCCGAGACATCCGGAAAATCCGGTACCGAAACTTTCCCCCGGGAGTCCGTGACCTCGAAGTCATGACTCCCCCTTCCGTAAGCTATCCAGATCCCTCCGGATTGTCTCATTTGTGGATTCATGGCAGTTGTTAGCCCGCCTTCGACTTCTTTACAGGCCAGTTCGCCTTGTTGATCTTCTTCATGTTTGTAGGGTTCGGCGTTTGAAACCACGATCATCTTTCCGTCCGAGTCTTTCATCTCAATCACCTCTTTATAGAGGTCTATTGTCTCACGTTTCCTACCTGGAAACCCGGTGGTGTGTTACGGTCTATGTCGTTTATTGGGGTAACAAATATGGATTGAAGGTGGAGTTCATTGCTGTGGTTGAATTTCTATTACAGCGTCGAAATTGAAAGAAAAATATTTAGGGCCGGAGATCCGGACCGTGGAATTTACTTATTCTCTTTCTACTTCAGTTGCTTCTTCTTTCACGTTTTAAAAAATCTCGTCCAAGATATCGCCGCTGCTGAAAGGAGATGGTTTTCGGTTTTTCTTCCAATTTTTGTTATTCGGAAGGACCATACTTTCCACCCCCTGCTTGGGTTAATTCTTCTAGTCTGATAAATTTAGCAGACTAATTGTAACTCTGCTAATTCATTTTGATTATAAGCACAGAAAGGGGACCTTTCAACCCCACATAAACAATTAAAAAAGCGATTTATATTTGAATACACTATCAAATTGGCAAAAATATGCCATTATGTAACTAATTTACTCTTGAAAACGAAAAAACAAAACTTGAGAGCATGAAAGCTACCAAAATTAGCCGAGAGCCCCCCCGGGTTTGATTGGAAGAGGAGAAGCAACTTGTTGGTTTTTCGGCCACGAGAAACTCATTCTGGTATTAACCAGGTTATCACCATTCTTCAGTCCAGCTGTTGAAGTTTTCCAGTTATTTTTGACTAATTTACCCGGTACCCGTATTATTCTTAAAATGAAAGAAAATAAAGATACCGGAGAGATTCTAAAATCGCTTGTAGAGGCTTCACCCGTAGCAATATTCGATCTCGATCCAGCGGGGAATATACGCACTATCTGGAACCCGGCGGCTGAAGAAATTTTTGGCTGGGCACAGGAAGAAGTCCTCGGGAAGCGATTGCCGATAGTTCCCGAAGAAAAACAAGAAGAGTTTGACGAATTAAGAAGTAGAGTACTTGCCGGGGAATCCTTTTCCGGTATGGAAGTAACGCGACAGAGAAAGGACGGATCGCCGATCGAAGTCAGTATTTCTACTGCTCCTATGTACGATGAAAAAGGAGACATTGTGGGAATTATGTCCGTCGTGGATGAAATTACGGAGCGGAGGAAAGCGAAAAGGGCTCTCCGAAAGAACGAGAGGAAATTCAGGGAGATATTCAATAATATCAATGACGCCGTATACCTGCACGAGCTGGCTGAAGACGGGATGCCCGGAGATTTTTTAGAGGTCAACGACGTTGCCTGCGAAATGCTTGGCTACAGCAGGGAAGAGTTTCTTGCTATGTCCCCTGATGAAATAGATACCGGAGATCAATCCGACGAGGTTCCCCGGATTATGCAGGAGGTAATCTCGGAGGGCCAGAAGACCTTTCGAATGACCCACAGGGCCAGCGACGGAAGCAAAGTACCGGTTGAAATAAATGCGCGTTACTTTGAGATAGAGGGAGAAGGCCGAATTCTTTCCGTTGCCCGGGATATGACGAGACAAAAAGGGGTCGAGGAACAGCTCAAGCAAAACAAGGAAAAGTTAGAGACCGCTATGGAGGCTGGAAACCTTGCCTGGTGGCAGATGGAGCTACCATCAGGAGAGGTCAATTTTAGCGATCTGAAAGCAGAGATGCTGGGCTATTCTCCGGCAAAGTTTGAAACCTACTCGGATTTCACCGATCTACTTCATCCGGAAGATTACGAAGATGCTGTATCGGCGATGAAGGAGCACCTGAAAGGGGGAAAGGAAAGATACGAGGTCGAATACCGGATAAAGAAAAGTAACGGAAATTACAAGTGGTTTCGGGACGTCGGTCGAATAACTGAGGAAGAAGACGAATACAGACAACTAACTGGTGTAGTGATTGACATCGATCGGAGAAAGAAGGCCGAGCTGAACCTTCAGAGACAGAGAAGGAAGTTAAAAGAACTTCACGATGCCGTTGATAGGTTTCAACAATGTGAAACTGAAACGGAACTATGCCACGAAGCCGTGGAGGCAACCCAGCAGGTACTGGATTTCGAAGTTTGTACGTTTTACTGCGCCGAGGAAAACGGGCTGGTCCCCGTGGCAACTTCGCGGAAAACGGAAGCGAAAGAGCTCCCCTCGCAAAGCCGAGACGAAGGTCTGATTGGTGAGACCTATCGGAATCAGTCTTCGATCATCGGCGATGATGTAAGGACAAAAGAAAAAGCCGAAGCCCGTCGAACCGATCTCAAAGGTTTCATGAGTGTGGCGATAGGAAACGTCGGGGTTTTTCAAATTGCCTCTACTGTGCAGGGCGCATTCGACAAAGATGATCTGGAACTTGCGGAGATTCTGGCCGGTCACCTGCATGAAGAAGTTAAGAGAATAAGACTGGAAGTCGAGTTGAAGGAACAGGCAATCCGCGATCCCCTGACAAACCTTTATAACAGGAGATATTTCAACGAGACGCTAAGCAAAGAAATTGAAAGGGGGCAGAGGTACGGGCACCAGATTGCTTTTTTAATGATCGATGTAAACCGGTTCAAGGAGATAAACGATCGTTATTCTCATCAAACTGGTGACGAAGTCCTGAGAGAAGTGGGCAGACTTCTCCTGGAGAACGTCAGGAGTGCCGACACCGTGATAAGATACGGCGGAGACGAGTTCCTGGTTATGATGCCGGAAACGAACGGCGGTGTTGAAAAAACCGTTACCCGGCTTAACAAAGAGCTTTACCGGTGGAATGAGACTTCGGATTTACTTGACTTCCCCCTGACGCTGGCCATGGGAGTTTCCCATTGGAGTCCGGACCAGGACAGGGACGCCGAGGCGGCCCTCAAGCAAGCGGATAAGAAAATGTACGAAGATAAAGAAGGACGCGACTGAGTTTCAATCACCGCGGCCAATTTTCTTACACCAGCACGCGAGGTAGTTGACTCTATAAGATAGGTCAGAACAAAAAATATTTGATTTTTCAATCTACCTGCAATATAATGAGCTTCAACAATATTAACTTCCTCCCCTGGTTCATTGTAACTTTTCTTCCTTGCGCGCAGTTAACGGTGGACATTTTCTTCTTAACCGGTTGCTTACTATTTACAAGCTACATTTTTCTTTAAAAATAGATTAACACGTATATTTATCAGGGGGTTTAGTGATGACCGACGAAATGGAAGCGGAAAAATCCGATGCTGCTCCGAATGACTTTGAGAAAGTTGATCTGAACAGGGAACAACTAAAGTCCAGAGCCCTGGACTTTGCGTCAAGTGCCCTGGCTATAATGGATCTTGGCGGACAAATTGTTTACGTAAATCCTGCATTCTCCGATCTATTGGGAACCGAAGACCGAGAAACCGTGGTTGGACAATCACTTGCTGATTTAGTTAAAGAAGGAAGCAGGATCGAAGAAGTTTTGGGGGAAGCTCTGGAGAGAGGTAAGTGGCAAGGCGAACTGGAGCTTTCGGTCGAGGATGGTATTTCCATGGATTTACGGGTATCGGTGAGCACAATAGAAGAAAAAGGCCAGCCAGCTGCTCAGTTGGTTAGCTTTAACGACATAACCGAAATAAAAGAAAAATCGCGGACTGTCCAGCGTCAGGCGGAACAGTTACTGGAGGCCTCCACGCCGATAATTGAGGTCTGGGAAGGAGTTCTTGCTGCTCCTTTGATCGGGCAACTTGATACGGAGCGTACGCAGAGATTCATGGAGAGACTCCTTGAGGAAATCGTTGATACCGAATCGGAAATTGCCCTGATTGACATTACGGGCGTTCCGGACGTTGACACCCGAACGGCTCAGCATCTGATTGAGACAGTGGAGTCCGTAAAACTTCTCGGAGCCCAGGTCGTTCTGACAGGTGTTAGTCCGTCTATCGCTCAGTCCGTAGTTCATCTCGGTATAGATCTTTCGGAAATTACCACGAGGACATCGCTTGCCGAAGGACTCGAACACGTATTTAAACAGGAGACTCCATGGGAAATAGATCGATAAAAGAACCCCGCAGCATGACTTTATTCGTCCGGAAGGTGACCTAAATGAGTGAAAGGGACGTTTCGATAGTTAAGGTCAGGGATGTATTACTTGTTACTCTTCCGTCTTCTCCAACTGACAGGACCGTTAGTAGTCTTCAGGAGAAAGTTTTACAGTCGATGAAGGATTCCAGTCCAGCGGGAGTCATAATAGATATATCTCTCGTCGAGACTGTTGATTCTTTCTTTGCTCGTACGATGGAGGAAACGGGCCAGATGATCGCACTAATGGGGGGTAGAACAGTTATTGCGGGTATCCCGCCTGCCGTGGCGGTGACTGCGACGGAACTTGGTCTTGACTTCGGACAGGCGGAAACGGCTCTTGACGTGGATCGGGCAATGGATTTACTTATAGGGGACTCGAGAAAGTTCAATCAGAGAGCAAGCGGAGAAAACTAATGGAACCGGAAAAGGCGACCGTAGATTCGGAAGGGTGCATGCCGATTAACTCTCGCACGGATGTTGTTGATGTCCGTCAGCAAATCAGAGAACTCTGCGAGGAAATGGGTTTTTCCCTATCTGAGACCACCAGGGTCGTTACGGCCACTTCTGAAATGGCACGAAACATCATAGAATTCGCAGGGACGGGAGAAATATTCTGGGAGAAACTGAACGAAGAAGAGAAAGGGGAAGCTTCAAGGTCCGGTTTAAAACTGGTTTTCAAAGACAACGGACCGGGAATTGATGACCTGGAATGGGCTATGCGGGATGGAACTTCTACCGGAGACGGTCTCGGTAAGGGAATGCCGGGGGCGGAAAAATTAATGGACGAGATGCAGGTGGATACGGAAAAAGGTGCGGGAACGAGGATCACTGTCAAGAAGTGGCTGGGCTCCTACCGGGATTAATTCACTATCCTTATGAACTCATTAGACGACCCGACGATGAAAGAAAAGGGGAACTCATTTAACCAGGTCGAAATAGAAATTGATCGCAAGTCAGATATCTTGGTTGCAAAGGAAAAACTAAAGAAACTCGGAAAGAAGTTGGGCTTAAGTGATCGAATTGATAACGTAATGATAGCTCTGACAGAGCTTTGTACGAATATCCTGAAGTACTCCGGAGAGGGAAAGATAAAAGCTGGACCTCCGACCGGAGCGGACCCGGTGCTTGGAAGCGACCTTGATAGAAGCGGAATAGAGGTAGAGGTAACTGATTCGGGCCCCGGAATACCTGATATCCAGAGGGCTTTTACTGACGGGTTTTCCCGATCCGGTGATAGCCGGGGAATAGGACTTGGAAAGGTTAATCAGGCCGTAGATGAGCTGAATGTTTCTTCTGGACCCAGGGGAACTGAGATAACTTTTTTGGTCTGGGAAAGGGGAGAGGATGAGACACCGGTGGCTCCTGCTAGCCCGCTGGAATTTGGATTTGTTACGAGGAGATACCCGGGGATGAAGAAGAACGGTGACGCCTTCCTCCATAGAACCTGGGATGATAGAGCCCTGGTTGGGGTGATTGACGGTGTTGGCCACGGGGATAATGCTCATTTAGCCGCGGTCAAAGCAACAGAGTACATCAATAGCCATTACGATCTTCCCCTCGAAACAATAGTCAAGGGGACGAACCGCGCCTGTAGGGGGACGAGGGGTGTAGTTGCGGGCCTGGTCCGGTTTCACTGGGAGCCTCGGGCCGTGAGGGTAAGATACGTGGGGGTTGGTAATATTGAGTGCATAATTATCGGCCCGGATGGGAGGAATAACCTGATATCAAAACGAGGTTTGCTTGGTAAAACCTGCCCGACGCCGAAGGTTATTTCCAGAGAATGGGGCAATGAGTCGGAAAGAATAATGGTTCTTCAATCGGACGGAGTGAAAACTCACTGGACGTTAGATGATTTTGACGGGATACGGGAACAATCGGCGGCCGCTATAGCCGATCGGCTTCTGGGTTCACTTGAGCGTTCGGACGATGATGCTACTCTGGCGGCTATAAAGTACCTGCCCGGTGATTAAGGTGGGAGAGAAACAACGTAAGGACCGAGATCAACTTGAATCAGAACTCGAAGCCGCCCGAAGTCGTATTTCCAGTCTGGAAAAGGAACTGGAGGAAACTCAGCAAGGATTGAATGCTCTTTCGCTGGAACTGGAAGAAAGAGTCGAGGAGCGAACAAGAGAGCTCGAACGGGTCAGGGAGGACTTCCGGGGGTTGGTGAAAAACGCCTCTGAAGGTATCTTTCGAATCTCACCTGACGGAAAGAGGTTTATATTCTCTAACCAAGCGCTGGTGGAGATGCTTGGTTACGATGACGTCGACGACCTAATTAAAAACATTTCTGATATCCCGGAAGAATTGACGGCTAAACCGCAAAGGTTCCGCCAACTACTTGATGGGTCTGAGGTCAAAGAAAGCATAGATGGGGCAGAGTTATCCGTTCTGAGAAAGGATGGATCGAGAATCTGGTTGCGAGTTAGCCTTCGAGCAGTTATTCAAGCCGATAATTTAATTTACTACGAAGGTATAGCACAGAATATCACCAGTGATAGGGAGCACAGGGAGAGGCTGATCGCGCTTCACGAAAATCTCGATCTTCTACAGGAAGCCGAATCCGAAATAGACGCGTATGAGGCTGCCATGATTTCGGCGAGGGAGGTCCTCAAATTCAACAATGCGATGATATATAAACTAAATGAGGGTTCCCTATCACCGATTGCGACGACGGATAAGCTGGAGACGAGTACGTTTAACGTTCTTGGAATTGAGAGCAGTATAGCCGGGAACACGTTAAAGGATGGAAAAACTCTATCCGGTAATTTAAGTTCATTCGAGTTTGAGGAGTCCCAATTTCGAAAATACCGTTACTTTATCAGTACTCCGGTGGGGGAACTTGCTGTTCTGCAGGCTTTCTCAAGCCGGACGAAAAGCTTCAACGAGGACGATGTAAGACTGGCAGAACTTCTGGCCCGTCACTTAAACCAGGAAATCCAGAGAATTCATCTGGAAAATAAGCTTAATGAACTTGCTCGTCGGGACTCGTTGACGGGGTTATACAATCGTTATTATTTTGAAGAAGCCCTTGAGAAGGAGATAGAACGGTCTAAAAGATATGAACACCCTCTTACCTTTCTCATGATTGATATAAATGGTTTTAAGGCTATAAACGATGAGCACGGTCACCAGATCGGTGATCGTGTGTTGAAGAAAACAGCTGGAATATTGCAAGAAAACATACGTGATGCTGATACCGTCTGCCGCTATGGTGGTGACGAATTCCTGATCATGATGCCGGAAACAGGAGATGGAGCAAACCTTGTTGCAGAGAGATTTAAAGAGCGCCTAAAGGACTGGAGCAGGAAATTTCCGATTTTGGATGATCCACTCACGCTGGCTACAGGTAAATCTTACTGGTATCCGGATGGCGATGAGGAGATAGGAGAAGTAATTGCCCGCGCTGACGAAAGAATGTACCGAGACAAGCGATCGAAAAAGGCGTAGTTAAGTTTGGCGAAAACTACAGGGCAGTTGACTTTGACAAATTGGTACTATTGTGGAAATAGGGGTTGTCTTGATCAAAGACCGGGTAGAGGAGTTGATCCTCGGTTACGTTAACAAGTATCAAAAAAGGAGAAGCGTTACAACGAAATGGCGCAAGCCCCTGGTTGGGTTTGCCAGTGCGGAGGATCAGTTATTTGAAGGATTAAAAGAAGTAATAGGACCTTCTCACGCCCTACCGGAGGACTTATTGGCCGGAGCCCGGTCGGTTATTACCTACTTCTTACCTTTTGAAGAAGCCATTATAGAAAGCAATATCAAAGGGGAAAATAGCTCGAAAAAATGGGTAGTTGCTTATCGGGAAACCAATCAATTAATCCACGACTTAAATCAACATATAGAAGGGGAATTAACCGCACTGGGTCACGAAGTTCAAACTGTTTCGGCAACGGGAAATTTTGACGAAGACGAATTGATAAGTGAATGGTCCCATAAACACGTCGCCTATATTGCCGGACTGGGAACGTTCGGGCTTCACAAAATGTTGATTACGGACAGCGGTAGCGCCGGGAGAATTGGTAGTCTCGTCGTTGACTTCGAAATCCCTCCTACCGATAGGCCGGCGGAAGAGTACTGTTTCTACAAAGTCGATGGCTCCTGTACCCAGTGTCTTGCCAGGTGTGTAAATGGTTCTTTGCAGGAGAATGCATTTGACAGGCATGGATGTTACGAAGCCTGTTTGTCCAATGGAGAGGTCTATTCGGATATAGGGTCACCGGAAGTGTGTGGCAAGTGCACGGTGAACGTTCCCTGTTCTGACAGAATTCCGGCCCGATAAACTATTAACCATCCGGTTTTACAGTTCAACGTTTTTTCTCACCCAGGACTTCTTA
>CAZRDU010000037.1:0-15454 GCA_964599005.1 uncultured Thermotogae bacterium
CAATGGAAAGTGAGGATTTAGTAGTGGGGCTGGATATTGGTACGACAAAAATAGTCGCCCTTGTCGGTAATGTCATCGAAAATTCGATCGAAATCGTTGGTATAGGACAGGCTCCATCAAAAGGGCTGGAAAAAGGGGTGGTCGTAGATATAGGACAGACGACCAGTTCCATCCGCAAAGCCGTCAGGCAGGCGGAAAAGATGGCGGACGTAAAAATTGACTCCGTCTATGCTGGAATAACCGGCAAACATATAAATTATCTCAATAATACCGGTACGGTCTCAATTAACAGGTCGGATAGCGTAATTAGGAAGGACGACGTACAACGCGTAATAGAGACCGCAAAAGCCATGCAGCAGATTCCCCCACAGTCGGAGATGATTCACATAATCCCGAGACAATTCGTAGTCGACAACCAGGAAGGGATTACCGACCCGATCGGAATGACTGGAACGAGACTGGAAGCGGATGTCCACATTGTAACCGGTGCAACTACCGCAGTTCATAATCTAACGCGGTGCCTGGATTCTCTGGATATAGGGATCGAACAACTCGTACTCGAACCCCTTGCTTCTTCCCATGCCGTCCTTTCCTCCGCGGAAAAACAGCTGGGAGTCCTCTTGATGGATATCGGAGGTGGAACTACGGACCTGGCAGTCTTCAAGAAAGGGGATATCTGGTTTTCCAAGGTTTTACCGGTTGCAGGAGAGCATATGACGAACGATATCACGGTTGGTCTTCAGACCCCCCTTGAAGTCGCAGAGGAAATCAAGGTAGAACACGGAACTGTCTTCATCAACGATGCAGATGAAGACAAGCGCATAGAGGTTGCTACTGTTGGCGGAGACGAGGTAAAACAAATTCCGATAAAAAACCTGGCAAAAGTCATAGAGCCGAGAGTAGAAGAGATATTTAACCTGACTTTCCAGGAACTGGAAGACGCAGGGTACCGGGACCTGATTCCTTCCGGCGTGGTCCTTTCCGGCGGCACGTCCCTACTCAATGGGATCGTAGAATACGGGAACAGACATTTTGATCTCCCCATTCGTAGAGGCTCTACTCCGGAAGACATACACGGTTTGCGGGACGTGGTCGAATCTCCTATATACGCCACTTCCGTCGGTCTATTAAAATACTCCGTACAATCCCACGATTACCTGAGAAACGGAAAACGCAGCATGAACCACCAGGGCACTCTAATGTCCGATATATTTAGCTGGCTGGGCAAGTTCTTCAGGAGGTAAGGTATCCAGGTGGAACTTTCGGAGTAACGCGGTTACCGGGAGGCGCTAACTTAATCCCAGGAGAGAAATGAAAAAGATAGCGATAATAAACCAGAAAGGGGGTACGGGAAAGACAACTACCGCCGTAAACCTTGGTAAGGGTCTAGCGGATCGCGGAGTGGATACTCTACTTATCGACGTTGACCCCCAGGGTAATCTCGCTACCTGGTTTGGTTGTGAATACGAAAGATCGCTGTACCATCTCCTCGTGGATGACGAAAACCCGGGTGATTGTACTGTGGCAATTGAAGAAGGACTCTATTTGCTCCCGAGCGACGAAACCACGGCCCAGGCGGAAAAGATCCTGACGGGAAAGACGAGTCGCGAAACGATTTTAAAACGGAGACTCGAAGGTATCGATGATTATGACGCGATAATCCTTGATTGCCCACCAAGCCTGAGCCTCCTGAACCAAAACGCGCTCGTCTACGCAAAATCGGCTTATATACCTGTCAGCATGGATTACCTGGCTATGGTAGGAGTAAAAAATATCATCAAAAATATCAAAAGAATAAACGATTTACTCGACCACGAGGTTGAAGTAGCCCTCGTAATCCCGACTTTCTTTGACATTCGAACGAACTCTAGCAAAGAGATACTGGAAACTTTGAAAGACCACTTCGACGGCAAGGTAACTGAACCAATTAGGACTAACGTCAGGCTATCCGAAGCGGCTAGTTATAATCAAACGATATTCGAATATGCCCCAGGGTCCCACGGGGCCGAGGACTACGAAAAGTTAGTAGAAAGGGTGATAGAAGATGAATGATAAAGAAAAATCGGTTGGACAGGATCCCCTGGATGGAGTTATGGAGGATTTTTACAGGTCAAATTCGGAATCCGAGGAGGAGGAAGAAACCCCGGACGATCCCAAAGAGGAGAAAGAAACGAGCAAGGGAACCAGCGAAAACAAAGAACAAAATATGAACTTTCAAAAAGATTACAACCCCGAAGATTACGATCTGGCCAATCTCATGGTTATCGGTGTCGGGGGAGGCGGAAACAACGCGATCGATAGAATGACGGAAGCCGGAGTTGACGGGGTTGAGCTGGTCTCGATAAATACCGACGCTCAGGTTCTTGAAATCAACAAGTCCGATCGGGCAATTCAGATAGGAAAGGAACTAACGGGTGGACTTGGCGCGGGAGGCAATCCGGAAATCGGGCGCGAAGCAGCTCTAGAGAACCAGGAAACCCTCGAAAAATTACTCCAGAACGTTGACATGCTATTTTTAACCTGCGGAATGGGCGGGGGTACGGGTACCGGTGCAACGCCCGTTATCGCCGACGTCGCACAGAAAATGGAAATACTGACCACAGGTATCGTTACCAGACCTTTTTCCTTCGAAGGTCAGGATAGGGCAGAAAAGGCCGGTAGAGGTCTGAAAAACCTCACGGGAAAGGTCGATACTATAATTACTATTTCCAATGATCGCCTGCTTGAGGTTGCTCCGGGCAACATCTCCCTCATAAATGCATTCGGTCTCGTGGACGAAATTCTCATGCAGGGGGTTAGAGGTATCTCGGAATTGATAACTGTTCCGGGAATGATAAACCTGGACTTCGCCGACATCAAAAACGCCATGAAGGACGGCGGGCCTGCACTCATGGGAATTGGGGAAGCCGAAGGCGAGGGTAAGACGAAAAAAGCAGCCAAAAACGCTATTTCATCTCCACTGCTGGAAGGATCCATCGCCGGGGCGAGGAACGTAATCATGAACGTAACTGGCAGCCCGGATCTATCCCTGGAAGAGGTCACCGAAGCCGCCCAGCTCGTTCAGGGCGAAGCAGACGAGGGAGCGGACATAATTTTTGGAACGACGATCAAAGAAAATACAGATGCAGTAAAGCTGACGGTGATAGCCACGGGTTACGAGGGAAGAAGAAGCGAGGGAGAAGAAGAAGATATAAGAAACATCGCTTTACCGGATAAGGAAAACGGGGATAGCCGGGACGAAAACGATCTCGAAATTCCCACTTTCTTGCGAAAAGGTTGAATTAGCCAATTTCCACTGCCCGGTTGCTACCGCCTTACTTGAAAAAGGGATAACGGCATTCTCCCCCGCCCTGCTGACGAAAAAATGTAGGCTTTGCCCTTGCAGTCAACTACCTATCGCCCAACAGAACGGGGAAGCTACCCAATAAAATTAATTTTTCAAAATTAGTAAAATAGGTCCTTCATCCGCAACAGATCATCATCTATCGGTTTCGGCGAATTCGCAATTACCTTTTCCAGGCTAACGGGTTCGACTTCATTTCCTGCGAAAGAAGTCATGCGGTCAAACTGGCCATCCAGGCAATATTCCATTGCGGCTATCCCGCATCTCGTAGCAAGCAGCCTGTCAAAAGCAGTTGGTTCTCCCCCGCGCTGAAGGTATGCCAGAGTAGTAACCCTGATAGGCATTTCCAGGATTGCATCCAGTTGATCCTTCAGGTAGTGCCCGATCCCGCCCAGTTTGACGTGACCGAACGAATCCGTACCAGTTTCCCGGGTAATCTGCTGATCCAGTCCTTTGGGGCTGGCACCTTCGGAGATAACGACGATGGAAAAATGTTTTCCGACCGATTCTCTTTCCTTTATCCGATCCTTTACTTCCTTCACCTCGAAGGGTTCCTCCGGTACCAGTATGGAATCCGCTCCGCCGGCAAGCCCGCCAAAGAGCGCTATCCAGCCGGAATCCCTGCCCATTACTTCCAGGACCATTACCCTGTGGTGCGAGTGAGCTGTCGTGTGTAGCTGATCTACGGCCTTCATGACCTGGGTAACGGCGGAATGGAAGCCGATTGCGTACTCGGTCTCGGCCAGGTCATTGTCAATAGTCTGGGGAATTCCCACTGCATTGACATCGTAATCCCTTAGTTTGTGCGCCACTCCGAGCGTATCGTCACCGCCAATAGCTATCAGTGCATCAAGATCGTTCGCCTCGTAATTCTCGACCGCTTTCTCCGGGCCACCTTCCGTGGAAAACGGGTTTGTCCTGGAACTCCCGAGAAAAGTTCCACCAATCGGTAATATTCCGGATACGTCATTTCTGCTCAGGACCCGCTTATCGTCCTCCAATAATCCGGCCCAGCCATTTTTGAAGCCTACAACGTTTACTCCTTCGTCTTTTGCTTTGCGAACTATCGCCCTGATCGCCGCGTTAATCCCAGGGGAATCTCCTCCACCTGTAATAACACCAATCTTATCCATATTTATCACCTATTAAATAAGTTTTTAAGAAAAAAGGCTCCTGTCAACGGACCCCGCCTGCTCGAAAAGATTTCCAGCAGTCTCTTTTATATTTTCTCTGATCACTCGAGAGACTACACGAGGGTCAAAGTCGGATTTGTTAGGACTCCAGTCCGTGTTTGAAAAGAAACCCTCTCTGTTGTCTTCGACTTCGTCCGGAGGTAATATCGAATCCTTGTTGTCCATGTAGTAGTCCAGTGCCGTTCGTGCATATTCGTACTGGTACCTGGTATCCTTGTTGAGCTTGCAGACACCGTAATCGAGAACCTGAACCAGCTGCTCCTCGACAAGCCCGGATGACCCGTGTAATACAAGTGGTACCTCGAAGCCCGCTTCCGTGAGGGCGTTATGTATTTCCTCGACGAGATCAACCTTCAATTCTATATCTTTGCCTTTACTTACCCCATGCTGCGTTCCGACGGAGACGGCCAGCAAATCTATCCCGGTCCTCTTTACGTACTCGACAGCTTCTTCGGGATCCGTGTAAAAGGCTTCGGCGGACGCTGTTTCTTCGTCTTCTACTCCTTTTATCTTGCCGAGCTCGCCCTCGATCAATACCCCGCTGCCATCTGCGTAATCCACAACTTCCTGAGTAATTTGGACGTTGTCCTCAAAGGACTCCTTTGAAGCATCGATCATGATCGATGAAGCTAGTTTCTCATCGATCGCGGCTTTTATCAAACCCATATTGGATTCCTTAAGGTGATCCATATTCAGGAACGTCCCAAAATCGTACTCCGCCGCGAGTTCGTTAATATAATTTGACATCGCCCTTAAGCCCCGAACCGGGTCCCCGTTTCCAGCGAACCTGGAAGCACCATTGCTCATCTGAAGGACCAGATCACTGTTCTTCTCGCCTGCAGCTTCTAAAAGGCCAATTAAAATATTCGGTTCAACAATGTTCGAAGCGATGAAACCGTATCCGCCTTCCCTCGCTTCACCGTAAACTTTTTCCAATTCTGTTCCTGTTAAAAAAGGCACACTTACCCCCTTGTAAATGAAAGTTAATAAGTTGTGTAGTCGGGTTAAACGACTAAACAATTTTACTAAGAAAGTCGCGATTTGCAATGTACTAGCGGGACTACACGTCAACTATCCCCCCTCGCGGGCGGTGCTTATGGAAAAACACTTTTCTAATTAAACAGCTATGTACTTAAAAACACGAGAACCAGCGCCCGGCAGGTCACTCGGAACTGGTTTTGTATTTATAGCGACCCAAATGCGCGGGGTGGATTGACTGCTAAACAACTCGTTCTAAGAGTTAACCGGCGCTGACCCCAGAGGCAAGCCCTAGGGGTTCTTTGTTATTATTGGTAATAGAGAAAACTTCTCTTCCGTTGTTCTGGTAATTAAATCTGAAGGAGAAAATTGCTTATCTCAGGTCGAAGTTGATAAATGCTGAAACATTCCGTAATTTATTATAGGTAATGAAATTTTAGAGGTTTAAAAAAATTAGTTCGATTTCTTAGGTTTGGTTATTGGTTGCAATTAGGCCTTATTTTGGTTGATACCAGATGGTTAAAGCTTTCATAGGACTAGGTTCGAATTTAGGAGATAGGAAGGAAAATATCGATAACTCCATCCGGCTTTTAACAAGCCTGGATGGAATAACTCTTCTTTCACGGGCTTCTAATTACGAGACGGAGCCAGTTGGGCCCACACAACCCTGGTTCATCAACACCGCAATCAAAATCGAAACCGACCTCGCTCCGGAGGAGCTTTTGTCAAAGTGCAAGGACGTGGAACGGAGAATTGGTCGGGTTGATTCACTGCGGTGGGGACCCCGACTGGTGGATCTGGATCTACTGTTATTCGGTGAAAGAGTAATCCAGACGGATAAGTTAGAACTTCCTCACCCCGAGATGGTAGAACGAAAGTTTGTTCTCATCCCTCTTATCGAGCTTGAATCGGAATTGATTCATCCCGAACTAGAGATTTCTCTAAAAAAAATATTGCCCAAAACGGACGAAGACAAAAAGGTGGTAAAATTACAATGAAACGAATCCTAATTTCCTCCGCCAAAGAAGGCACGGGGGAGAAACGTGTAGCAATAACGGAAGACGGTAAACTGGTTGAAATTTTTTACGAAGATTTTCAACAGGATAAACTGGTCAGTAACATCTATAAAGGGAGGGTGGAAGACGTACTTTCCGGCCTCGGTTCCGCGTTCGTCGACGTCGGGGAAGAGCAAAGCCTCTTTCTTTCCAGAAGCGAAATAAACCAGGCGATACTTCGCAGCCGGGGTTTCGACCCAAATGAATACCCCCCAATGATCAACAAAGTCATTAACGAGGGAGAGTCTCTCATCGTACAGGTTAAACGAGGCGGAATCGGAACCAAAAACCCGCAGGGGACGACGAAAGTCAGCCTTCCCGGTCGATACTGGGTATTCCTGCCAAAGGACAGCAGGCTGGGAATTTCAAGAAGGATTACGGACGATCAGGAAATACAGCGGTTAAAGAACGTCGCCAGAAACTTGAAAGAGGAAAACGAAGGTCTGATAGCACGAACTGCATCCAAGAACGCGTCAAAAGAGGATTTAAAGCGGGATTTCAACTTCCTCCTCGGAACCTGGAAAGGAATAGAAGAAGAAGCAACCAAGGTCAAACCGCCACACTTGCTCCATTCCCACGCGGGTATAGTGCGAACGATCATCCGAGATCGTTTGCTCGAAGGCGTCGACCAGGTTCTTGTCAACACGAAAGATGTCTATGAAGATATCCTGGACTACATACACTATCTGAGGATGGACGAATTTCAGGATGCGATAGAACTTTACCAGGAAGACGAACCGCTATTCACTCGTTACGGCGTGGAGGGCCAGTTGAAACAGTGCCTAAAACGCGAGGTTAGCCTTGATTCCGGAGGTTACCTTGCAATAGACGAAACGGAGGCTTTAACCGCTATAGATGTAAACACCGGCGGCAACGTGAACCATAAGAACCAGGCCCAGGCTATTTTAAACACTAACCTGGCCGCCGCAAGGGAGATTCCAATTCAGCTGAGGTTAAGGAAGATCAGTGGAATAATCATAGTGGACTTCGTCGACATGTACGACAACGAGGACCAACAAAAAGTCATCAATCAGCTGAAGGATAGCTTGAGAGAGGACAGGGTTCCGGCCGATTTCATCGACATGACCCCGCTAGGACTGGTCGAAATCACGCGAAAACGGGAAGGAGAGAGTCTGGCGGATCTCATGGAGGAGTACGACAACGAGGTCTGATTTGTAAGGGAGAATCGAGCGATTAACCCTACTTTCACTTTGCTTGCCAGTTATCCTCCTGAAACTGAGAAATGACCGGTAAACCGGGGGACATTTGTTACAAAAATCCGCTGTCCTCCCGGTTCACATTCTTCAAGGTCATTTCGCAGGGCATTAGAGTCCAGTCGGAGCTTTCTCGTTATCCATCAAAGGCAAGAGTTACTTCGGCTTCCGCAACCAGGTTCCCGTCGACGAAACCTTCCAGTTCCACGCGACAGATAGACGCTCTGGCTCTACTTATTTCCCCTTCGAGAACCAGCCGGTCTCCCGGTTTTACTTTCTCCCGGAACCTGGCTCCGTCGACCCCGACGAGATAGCCCACGCCCTCGCCGCCAAGTTCTTCCTGTGCCAGTATTCCCGCAACTTGAGCCATACTCTCAACGATCATGGTCCCGGGCATAACTGAGGGGCCGGGTTCGGGAAAGTGGCCCTGAAAGAAGGGCTCGTTAATCGTAACGTTCTTCAGGGCTTTTATCCCCTCCCCGTCTTTTTCCAGCACCCTGTCAACCAGGAGATAGGGATAGCGTAGCTCTATCGCTTCCTTTACTTCTTCAATATCCATTAGAACACCGTTCACCTAACTGTTTAGCTCGTTTCTCAGCGCCTCTTTCGTGGTACCGGTCAGGTCGTCTATCCTGTCTCCATTTCGATACAGGATGACGTTTTCCTGACGGAATACCAGATCGTAACCTTTATCTTGCGCCTGCACGTTAGTGATCTGGAATATCTTGGTTTCGATTACCCGGGTTAAAAGGTCATCCAGCTGCTGATACTGTGAATTGATCTGAGATAGAACCTGTGATACTTCTTCCGGAGTAGCGGAACCCTGCCTCATGTTACTGAGAGTATTATTTAACTCGGTCATTATCGGTTCTACCTGCTGCTTGAGCTGATTCAGGCGGTCCGCTATCGATTCAAAGCCCTTTGAGCTAATCATCTTTTCGACCATCGCGAGATCTATTTCCAGTTGCGCTTTTAACTGCTCTGCCTGAAGTATGTCACTCTGTCTCTGGAATTCCTCTTCCGTTATTTCTCCCTGAATTGCCTGCTCACGGAGATTGACCAGTTCCTGCTGCTTCGCCTGAGCGCTCTCCCTCTCTTCTTTTACCGCGTTCGTGAAGACGTTAAAGGCATTTGTGGCATTCACGTAACCGACTTTTAAATCCGTGCCGCTTCCACTCGATTCGGGAACATCTATATTTTTTACCTGACTTTCCAGGTCCTGAACCTTATTCCTTAGACCCGACAGATCGGTATTAGCAGTTTCTCCGCTCTCCTGTACCTTATCCTGAATATCCCCGATGGAGGTCTTCAGTTCGTCAACGGCACCAACGGTGGCAAAGGAAGAAAAATCGCTCGGCATCTTACTGACCTGGGTTTCCAGGTCATTCACCTTGCTACTTACGGCATCGACCCTGTCAGATAAATCGCTATCGCTCCCTCCACCAATCATTTGTCCGATATATCCGCCCGCAAAACCCAGAGCAAGTGATAAAATAACAGTAATAACTAACTTAGTATTTGACAAAATTATTCACCTCATGCTGCATTTATACTTAAAATATTGCCCCAACGCCAAAATAAAATCCCGGAACATAATTAAAATCTTCAGTCAGCGGCCAGGCTCCTCCAATCCTCAGGTGGCCGAATAGCTGCAGGTTTATTTCAAACCCCGCCGAAGCCTTGAAGTCGAACGGATCACCTGACCCGAAGTCAAGTCCGCTATCCAGAAAGGAAGAAACGTACAGACTTCCCGGGAGCAATTGTAGTCTATACTCCGTATTGAGAAAACCGTAGTTACTGGCTTCCCCCTTGTCTATTCCTCGAATCGAATTCTTACCGCCAAACTCCGGTTGATAATTCTTCGGAGTATCAATTCCCAGTCCGAGTTCCAGGTTGAAGGCAAAAGTCTGCTTTTTCTCCCCGGCTAGATTGATCTCAGGTAACCCCTGGAACAGGCTCCCGGTAAACGTAACCTGAGAGAAGCTCAAACCCGGAGCAAAGTCACCGGCTTTTTCTATCTTCAACGATCGTCTGGTCCCCGAAGTAGGGAAGAGGGGGTTATTTCGGTTATCGTATATCAGATCCGCCGAGAGTATATGCGTCAGCGAGCTTTTCGAATCATCGTCTTCCAGAATCCAGTCAGCATTATACCCCATATTAAGGGAGAGGTTTCCCGAAAGAGGATAACCAAATGATGCCCTGACGCCCTGGTTTGAACCCACATTTCTGTATAGACTCAATTTGGTAAAGTTAAACCCGGAAGGATAGTAGACGTTCTTCCAGTCAAGGCTCCCGCCAAACTTGGCATCAAGGGAAAACTTTCTCCTCAAATTCAAAGAAACGTCCTGTCCCAGACCGAATAGATTTTTGGTTGATAATTTCAGGTTGCCTCCCAGCCCCGCATCCGACCAGGTCAGTCCACCGTTTACACTGTTTAGTCTGCCTTTTTCTTCCACGTTCAAAACCACTTTAATACCGTCGTCAACCCTCTCCGGCTTCGGCTCGACTTTGGAGAAATATTTCAGATTCAGCAGCCTGCGCCTGGAGTCAACAAGTTCATCGGTATTTAAAACATCGCCCTCCGAAAAACGCAACTTGTTAGTAATAACCCTTCGGGTCGTCCTGGTGTTGCCTTTTATAACGATCTCCGATACTACTCCCTCGGATATTTTGATAACCAGGCCCCCATTTTCTACACCCCTGGAGGAGAAAGCGACGTAGGAATAGCCTTGATCAACGTACTTCTGGTAAATAGGGGCCAGCGCTTTCAGGATGTCGTAATTTGTTACCTCCCCGTCCGGTAGCTTCCCGACCGTTCTAAGTAGTTCCGCGCTCGAGAACAGACTGTTGCCCGTAAGTTCAATCCTCTCGGCTTCAACCGGTTCTTTGATTACCGTTCTCTCTTGCAGTTTCCAGCGAAGGATAATGTCCGATTGCTTATATCCCCGGGCGGGAAAGAGTTCGATAGAAGTAAAGTAAATTGAGTTCCGCAAATTCTGATAAGATTGCTGGATGTCTTTGAACTTGACCGGGCTTCCTTTTTCAACTTCAATCATTCCCAGGGCCGTTTCTTCGGGAACGCTAACCAGACCCTCCACTCTGTTACTGACCAACTGGCCTTCCACGATTTCTATCTTCAAAGAGCTACCTATCTGGATTTTTCCGGTACTTATCAGAGGATAACCTTTCTTTTCGTATTTCTTGGAAATATTTTTCAGGCCCTGATTTAACTCTTTTTTGTTAATGACCTCGCCTTTCTTTACTCCAGCTTCTTTGAGGGCCTTTTTGAGCTTTCCCTTATTTATGAGACTTACACCCGTAAACACGTATTCATTCAGAACAGGATACTCCTGCAGTTCTAGCTTGAGCCTGAGCTTTTCGCCAGTAATTTCTATTTCGCTCTCGACGTTCCTAAAAAAGCCACTTCCCTTCAATGTCCCTACTTTGTCCTCCACTGTGGCTTTTCGAACCTTATCCCCTTCCTTCAGCCCCAGCTCCTCTATAACCTTGCCCTTAGAGAGGTTTTCGTTTCCGGTAAGTTCAATTTCTTCTAATATATATTGGGTCTCGCTCTCCTCGTTCTGACCTTTTACCCCGGAAACCAGCGGGAGAAAAAGCACCATAACCGACAGGAGACCGATCGTAGTGAACTTTTTGGTAAAATTGTTCATTCGATTATACCTCTTCTTTTCGTAGTAATTTCTCTCTCGTGCTCCGATATTGCACTGCTTCGGAGACGTGCTTCGGTTTAATCCTATCCGATTCGTCCAGATCCGCAACCGTTCGCGAGATTTTTAGGACCTTATGATAAGCCCTCGCGGAAAAGCCATAGTGATCAATTGCCTGTTCCACAAGGCTCCCCGCGGATTCTCCCAGCTCGCAGTACCCTTCTACCTGTTCCGCTGACATCAAAGCATTTGTGAAACCTTCGCGGTCAAATCTTCTCTGCTGAGCGGCGCGAGCTGTTTGAACCCTCTCCCTGATACCCTTGCTTTTCCGGCCCTCCGATCTTTCCGTCATCTCTTCTTTCTCCAGTCTCTGAACGTCTACAAAAACGTCTATCCTATCCATAAAAGGACCCGATATTTTCTTCCTGTACCTGCGAATTTCGTGAGGTCGACAGGTACATTTCTTCAGCGGATCACCCAGATAACCACAGGGGCAGGGGTTCATCGCCCCGATCAAAGTAAAGTTCGCCGGAAAACTGAAAGAGTTCGAAGCTCGGGAAATGGTAATTTCTTGATCCTCCAGCGGCTGTCGCAGCGTCTCCAGCACTCTCCGGCTAAACTCCGGCAACTCGTCCAGAAACAGAACGCCGTTATGGGCCAGACTGATCTCACCCGGAGTTGGGTTTCCTCGCCCTCCCCCGACCATGCCAGCGTAGGATACCGTATGATGAGGTGATCTGACTTTTCTCGTCGTAACAAGCGGCTGTTCTGGGCTCAACTCTCCGAGGATGCTGTAGATCTTCGTAACTTCTATGGCTTCCTCGAAGGAGAGCGGGGGCAGAATCGTCGGCAATCGTTTCGCCAGCATGCTCTTGCCCGAGCCGGGAGGTCCGCTCATCAGTACATTGTGTCCTCCCGCCGCAGCTATTTCCAGAGCTCTTTTTGCACCTTCCTGGCCCTTTACGTCGCTAAAGTCGCTGACGAACTCTTGTTCCGACCTGAAGTAAGCCTCCCGGTCGAAATGGTAAACCGAGGTCGTCTGACCCGCATCGTCGTCCAAAAACTCTATCGCTTCCGTCAGGGTCGAAACAGGAAACACGTCCAGTGATTCCACTATGGATGCCTCGTTTGCATTTCCTTCGGGGACCAAAATAGAATCAATTTCCGGATTATTTCTGGCGGCCAAAACAACGGGCAAAACTCCGCTCACTGCTCTGAGTTCGCCGTCCAGCGATAGTTCTCCGATCAAAAGTTTATCCTCCAGCGAGCCTTCCTCTAGCTGCTCGGTTGCCTGGAGGATAGTGCTGGCAATTGGCAGGTCCAGCCCCACTCCCTCTTTCTTGACGTCAGCAGGAGCAAGGTTGCCAGTGATCTTCTTGGTCGGAAATTCGAAACCTGAATTCTTAATCGCGCTTCTTATCCTGTCTCGACTTTCCTGGACTTCTTTTTCCGGCAACCCTACAAGCTTGAAGCTGGGCAGGCCGCGAGATACGTCACATTGGACTTCTACGATTATCGCGTCTATTCCGGTAACCGCACCACTCAGAGTCTTTGAAATCATCTTGTTTAACCTGCAGGCCCGAAGGAGTTCTCGTAATGCCGGATTTCCCCATCCGAAATAGCTATCACGTCAAACCGTGCATCCCCTTTGTAATCGTTTTCCATAATCCATTTCTTTGAACACCTGATCAAACGACCTTTTTTCTCCTCCGTTATCGATTTCTCCGGGGAAACATAACTACTTTTCCCGCGACTCTTTACTTCGACAAAAACGATGTAGTCATCGTCGAATGTAATAAGATCAATTTCTCCCCGATTACAAAAATAATTGCGGGTCAATATATGATGACCGTTTGATTCCAGATATTTTGCGGCGCGGTCTTCCGCCTTTTTCCCTCGTTTCGCCATAAATAAAAAATACCTCAACTAAAACCTGAATAAGAATAGTAAACAAATGTGAAAATCCTATGTATAATAACGGCTGTTTTATCCTTTATTCAAACTAAACCGGGGATTTTCGAGGGGAAGTTGGTCTCTTCTGTAACGGCTTGATACCCGTAAGAACCGGACCTAGAATAATTCAGGTGAAATCATGGTATTCAAACGAGATAGCGAACTCGTCGTATTCGATGGGGCCATCGGAACCGAGGTTCAGAAAAGAGCTCCGGACGTCTCAGAAAACTTAACTGAAATACTCAACCTCAAACAACCGGAGACCATCCAGGGAATTCACGAGGATTATCTCAAAGCAGGCGCCGACTTTCTGACGACTAATACTTTTTCGGCAAACAGGGTCAGGCTTGACCACTCAAATTACGGCGATAGACTAACCGAGATCAACGAAAAAGGCGTCCAGCTTGCCAGGCAAGCAATAAAAAATTTCGGGAGCGGAAAAGACCAACTCTTCGTAGCGGGATCGATCGGGCCGACGGGCGAAACGCTCGTTCCCCTCGGCGATAGTACCTTCACTGAGTTTTACGACGTCTTTTACAATCAGGCTCTGGCGCTGAAAAACGGCGGTGCGGACTGGCTGATAATTGAAACCATGGAATCCTTGCGGGAGGCAAAAGCGGCTCTCGTCGCGGCGCTTGAAGTCGATTTACCGGTTATAAGTTCCCTCTCCTACGGCGAACGTGGTAGAACAAGTTACGGGGTCAAACCGGCCCCGGGTGCCGTCACGCTTGACCGGCTGGGTTGTGAAGTTCTGGCGATGAACTGTGGCACCGGTCCGGCTCACTACCCGGAACTGATCGACACCTACCGAAAATTCACCGATAAACCCATTCTTGCGGAAGCAAATGCCGGTACGCCCGAGCTAAGGAACGAGGAAGTTATTTACGACTTAACGCCCGAGGAATACCTGGAAAAGCTGAAACCCGGACTACCCTATCTGAGCGGGGTCGGTTCGTGCTGCGGCAGCGATCCGAGCTTCACGAAACTTCTCGCCGGCGCTGCTTCGGAATATGAACGGGAACCGAAAAAGACTCAGACCGAAAAGGGTAAAAAGTATATCAGCAATAATTCAACCGTTTTAGCCGTAACTGAGGAAACTGATTTTACCGAAACAAGGATCGGAAAAGGTGAACTGACCAATTTTACGGAAAAACTCGAGGGCGACCGGGTCAACATGCTAAATTTCACCGATATTTCCGACTCGGCGGAAGAATTCGAAAGAAAACTAGCGAGGGGATTCCTCCGACTCCGGTCGGGGAAACCAGCAGGAATAGTGACGGGCCAGCCCGAGCTGTTAAAAACATTCCTCATGTCGTACCCCGGAATATCACCCGTCCGGGCGACCAGCAACGGCAACCGGATCCGTAAAGTAGCAGAAAGGTATGGCGGAATGTTAATTTAGTCAAAAGCCAAACGACTTGAAAAAAGAAACCCGTCTCTTTAGTATTTTCTAGAATGCGGGCGTAGCTCAGTGGTAGAGCGGCTGATTGCCATTCAGCAGGTCGCGGGTTCAAATCTCGTCGCCCGCTCCAGCCGACCAAAAGTAGTTTTCTGACCTTCTTCCACTATTGTTTGATGTTTTATAATTAAATTAACCTGAGTATTCTTCCGTCCGGAGCAAACTAATCCGTTATCCAAAAAGGGTTTAACAGAACGTTTCTCCATCTCAGGTTGAATTTCCCTCAACTTAAGGTAAAATAAATAGACATCGCGGGGTGGAGCAATTAGGAAGCTCGTCGGGCTCATAACCCGGAGGTTGTCGGTTCGAATCCGGCCCCCGCAACCAGATTTGGCCGGGGTGGCGGAATTGGCAGACGCAAGGGACTTAAAATCCCTTGGGGTAATGTACCCCGTGCGGGTTCAAGTCCCGCCCCCGGCACTTGCTTTTCCAAGTTAATCTTATCTTACAGAATAAATTCATCTCCCTGGCTTGACTTTATTTCATCAACTCTTGGAAGAAACCATTTGCTGTTAAGAGTCACCTTTCGACCCTTCCCTGGCACGAACGATTTGGTCTATGGTTTATTTACAAGTTAAATCAGGCACCAGG
>CAZRDU010000038.1:0-15163 GCA_964599005.1 uncultured Thermotogae bacterium
TAATACTGTTCTTCGTCCTGCAGAGGTATTACAAGGAAGGATTAACTGGAGGATATTCCGTAGGTTAAAAACCATAAATTTTCAACTACCCTTTAGCATCAACAAAATCCTATAACCCTCTATTATTCACGGTGATACATCCAAGTTTTCCCAAGGTGCTTCACACTTACCCCGGTAAATAACTCGCCCGTTAAGGCAGAGTTTGGCCATCTCGCCCGGTGTTCGATATCGATTAATTTTTTTGCAATACTGTAGGTTTACTGAAAAACTTATTCAACTCTTTTTTTCACCTTACCTAGCGCCTTTTCGGGCTCGGGATTTCTTTCCGGTTTAACAATGAAGATCCGACTTTAAGCCTTAACTTGGACTCCAGGAAATCCACTGTTTCATTCAATTCTTCAGTCCAAGCAGCAATCCTACCTTTAATAGTTTCCAGTTCACCGGACATTGTCGGCAAAACAAGTAAAAACTGCTTTTCGAACTACCGCAGAAGCAAATCGGTACCGCGGATCGAACTCTGAAGTTGTTGTGCAAGTTCTGTACGGATCTTACTTAACTTTTTTGACTCATATTTCGTTTTCATTTTTTCGTAATTGGATATCTCGACCAAAAGAAATCTGACTACGTGCCCCTCGTGACAATATTCTCTGAGATGGTCCTTCAATACTTGATTTAGTTATTCCTCGTTGCATAGTCCCGTTTCTCTATCGACAACACCCGAACTCTTCTTCTAAAAATTTGTAAGGGAGTCCAGCGATGAAGGTGAAAGGCGCTCGATAAATTGTTTTGATTCCTTCTGTTTTTGCTCAACGGGCACAGTAAAACCAACTGTGGTCACTTCATCGGGTATTGAATCAAGCCAAATAGTCTCGCCGTTTTCTTCAACTATTCTTTTGCTCAAGGCGAGCCCGGTCCCAGGCTTGGAGGACGACTCATCCGGCTCCAGCTGTTAAAACATCCGCAAGACCCTCTCCTGGTGCTCTTCTACAATGCCCTGTCCATTGTCTTGAACTAGTATCGCGATCCTCCCTTCTTCGGGTCCTTTATCATAACCAATCGTGATTTTCTTGGGGTTAGAATTGTACTTTACCCATTAGCGAGAAGGTTCTTAAGCAAAACTTTAAGCTGAAACCTGTCGAATTTGATCCTGGGAAATTCCGGCTGCAGATTAATTTTTCCCTCATCGGCAGTAAGCGCAGCTCACACTTTATTACCTCGGTCAACTCGGGAACTTCTATTACTTCAGGGGATGGACTGGCCGTAACATGAGCCAAACTCGAAACCTCGTCCAGCATCTTTTTCAGTCGAGATGCATTTCTCTTCAGGTTTTTTAACCTGTCAAATGATTTGTCCGCAAAATCTTCCTTTTGCCTGGAAAATAACATGTCGCTGTAAGTGCCAATCGATCGGAGAGGCTCTTTCAAGGCTTGCGATATTATCTGTATCATGTCCCCCAGCCTCTCGTTGGATTTCTTCAGGCTCTCAGCTCTTTCCCGAGTTCTTCTTCAAGCTGGACACGTTTTGTCATATCTTGAAATAATGTCAAAATTGTTTTCTTGCCGTGGAACTCCACCAGGGAAGAGCTCATCGAGGTAATAATTTTTGATCCGTCTTTTTTCTCAACCGGCTGTTCTCCACGATAAAAGAAACCGTCCTCTTCAAGTTGCTCTTTCAGGTTGGGGCGGTCCGCTTTTACAAATAAGTCCGAGAAGTTTTTCTGCAAAAGTTCTTCCGATTTATACCCGAGAAGATTCTCCGCTTTCGGAAATACTTCGGTAACTGGTTTGCCAATAACGTCCGCTCTGTCAACGTTTTCAGTTTCTTCAGCCGTACCGTTGAAACTCCTGATAATGAAATTATAACCATCATCCACCGACTCATACACCACGACCCCGCTGCTCATGTTTCGACCAATTTTCGGGCTCGTTTAACCCGTTTCGTTATATCTTTAATTACGTTAAGAGCGCCGCCAATATACCGTCCTCATCAAACAGAGGGCTAGCATTGATCGAAAGAAATTTTCTTTTGCCCTTTTTCAACTCTATCGCATAATTTTAGATCATGAACTTACTCGCAGCTCCGCTTGACCATTTCGAACGGGAGCTTTCCATCCGGGTACTCGTTGCCGTCGAAGTCGGTTATTTCCCAGTGGGGGTCGTCATAAGCCCTTCCGGTTAAGCTTGACTTTCCCGGGCCCAGCACTTTCTCCACTTTGCTATTTGCATAAACAATCTGCCATTTCGGTCCAGTTTGATAATCCCTGCTTGACTTGTCTCGGCCAGTTTAGCCGGAGATACTACCTCCAGTACTTCCCCTTCATTCATACCTCACCTCCATTTTGGAAAATTAGACCATTCTACCTTGTAAGCTGACAAATGATCTTTTAAAAGACCGAAATCAGCTCAACACAAATTTCAGGAATGAAGGAGTTAGTTTACAAGATTTCTTTGAACACTTACAGGCGAAGGTAGCGACTTGAACATTTCAGACGAGGCTTACAATCCGTGGTATGGGCGTGAGTCAATCAAATTACGTTCAAATGGCTCCGCCGAAGCTGATTTCTCCCTCTTCTATCATCTTCAATAAAATGTCAACGATTTCGGGATCAAGCCTATCTCCTGACTCTTCTTTCAGGACATCGACAGTTCTCTCTTTGCTCCGGGCCTCTCTGTAAGGCCTCCTCGTACTCATCGCTTCAACCATATCACACGCCCCGAGTATCTTCACTTCCGTCGTTAGCTCGTTTCCGCTCAAACCATCGGGATAACCCGAACCGTCCAGCCTCTCGTGGTGGTGCAGGGTCATCTCGGCAACCGGCCAGGGGAAGTCGGTATCGGCAAGAATCTGATTGTAGCCTACTTCCGAATGGGAACGAATCATTTCCCATTCAACATCCTTTAATTCTCCGGGTTTGGTCAAAATTGTCTCCGGTACTACTATCTTACCTATGTCGTGCAAGACTCCACCTATGTAGAGGCCTCGCAGTTTGTCCTCACTTAAACCCATCTTCTCTCCTACTGCACTTGCCAGTTCCCCCACCCTTAGTTCGTGTTTTTGTGTGTAAGGATCCCGTACTCCAAGTACCCTGGAGGTCGTTTCGGCAAGTTCGACGAAAGATTGACGGAGTTTCTGCTTAACTCTTTTTCGCTCGCTTATATCAGTAATAAAGCCCTGGAGGTTCTCCAGTTCGCCGTCTTCGGTAAATACCCCTCTACCCTGCTCCCAGACCCATTTCTGTTTGCCGGACTTCGTGGTAATCCTGTATTCCAGCTCAAATGGCTGCCTGGAATTCAGGTTCTCCTGCACAGTTTCCCATACTTTTTCTCGGTCTTCCTCCTCGATTAGTGCGCCGTAAGATACTTCTCTGTCGCCCACTAATTTTTCCGCTTCATAACCAGTTAAATCCTCACACCCCTCACTGACAAAATCCATTGTCCATTTTTTGTTGTTCTTGCACCTATAGGCCATGCCCGGCAGGTTACTCAGGAGAATAGACATCTCCCTCTCTTGCTTTTTTAGCTTATCCGTCGCCTTTTTCCTCTGAGTAATATCCTGAACGCTCCCTATTACTTCGGAAGCTTCGCCCCTTTCGTCGAACTTTACTTCTGCCTTCTCTCTCACCCATTTTGTCTTTCCGTCCACCAATATACGGTGTTCCACTTCGTACTCCCCGCCTTTCAGGGCTTTCTGCCATTCTTCGTCGACAAACTCTCTATCATCAGGGTGGATGAAACCCAAAAAATCCTCGTAATCAACATGCTGGCCCTCCGTTACGCCAAAAATATGATAAGCTTGTGTGGACCAGTCCAGTTCACCCGTCTCCAGGTCAATCGTCCAGCTGCCTACATTAGCAACTTCTTGTGACCTTCGGAGCTGGCTTTCTCGCCGCTTTAGCTGATGCGAGGATTCCAAATCGTGCATCCCGAGAGCCACATCCCCCGCCACTTCTTCAAGCAAGTCCTGCTCTTCCTCGTTATCCACCAAATGAGGAAGCATCGAAGCCGAAAGTAGACCGTACACATCTCCATCGTATTCTAACCTGGCAGTAACCACTCCTAATCCGGAAACCTTATCCGAAATTTTCTCTTCGTTTTCAAAAGAAGGGTCTTGTGTAACTACGGCATCTGGCTCAGCTAAAGCCTTCTTGGCATATCCGGGGAGCCCGCCTTCCTCGATAAAGTCCCGCAATTGTTGTAAATCTTCGTCGAAACCGGCATGAGCGGCCAATTCATGTTCTCTCGGACCCTCGAGCAAAATCAGCCAGACGTGTTCGTAACCTCTGGTCTCGAGTAATGTATCACAGACGGACTGGATCAGACGATCTTTATTATCTTCTTTGACAATTAACTGGTTGATATCTCTTATTGATCGAAGCAGGGAGTTTAAATGACCCTTCTTTTCTTCGGCCTTTTTACGTTTGGTTATATCCGTAAAGACGGTGGCAAATTTTCCTTCCTGGGGGGAGAAGACGGATATCTCAAAATATTTATCCATCGACTGGTAATACGTCTCAAACCTAATTGGTTCCCCTGTAGTTGCGACTTCAGCATAACGTTCCAGGTAGGGGGCTTCTTCCTCCCCGTATGCTTCCGTAGCCTTTTTTTTCAGGATTTGGTCTTTCTTTAAACCGATAATAGATTCGAAGTTGGAATTTACTGCCATGATTCTATAATCTACTGGTTTTCCTTTATCATCAGTTACTAACTCGTGAAGTGCTGCCCCTTCGTTCATCCTCTCAAACAACATCCTGTAGCGTTCTTTGCTTTTCTCCAGTTCTTTCTGGGTTTCAACTTCTTCGGTGATATCTTCAATCACACTAATAGATCCGTCGAATTCCCCATCTTCGTCGAAAAGGGGGCTCGCACTCACTGAGAGGAGTTTTCTTTCACCATCTGGCCACTCGATCGCATGCCTCACGTCAAAAACAGGTTCACCCGTTTCTTTTACTACTTCGAACGGAAGCTCCTCGTCCGGATAGCTTTCCCCCGCAAAGTCAGTAATTTGCCAGTCGACGTCGTTGTACTTTCTATCAACTATCTCGGATTTTTCCAGCGAAAAGACCTCTTCTGCTCTATCATTTGCGAATATTATATTGCCATCTTTATCTACTTCAGTTATGGCAACGGGACTTGCTTCAGCCAGTTTATGGAGAAAGTTTCGCTCTTGCTTTAGCCGGGTCTCTGTCCTTGCTTTTTCCCAGGCCAGAGCGAGGTCTCCGGCCACTTCTTTTAACAGGTCTTTTTCTTCTCGATCGACCCGCACCTTCGGAACCATCCAAACCTGGAGCACCCCTATTACTTCGTCTTCGCTAACCATCGGTGCGGAAAGTGAAGTAGCATGATCATCCGGTGTGCCGTAGGAACAATCGGCACAGTCAAATCCATCTTCTTTACTCGAGATGACTCCTGTTCTACCGGAACTGATTGACTCCTTAATACAGGCTGGCCCATTACCTTTTCCCTCGGTCGAAACGGAAAATGATTGATCGTAATCGTGCTCACCGACCTGAATCATCGGACTTATATTACCGCCTTTTTCGCCCGCCAAAGCAAGGTTTATACCCAGATAATCCCTGGTCTCAAGCAGCGACTCACAGGCCTTCCGCATTATGGTCTCTATCTCTTCTTCCTGAACGATAATCTGGTTGACGTCTCTAATCGACCGCAGGAGAGAATTAACGTGTTCAAGTCTTAGGGTCTTCCCTTTGCTTTGTTCGAGTCCTTTTTCCCAGGAGCGGAGTTCGGCTTCCTTCGGGTTCTCCCCCAGAAGTTTCTTCGGTGGGATGAAGTGGAAGTTTTCGTAAGTCTCGTCACCGATCACGGCTATCGGATGGGTACGCAGAACGCCAAGCAATACCTCCGGGTCGAATTCAGTCCTATCGTATTGACAGAGACCAAGGGCCTGGTGTCTCGGGAAGAACCGGTTTAGCTTGTTCTCGTATTCCATCAACCTATCCGATCCCGGGTGTCCCCGCAGAGCCCAGGTCATTTCTCCCGTCACCCTCAGGGCATCAAACCCTTCCTCCAATGCTTTTTTCGTTTCTTTTTCAAGCAATTCTATCATCGCGTCCGGATCAAATGAGCCACCTCTGACGTAAGACTGATCCCGCGTTAAAAGAACTAACTGACCTTTTTCGATATAGGGTTCGGGGGGATAATCGATATTTCTAAGATAGTCGAGTATTTCTTCCGCCGTATTGGCGTCCACGATGTAGATGACTTTCTGGTTTCCCTCCAGCCCACCGCGGATAAACGGGGTGACCACGTTCCTGTGTTCTTTTTTCGTTTTGTGAATGCAACAGAGGTGATCTCCAGGCCGGAGATCAGCTATCTCTGTTACTGAGCTTTCTAACTCAGAATGTCCCGTACCGTCCATCTTAGCACCGCCTCGAGTCAGTCAGTTGAGTTCATACAACTAACTAATGGTATTGATAAGAATATAGGTTTCTGAGGGGTTTCACAAGCTAGCTGAATAGTGCAAGCACCGGGGATTCTTCGGTAAGTTTCGGAGAAAAAGAAAATTCCTTTTATTTCCGGCCGACAGTAGTTTGATTGAAGGGTATTTTTTCAATAATTTGATTATGGGGTTATCCGCAGTGGATAAATACAGTTTAGTAAATGATAATGTAGGATCAAGGCTTTAATGATTACAAATCTTTTTGGTTTAGACAAACTACAACGAGGTAATTGACCCAGAGAAAAAAGAATTTAAATTCTTTACCTGAGTTTCACCCTCGAACGCAAACGCGATATACCCGGACATCAAAAAGGAGGTAGATTAATATTGAACAAGGACGAGAAAGCCCAAAGAGATTTTGACAGGGAAAAAGCAAATGGTAACCACATCCCGTGGCAGGATTTATTTGATTACCTCCGGGACCCAGTATTCATAATAAACTCAGATCGAAAAGTAGTCAAAACTAACAACGTGGCCGCAGATCTGCTGGAGAGGAGTAAAGACGAAATCGAAGGAAAAATGTGCCACGAGTTACTCAGAAAACTACCAGAACCAAGCTCGGAATGCCCTCTTGAAGCCTGTCTATCCGGGGATTGCAACCAGACGGAAGTATTTTACGCCTCCTCGATCGGTCGCCATCTCAAGGAAAGAATTTTTCCCATAACCGAGGAGAAGAGAATGGATAGCGACATGTACTTTGCTCTTCATTTCAAGGACATAACTGAAGAAAAACAGCGGATAAACAATCTGGCTTCGTATCCTGAACACAACCCTCACCCCGTAATTGAGTGGGACGAAAACTTACAGCTTAACTTCGCAAATAATGCCGCCAAAAATATTTTAGCAGGCGATGTTTTAAAAGGAACAACGAAAAATAAATTAAATGATATTAAAGAAAGACTACAGGAAGGATTAACCGGCGAATACGACGAAGAAGATACGGGCGAGAAAGGAACCCTTTATAAGGAATTTAAGTTTAAAGGAGGGGAGAATTCGGGCTCGTTTGGCTTTTATTTTCATCTTTTACCCGACAAAAAGGCATTACGTGCTTATGGGTTCGACATAACTGAAAAACACCGGGTGGAAGAAAGGCTTAGAGAAGCAAACAAGAACCTGGAACTCCTCATAGAAATAAATCACCTCATAACCCGGGTTGAAAACCAGTCCGGCTTTCTAGACAGGGCCTGCGACACCATTACAGATGTAAAGGACTACCCACTGGTCTGGATCGGAGAAAAGGAGACCGGGCCTGATAAGAAGGTAATACCGGTAGCTCACTCAGGATTCGAAGAAAAATACCTGAAGGATCTCGATATTCGCTGGTCCAAAGGAGAACTGGGTCAGGGTCCGACCGGAAAGGCGATACGAGAAAACGAACCCCAGCTTATGGAGGGAATTACCCAATCCAACGATCCTGACTATAGACCCTGGCAGGAGGATGCCGAAAAATACGGTTTTTCCTCTTCCATAGCATTACCCATACCCAGGGGAGAGGGAGATGCGGTATACGGCACACTGAACATCTACTCTCAAAACAAAATGAGCTTTTCGAAATCCAGTATCCATCTTTTACAAGAACTGGCTAACGACCTGGGGTACGGCCTGCACTATCTAAGGAATCAGAAAGAACTTCAGGAAATGACCATAGGTACATTGGAAGCACTCTCTCAAACAGTTGAAGCCAAAGACGAGTATACAGGAGAACACATTAATCGGGTTCAGGAGTACGCCGAAGAGGTTGGTAAGAGGTTAAATCTTTCCCGGGAAAGGCTACATCAGCTCGGGTATGCCTCTAGACTACACGATATCGGGAAGGTCAGAATACCGGATTCGATACTGGGAAAACCGGGAGACTTGACCGACAAGGAATGGAAAGAAATGCGGAAACACCCGGAGATCGGGGCCGAAATAGTCAGTAAAGTACCGCGCCTTGAGAGAGCAGCAAAAATAATTGCCCAGCACCAGGAAAAGTACGATGGTACGGGGTACCCTAAAGGACTAAAGGGAGAAGACATCACGCTGGAAGCAAGAATTATCGCCGTCGTGGACGCCTGGGACGCCATGCAGACTGACAGACCATACAGAGACGCCATCCCGAAGTCGAAAGCCATCAGCGAATTAAAGGAAAATTCCGGTTCTCAGTTCGATCCGAAAGTCGTAGAAACTTTTCTTGGTATAATTAACATGAAATGAGAAAGGTCACATAGAACTGGTCGCTAGCATACTTTATCCGATAACATAACCGTATAACGTGGGTGAAAAAGCATGAGCAGGATCAATCAGATGATCGATCAAAACGAGACTACAGTAGGCACTTTTCTTTTCTCCAGATCACAGGCAGCACTGGAAGTCCTGGCAGAGGTTGGCTTCGACTTCGTGGTAATTGGTGCCGAACATTTTATGAAGAACCCGGAGACAATCGAGGGTTTAATTACCACCGCGGAGGCAGCGAATATCGTCCCATTTGTCAGAATTGAAGAAAACGTGGACCTGATTTCTCGTGTGCTGGATTGTGGAGCAGAAGGTATTATCGCTCCGATGATAGATAACCCGGAGGAAGCACGAGAAGTAGTAAAAGCAGCAAAATACCCGCCAATTGGAGAGCGAGGTGTGGGAAATCCCAGATCCACAGGTTACGGCGTAGATGGTGCTGACCACCTGGATGAATGTTACGAACAACAGAACCAAAACCAGTCCGTTGTCCTCCAGATCGAAACGGTAAAAGCTCTCGTGAACCTCAAGGACATCGCCTCTATCGATGGAGTGGATTCCCTGTTTGTCGGACCGTGGGATCTGTCCCATTCAATAGGCGAAAATTACAAAGAGAGTCAGACTGAATTACTTGAAGAAAAGATCGATGAATGTTTAAAGAAATCCAGCGAGAGTAATATTCCATTAGGAATATTCGCGTGGGGGAGCGAGGAGACAAACAGGAGAATTTCCCAGGGATTTGATTACGTTATCACCGGCGGTGACATGATCTTTCTGGCTAACAATGCCAAGGAGAGTCTAAAAAAAATAAAAGGATAAGATCATTCTGATCTCGATATCTGACTGTGACGATTATTTCCCTCGCGCCGTCCCCGGTTAGATCCGCCCATATCGGGGCCGTCCCTTCTACCACGCTCCCCTCAGGGACTGTTATTTCCGAAACCAGTGTCGGTTCACCTGCTGTTTAAAACGAACATAACACTCACCCCAGTACTCCTTCGAGAATCGCGTAGAATTTATCCCTGGCGTTCCTTTCAATCCAGGGGGTATGCCCACACTCTTTCAGGAGAATGAATCTAAAATCCTCAACATTCCGGGATAAAGGCCCTCTGACACCTTCGGCGGGATGAGGGTCGCAATCACCGTGAATCGCCACGATCGGGGACTCGACCATCCGGATCAGATCTAGTAATTCTCCACTTTTTCTGACTTCCCGGGCTTCATCCCAGACCTGGGTATAAATCTCTGGTTTCAACTCGACGTCCGCCAGGTCGCCAGCAGAAGGAAGGGGGTCACATGAGTCGGCCTTTCTGGCTAATTCGCTGAACCTGAACAGGTCCTCTTCCCGTTTTTCTCCCGACCCTTCGTTGAAATTATCAAGCAGCGTTCGCGCCTCTTCTCTATCGTCTTCTGACAGCCTGTTTAACCGCTTTTTGGTTATCTCGGAAGCATGCTTTTCCTTGATAGGAGGACAGCCCACGAGAATTACTTTTTCGACCAGCACAGGATGAATCGCTGAAAATATAATGCTCAACCACGCACCCCACGAGTAGCCTATTAAAGTCAAAGGGATGTGTCCCAGCTTCTCTAAACTATCCCTCAAATTATCGACCTCACCCTCGATAGAAGGAGCAGTCTGCAGAGGCTCCAGAACACCTCGACCGGAACTCAATTCCTCTGCCACGGGTTTCATTTCGCCCGGTGCACCAGGTCCTCCGTGTATAACCGCAACACTGAAAGGACCTTCTCCGTATCTCCTCACGTCTTTATCTTTCACTTTTATTACCTCTTCTTTAGTGGTTTTCGTAAATTTGTTACTTTAATATCGTAACTCGCTCCGCCTCGTCCCGGGTGAAACAATCCAACAAAACGGGTGCAAATTCTCGAAGGTGGATGATCTTCAAATTTTCCTAGCAAAAAAATTAACTGCTCCGCTCCGATCGGGATTAGGTTTATGCCCGAATAAATTAGGATAGTTACGGTAGCTTATTGTGTTCGTAATTGGCTCCCGGTTTGTTAGGGATTGTAAATCTTTTTCCTTTTCAAACTACGAAATCCAGACCAATACCAAGATGACCCAGAATTAAGTTAATCGTAAACCCCACCAGGATCGCAAATGTATAACTCAACAGGCTACCGAGTATGATGTACTCAGAGATTGAAAAAGTTACTTCTCCGTCTCCGTCATCGCTCTCATTCCGATGACCCTTTCGAAGATCTCCAAATCGATAAATCGACTTTGCAACCACCAAAAAAGCAATGCCTTCCAGAGATCCAGCGAGGTAGAAGATCAAAATAATCGTCCGCTCCAGACGCCCGATAACCCTCCCGGCCTCCTGGAGTCCCGGACTCTTATACGCGGCTGGCTCCCGCTTCCTCAGATAACCCCCAATAATTCCACCTGCGGGAAATATCAGTATCAACCAGCCAATGAAGACGACAAGGTAAGCATAATATTTTTCCGTGGATCCGAGATAGCCATATCTCCTGGCCCACCCGAGTAAACCGGCAAGAATCAACCCAAATAGTATCAAACCGACAATCTCGCCGATTTCCTTAAGAAATTTCACCTACACCACCTATTATACAGGCCCTAAACCTTGTTACAGTATAATACAGGTTTTTAAGCCTGTATTATTCAGAACTTCTCAAAAGTCCTTTCAAAAGATTCAAGAAACCCTTTTAAATTCCTCCATTGACCGGCAATTAGTATGTCACTGACGGATTGTTGTTTTCGATTGGTTTTCGTCGCGATTTCTTTCTGTGTATAACCCTTCAGCTTATACCACATAACCTCAGCCTGGGCCGGAGATAGGCCCATCAAGATGGCGGAGAGTAGATCCATCGATCCTCGAAGTAATTTACCAACATCCTGGTCGATAATATCGCCCGCAGCGACAAAGTTTACTCGCTGGTGCTTTTTCATCTCGTCCAGATTTGACCCGGAAAGGCGAAATACTTCGCCCTCTCCCATGGAAACTCGCCCCTCCGGTAGGTCCTTGATTTCGCCGATGGAAATAGACATTCGAACGGACACCGGAACCTCGAGAGAATAAAGTTTCGTGTAAATATAGAGCGAAGCCCTCAGCGACAGCCTGCATCCCCCCAGAACAAACTGAAATTGATCGCCCGAATACCGATCCACCTCAAGGGGAAGTTTATCATCGTAATCTTCCCCAAACTGACTAAAAACCTTCTCGAGGGATTTTCCGTAATCTTCCAATTCCGCGGAGTTGACGACATCACCCGTAATAACTGTATAGATCCTCTGATCCACCGTGACCATCCCTCCAGGAGAAAATTATACCTAGCCCCGGGACCAATATTATACAGGTTTTTAAACCTGTAATTCAATATTACAGGGAATAAAGCCTGTCAGTTGTTCTCAGTTTCTGCAGAACCCTACACCTTCTTTTCTTGAAGGAAAACTTGCCTGAATCAAAACCCTCCCCACATAAGTTTTCCCCGGATTATCCACCACCCTGCTTTTTATTTCCTCCTTTCGAAGGTACTAAGAATTTATAGAAAGCTCTATAGGCGGGGCATCGAGGTCTAGTTCTTCCCGGTAGAAATCACGCAGGTCCTCTTTAAAAGACTCAATTATCTCCCGGGCCTCTTCTTCGGTCTCAACCCCCGTTACCGTTAGGTAAGTGTCGTTTAGTTGCGCGTCTTTTTCGATTCCGTGTTTCTCAATTAGTTCATTTCGCTTTTCTTCAAGCTTTTTGTGGGCTTTTTCCTTGCGACCGAATGGCCAAAAGGCGGAGGTATATTGGTCGATCGCCGCCTCTATTGCCGGTCCATCTCTTCTCAAATGATCGGACTCTACCTTAAATTCTACCTCCATAGTTCCACCTCCGGGATAAATAGGCGTAAAGAGGGAAAGTTTAAATTGCAAACGAATGCGGTGTCAGAAGAAAAAAGTTCGCGTCAGCAAAAAGGCCGCCTCACCCTTTACAGCACTTCAACATCTAAATTATAAAACACTTTGTAGAATACACCAACCAGTGTCACAGGAAAACCGCAATCAATTTGAATTCTTTCAACTACTTGTACACGAATATATAAAGAGCTGTGACTTTTCTATTCATTTGACTTATTTCTTATTTTTGTATATTCTATTTTTGAGCTTATTATTTCACGTTAATTAAAATGAAAGAAAAGAAAGAGGAACGAATCGAATATATATCAAAACGGCTGGAGGAGATCAGAGACTGGTTGTTCGAGGAGGTTGATACACCCTCTAGCTCGAGTTCAAGGGCAAATAACGGCGGCTGCAAAAACGGTAAAGCGGACGAAAAACTTTCAGTCGGCACTGCAGTGATGAGGCCGGACGGTACTTTTACCTACGTGGATAACTCTTTTGCTTCAATTTTCGGTTACGAAAATAACCGAACACTGATCAATAAGAGCTGGCAGTTTATCAGCGACATTAGTGCGGAAAAAGAATTCATGAACGAAATCCTTCCAAAAGTCACCGAAAACGGGGGATGGGAAGGGGAAATTTCCGGTAAATTATTCAAGGATTCTGATCAACCGCTCTACCTTCATCTGGATAAGACTTCTGAAGGTAAAATATTCTGCAAAATTAAGGGCTCTACTAAGGCCCGCGAGGGGAGAGAGGAAATGAACAACGATGACAACCATCGCAAGCAGGGAAAGCTAGAAGCCCTCAGGAAAGGGCTCAAAGAAATCCAGAAATGTGAATCAAAGGGTGATATATACGACAAAGCAGTCCGGATTGTCAGTAAGGTCCTGGATTTTGACTGTTGCGCTCTAAATTTACGGAAAGAAAATACTCTTATCGCAAAAGCAAACAGAATATCGCGGGAGGATGAGGCAATTACCCCGTATGGAATATGTAACAACTTGTCAAGTATAACGACGAAAAAAGGAGAAATAATTCGCGGCAATGACCTCTCCAGGTATTTCGAAGACGACCTCACACCGGACCGATTTAGTTCCTTTATAAGTGTGCCAATAGAGAGTATAGGAACCTTACAGGTCTTTTCTACTGAAAGGGAGGAATTTTCTGATCAGGACACAAATCTTTTACAAATTTTGGCAAACCATTTACGGGAGAGGCTGGCAAGAGCCGAGCTTGAAGGGGACCTCCGGGAACAGGCAATTCACGACCAGCTAACCGGTCTTTACAACAGACATTACCTACAGGAGGTGCTCGCCAAAGAGGTACAGCGAGCCCAACGTTATAACCACACCCTTTCATTTTTGATGGTTGATATAAACGGGTTCAAAGAAGTAAACGATTATTACACCCATTCGAGGGGAGACAAGGTGTTAAAAGAGGTCGCCGAAATACTCAAATCCAATGTAAGAAAGGTCGATAGCGTTATTCGATATGGAGGCGACGAATTCCTTGTCTTACTTCCGGAGACCGGCCAGGATTCGCAGCTGGTAGCGGGACGGTTGAAAGAAGAAGTTCAGGCATGGAACGAGGAGAGCGACCTTATTGATATCCCACTGAGTATAGCGATCGGTTACAGCAACTTCGACCCTGACGAGGAACTCGATATCGAGAAAAAAATTAAAGAAGCGGACGATAGAATGTACGAAGACAAGAAAAACAAAAACAAAAACGAAGTAGAGAACTAACTTTTCCAAACACTCCGCTAGTCTCTAAGCCAACCTTCCTTATTAGCTCTTTTAGCAATAGCTTAAGCTTTGGCTTCTTTTGAGGGTTTTACCCTCGCCCCCATCGGAAAAAGCAGGAATTTGGCCATTTTCACGTGCATAACGGCAACCGGGATACCGATTATAGTTAATGCAGCTTCTACCGCCAGAATCAAATGAAGGAGGAACATAAGAATTCCAAACGGAAACCAGAGAACGTTAAATACTTTTCTGGCTCCTTTAACCGCCAGGGTTCCCTCTTTTTCCCTTACTATTTCTTGGCCAAAAGGGAAAGCGGCTATTTTGGCAAACTCGATGAAAGACCGGGCAAACGGAATACCAATTATGCTCAGGTAAGCCAACCCTGCGAAAAACAGCCAGACGGCGGCCACTATCCCGCCTCCGAAAATAAATACGATAGCGTTGCCGAGAGATCTCATGATCTCGCAATACCCCCGTCCCTGTAGAAGAAAGTGGCAAGTCAGGGCCTGGCCAACCCCGGAACTCTCTTATTTTTTCTCCAGAAGCTCCCTTATCTTCTTCAACTCCTGGACTATCTCGTCGGATGAACTCTCGGTTTCCCCATTTTCCGGAGTAAACGTCTCCCCCGCGGACGAGGGTTTTGAACCCCTGATCCTCTTCGCGATCTCTGACCGGATTTCCTCGTAATCCTCGACTCCTTTGATCTTAAGTTCCGGCCCGTTTTTATCGGAGCTTCCTGCAGTCTGTACATCGATTTGCCCACAACCTACAGACCTCTGTACCGGGCCTTGCTTGGCGCCGATATTCGTTATCCTGCTGTAAGGAACCTGTGTCCTCGACTTAAACCAGACGCCACGCTTGTACTCGATATCGTCCTCGGTCACTC
>CAZRDU010000039.1:0-15099 GCA_964599005.1 uncultured Thermotogae bacterium
TTTCTGTCGACGCACCGGCCAGAAGGTTCCCGAGACGAAGGGGCAACTTATCAGGACTGTACTGGAAAGTCTCGCGCTCAATTACAACTACATAATGGAAAAACTGGAATCCCTCCTGGATGAAAGAATAGAAACTCTTCACATTGTCGGGGGCGGAGTCCGAAATAAATTGCTTTCCCAGTTTAGCGCGAATGCACTAAACAGGAAGGTCGTGACCAGACCGGCGGAGGCCACTGCAATTGGGAACGCACTGATTCAGGCGATAGAACTGGGGGAGCTCGATTCACTTGAGGAAGGGAGAAAGTCCGTCGGGAATTCAATAGATTTGGAGACTTATACGCCGGAAGAACCTGAAAAGTGGAAAAAGGCGTACGAAAAATTTTACCAGTACAAAGACCTGGAATAACCGAGGTGCGGTATGTATAAAGTACTCTGCTATGGAGATTCCAATACATGGGGATGCAGGCCAGGAACTCAGAAGCGTTTTGAAAGGAAATGGCGCTGGCCGGTAGTGATGGAGAAGGAGCTTAAAAAAGACTATGTGGTGATCGAAGAGGGCTTAAACGGTAGAACCACCGTCTGGGAAGACCCGATCGAAGGCTATAAAAGTGGTAAGAACTATCTTTTACCCTGTCTGGAATCACACAAACCTCTCGATCTGATAATTATCATGCTGGGAACGAATGATTTAAAAGCTCGCTTTTCGGTGACTGCGTATGACGTTGCCGAAGGGGCCGGGACCCTTGTAGATATGGTGTCGAAAAGCGAAACAGGAAGAGAGGAGAGTTCTCCGGAAACATTGTTGGTCGCACCACCACCAATTGCGGAACTGTCGGAGTACGAAGATATCTTTAGAGGTGCCAGGCAAAAGTCCCGGAAACTGGCCAGAGAATTCCGGAGGATCTCCCAAGAAAAGGACTGCCATCTTTTAGATGCGGGGCAACACATAGAGTCGAGCAGTAAAGACGGAATCCACCTTGAGGGCAGCGAGCAAAAGAAATTAGGTCTGGCATTGGCGAGAAAAGTATTAAACTTGAGCAGTTGAAGGGAAATTTCGCTGCAAATAAAACTTTGAAAGTGCTTAAGGGTGATAAAAAATGAGTGAAATATGGAAAGACAAATACGGAATTTTGAAAGAAGAATTAACTCAGCGTGGAGTCAACGTAGAAAAGGTTAAGGAATCGATAAAAGGGTTAGAAATTGAAACCCCTTCCTGGGGGTATAGCGACGCCGGAACGAGATTTGCTACCTTTGAAGAGCCGTACTCGGCAAGGAACGTCGAAGACCGGCTGGAGGATGCCGCGAAAGTCCAGGAACTAACGGGAGGCTCCCCCTCAGTAGCAGTTCACATTCCCTGGGATAAAACCTCGGACTACGGTAAATTGAAGGACAAAGCCAGGGATCTTGGCTTAGAAATTGGAGCAGTAAACCCGAACCTTTTTGAAGATTACGATTACAAGTTCGGCAGCCTGGCTAATCCCGATAAGTCCATCAGAAACAAGGCACTGGACCACGTCTTCGAGTGTATCGATATCATGGAAGAGGTAGACTCTAACGTCCTTAGTATATGGCTGGCAGATGGAACGAACTATCCGGGTCAGGACGATTTTCGGGAGAGAAAAGCCCGCCTGGAAGATTCATTTTCACGAATCTATGAGGGACTCCCGGCCGACGGGAAGATGTTGATCGAGTACAAACCGTTTGAGCCAGCGTTTTACCATACGGATATTGCTGACTGGGGAATGTCTCTTAACTATTGTAACAAGCTAGGCGAAAAGGCCCAGGTGCTAGTTGATACCGGACATCATCTGAAGGGAACTAATATCGAACATATAGTTTCTTTCCTGATAGATGAGGGGGCTCTCGGAGGGTTTCACTTTAACAACAAGAAGTACGCTGATGATGATCTGACGACCGGTTCGATTAATCCATACGAAATATTCCTCATCTTTCAGGAGATCGTCAAAGCTAAGTCGGATCCGGAAATCGGCTCCCTGGATATTTCCTATATGGTTGATCAGATGCATATAATCAAAAACAAGATCGAGGCCATGATACAAACGGTAAACACCGTGCAAAAATTATATGCAAAGGCCTTGATAGTTGACCAGACGAGCCTGGAAAAGGAACAGAAGAGTACCAATCCCGTTAAGAGCGAGGAAATTCTGAAAGAGGCGTACGAAACAGATGTTAGGCCTTTAATAAAGCAAGTTATGGTCGAAGAAGGAAGACCACCCGAACCATTGGAGGCTTTTCGGGAGAGCGGCTACGTAGAGAAAATAACCGAGGAACGTTCCTGACCGGAAGTATTTCGAGGAGGAGAAATTGAAAATTGAATTACCCTATGGTAAGGGACAGATAGAAGTAGAGGTTTCCGACCAGGAGATAGTAGAGCTTGGTCAGACGCCCGACACGGATTCCCTGGATGATCCGAAAGAGGCGGTTCGAGAAGCGCTCGAAGAACCTATAGGATCTGAGACCCTCGAAAAAATCGTCGAGAATAAGAAAAAACCCGCAGGGACCATAACAGTCGCAATTATTATCGATGATAGGACCAGGGCATGTCCCGATGATTTACTCGTGCCAATCCTGATCGACCGGCTGACTGCTGCCGGAGTGGACTGCGAGAAGGTAAAAGTGGTGGTTGCTACGGGGCTACATGAACCTCCGGACAGATCGGAAGCGATGAAACTTGCCGGCGGAGAAAAATTGCCCGACGGGATTGAATATATCGGCCATGATGCGGTCGAATCCGAAGTTAGCTCAGTTGGCAAAGTCTCACAGGGCTACGAAGCCCGGATAAATAAAAGCGTGGCCGGGGCCGATCTAATAATATCTACCGGTTTTATCGAACCGCATTTCTTTGCCGGTTTTTCCGGAGGGCGGAAAAGCATCTTACCCGGAGTGGCCTCCAGGTCTTCTATACTGGCGAACCACTCTTACGAGAACATCGGAAACAAAGACGCGAGTACTGGAATATTACCCGGTAACCCAGTCCACGAGGGAGCAACGGAAGCAGCAGAACTGGCCGGACTGGATTTCGTCTTAAACGTAGTGCTCAATAAGGAGCAGGAGATAGTAAATATCGTTGCCGGAGACTTCGAGAGGGCATTTCTCACAGGAGTGGGGCTTGATCTGGAAGTTTCAAGCATCGAGCTGGAAAGGCACTATGACGCCGTCCTCACGACCAATAGCGGTTATCCACTCGATCAGGATCTCTATCAAACTGTAAAGGGCATGTATACTGCCTCGCTGGTGGCGAAACCGGGAGCACCGATCATTGTAGCTGCGGAGTGTTCTGCGGGAGTTGGTCCCGATAACTTTTATTCTCTTGGCAGGGATAACGACGATCCGGCTTCTGTACTGGATTACATAGAAAAAAACGGTCCGATTATTGCCCAATGGGAAAACCAGGTGTTATGCGAGGTATTGAGTGAACACGAAGTATTTGTAAAGTCGTCATTATCAAAAAGCCTGATAAAGGATATGATGTTGAGACCGGTAGAGGACCTTCAAGCCTTTATCCAGGACTTAACGGAGGAGCTCGGTTCCGGGGACAAATTGCTGGTAATACCCGAAGGTCCGTTTTCTCTACCTTTTGTGAAAGATTCGAAACTTGAGTCAATAATTGCTGAATACAGGGAGTGATTTTGTGCGGGATTTAACCTATATCGTTTTGATAAAGCAGGTTCCGGATATGGATCAGGTGGAGTTCGATTACGAAGAAGGAAGAGTTGACAGGTCTTCAGCTCCCCTCGAACCCAATCCGTTTGATCTTAATGCGCTGGAAGAGGCGGTCAAGTACAAAGAAGAAGTTGGTGGCAGGGTAATAGCGATAAGTATGGGGCCGAAACAGGCCGAGTCCACGCTCAAAGATGCCATTGCTCGTGGTGCCGATGAAGGGGTTCTATTGCACGGTAGAGAATTTGCCGGTTCGGATACCTGGGCGACCTCACTGGCTCTGGGAAAGGCCATCGATACCGTGGGTAATTTCGATTTGATTTTTTCAGGTGAAAAAACAGTCGACGGAGACACCGGTCAGGTCGGACCCGAAGTTGCTGAATTCCTGAATATTCCGCACGTAGCGTTTGTTTCTAACGTAACGGCGCGGGGGGAAAACGCGGTAGAGGTCGAGTCGGAAAGCTGGGGGGCAACTTACGTGAAGTCGATGAAGACCCCGGGACTGATTACAGTAACTAAGGACGTAAATGACCCCAGACTACCTTCATTTAAGGATAAACAGAGGGCCAGGAAGGCAGATATTACCCACTGGGGCGTGGAAGATATATCGATAGATCCGGATAACCTTGGAGTTACGGGTTCTCCTACCAGAGTTGCGAATATGGAAGTGCCGCCGCCCGATAAGAGGGAGTCCTTGCTTCTGCGTGAGGATCCGGGTAATGCCGTCAACCAATTGCTCGAAAAGTTGGATCTCGGGAGGGAGAAATAGATGAGCGATGTAATGGTATTTGCGGAAAACAACGGGGGTAAAGTTCATCCAGTTAGTTACGAATTGCTCGGAAAAGGCAGGGAACTTGCCGATAAGCTGGAGGGAGAGTTGAGCGCTGCATTGCTTGCGGGCGAAAAACTCCCTACCGAAGAATTGATATACCGTGGAGCCGATAAAGTTTACTACGGAGTCGATTCCTCTTTGAAAGAACCAGTGGAGACTAGCTATAAAGAGGCTCTATTGGGCGTTATCTCCGAGGTAAATCCGGAAGTAATTCTGATCGGGGCGACGAACTTCGGTCGTTCGCTGGCTCCGAGGGTTGCGATGGCTCTTGATACCAGCTTAACTGCTGATTGTACCGGGCTGGATATTGATGAGGATAAAAACTTCATTCAGATTCGCCCCGCCTTTAGCGGTAACATTCTGGCTCACATCAAATCGAGAACATCGCCACAACTTGCAACCGTTCGCTACAGGGAATTTCCCGAAGCCCGGCGCGACGAGGGCAAAAACGGTGAAGTAATAGAGGTGGATCTTTCGCTGGACGAAGGTAGTTCTGGTGCGGTAGAGATACTAAAAGAAGAGCGCGGCGAAAAGGTAAATCTGGAAGACGCCGAGGTAGTTGTTGCCGGAGGCAGGGGCTTGAAGAAGGAAGATGATTTCGAATTGATAGAGGATCTGGCGACTACCTTAGAAGGAAAAGTTGGAGCCAGCAGACCGCTGGTGGATGACGGCTGGATCGATCGTGCCCACCAGGTTGGCTACAGTGGCCGACGGGTGAAGCCCAAAATTTACTTTGCCTGTGGGATATCCGGCCAGTCGCAGCACCTCGCAGGAATGAAGGATTCCGATATCATTATCGCGATAAATAACGACCCCTCGGCTCCGATTTTTGAATACGCTAATTACGGTATCGTGGGCGATTTATACGAAGTAGTACCGGAGTTGATTAGACAGCTGGAGGAGGATCATTAATGAATGATAATTTAATTGAAGAACTGATAACTATTGCAGGAGAAGATTGGGTAATTCAGGATTTAGAAAAGATCGAAGGTTACCTTCACGATGAAACTCCCGAACCGGCTTCGCCGGAAGCAACTGAAGACGTAGTAGTAGTAAAACCTGAAGATTCCGAGGAAATATCCGCCGTAATGAAACTGGCCAACGAACAGGGGGTAAACGTGATCCCGAGGGGCGCCGGTACGGGTCTCTGCGGAGCGGCTATTCCAACTGAACCCAGCATTATCTTATCCCTGGAGAGGTTGAGCGAGATAATCGACCTCGATGAAGATAACCTGATGGTTACCTGCGAGGCCGGGGTTGCCCTGGAAAGTCTGTTTGAAGAGGTGGACGAAACCGACCATCTCTTCTTTCCACCTCATCCGGGCGACGAGGGAGCTCAGGTCGGTGGTCTGGTAGTGGAAAATGCAGGTGGTGCCCGTGCAGTAAAATACGGTGTTATGAGGAACTACGTCAAAGGGATGAAGGTCGTGTTGCCCACGGGTGAACGGGTTTCGCTCGGGGGAAAGATCCTCAAAAACAATACCGGTTACGATCTTATGCACTTGCTGATGGGCAGCGAGGGAACACTGGGGATAATTACCGAGGTCACGCTGAGACTTTACCCGGAGGCGAATGAAACGGCTACTTTGCTGGTACCGTTCGAGGATAGACATAGCGCAATGAGCGCCGTACCACGAGTGCTAACGGAGGGTCACGTGCCGCTGGCTCTGGAATACGTTGAAAGGAAACTAATCGAAGAATCCGCCGAACACCTTGGTAAGTCCTGGCCTGCCGAAGAGGGAGAAGCTTTCTTGATTTTGATAATTACGGGCAAAGACGAAGAGGAGATCTTTGACAAATCGGAGACCATGGTGGGGGTCCTGGAAGAGAACGGAGCTCTGGAACCTCTGTTTGCCCAGAGGAGAAAGGAACAGGAATCTATCCTGGATATACGGAGCAATATTTACACCGCTCTTGAAGAAGAAACCACGGACATACTGGACGTTACAGTTCCACCTGCCGAAGTTGGTAATTTGATAGACAGGATCGAGGACCTGGCGGAGGAATACGAAACGGAGATACCCGTTTATGGTCATGCCGCCGACGGTAACGTTCATCCTCATATTATGAAGGTCGATGGCGAAGCGCCCGATTACTTCGAAGAACTTAAAGATGAAATCTATCAGATTGCTCTCGACATGGGAGGAGTCATAACCGGTGAGCACGGCGTGGGGGAAACACGGCTGAAGAATCTGCCGACGGCTTTAAGTGAAGAGGAAAGAAAGTTGATGAAGGGGATTAAAGAAGCTTTTGATCCGAACGACGTATTGAACCCCGGTAAAGCGGTAGGCTGATTGAATGTAGGGGTTCTCTTGAAAGTCAACCCAAAACCCCGCACCACGGCGGGGGTTTGGGTTGACTTAATGGATTAAATCCGGTATGAAAGGAATAGATGTTTTCTAACTAGATTTTCTTAAGATAATTTCTATTAAAGAGTCTGTTTGATAGAAGTTTTTAAGTGTGCTATAATCACTTTAGAAAGCGCTTAAGCAAGCGTTTGCTTATTTGCCTGATAATTAGAAGGAAAGTAGTAAAGTATAGAAAGGGAGGTGGTAATTCGAGGGTGACTGTGAAGATGGCTTGAGTCGGACGTTTGAGTTAGAAGCAATAGAGCAAATCCAGTTTCTTTGACAATACTTTTCTTCGAAAAACAAGGAGGATAATATGAAAATTCGTCATAATTTTGCTTTTCTGGCAGTGTTGACATTAGTTGCAGGTTTGATTCTTGCCGCACCGATGAGCGTGTATGCTCAGGATGAATGTAAGGGGTCCCCGGATGACCCATATATCAGTCAAGAACGACAGGAATTCCTGGAGGGCAAACCGTATAAGGGTGAAACGATCAATATCCTTGCCCCGAAGACGACCGTTTCAAAACCACTCTACGATTTCGCCAAACAGTGGAGAAAAGAAACGGGCGGTAAGGTAAATATAACGGAAGTTCCGCTTGCCACTTTTCACCAAAAAATATTTACGGATCTGATTACGGGTATGGGCCAGTACGACGGGTTTCTCACGGCATCATGGTACTACGGTGACTATTTCGAAGGAACTCGCTACATAGTTCCGATCGAGCAGTATATGGAAGATCCGAAGATGCCATACTGGTGTCCGGATACAGTTAACCCGGCCATCGAACAACTTCTGAAATGGGGTGGTGAATGGTACGGCCTGCCGAACGACAACGACGGCCAGGCATTTTACTACCGTAAGGACATACTTCGGAAAGAAGAGAACAAAGAGAAGTTTGAGGAAGAGTACGGCTACACCTACCATCTTCCGCCGCGCGACCACCAGGAAATCATAGACATCGCAGAGTTCTTCAACGGCTGGGACTGGGACGAAGACGGTAAGAAGGATTACGGCTTTACCGGCCACTTCAAAGTTGGCGGTCAGGGCATGTTCCACTACATGACGTGGGCTGCTCCCTACGTGATCTCCCCGGAGAACAAATACTTCTGGTTTAATCCTGATACCATGGAACCCCTCGTTAATTCTGCCGGTCATCTCAAGGCGTTAAAGGATTTGAATAAATTAGTCGACGCCGGTCCGCGGGCCATGATGGCCTGGACGCTCGGAGAGGCCTGGGATCTCTTCCTCAAAGGTGATGCGGCAGTTGCATTCACCTGGGGTGACCTCGGTGCCCTGGCTCAGGACGAAGAAACTTCCAATGTCAAGGGTAAAATAGGCGTATCAGTATTGCCCGGGACGATGGAAGCCTATAACCCGATAGATGACGAGTGGATAGAGTTTGACGAGCCGAACGTTGTCGGTAATAACATAGGTGGTTCCTGGCATGGAGTTATCTCAAAATACTCCGACAACCAGCAAATGACTTACGATTACTTCGCTTACATGTCCCGAATAGATAATGCTTTCTGGAATCAGATGCGTGGCTGGACGGGTGTCGACGTCGGCCGATCATTTGCTTTCCTCGAAAGACACGGCGGCAGCGCTTCTGTAGAAGACTTTACGGCTCAGGGCTGGAGCAAGAACGGAGCGATCGAAATGTCCAAGGGCTATCACGAAAGCTTCTACGCCGATCAGCAGTTTAACCTGCTTAGAATTCCTGGAGCCGAAGAGTACGCCAGAGCAGTTGACGTAATTATCTCTCAGGTACTCTCCGGAGATAGGGATCCGGCAAAAGCCCTGGATAAACTTAAAGAGCGCTTCAATAACATAACGGCCCGCCACGGTAAAGAATCTCAGAAAGAGTACTACAAGCAGATGTTGGGAGAATAACTTCATAAATCTTTCGCCCACGGGTGTATCTTCACCCGTGGGCTGTATTTTTTCATATCAAGGGGTGAAATTTTGGCCGGAAAGAGCCGTGCTGCAAAGTTTGTTTTTCTTTTACCGGCATTGTTATGGGTCCTGGGTTTCGTTCTGTACCCTCTGGTTAACTCTTTTTCTCTCAGTTTTTATCGCTATACTCTGGGGAGAGGGAGAGAGGCCTTTATAGGGGTACAGAACTATATAGATATCTTCAACTCCTCGGAATTCTGGTTTACTCTTAAAATTACCATTTATTACGTTTTGATTACGGTAACTGCGGAAACTCTGTTAGGGCTTTTCCTGGCCTGGGTGGTAAATAAGCGGGTTCAGTTTCAAGATTTTTTTCGCACCGTGTTTACTCTACCGATTTTTACCACCACGGTTGCCGTAGGGTATCTCGGCGTGACGATATTTCACGAGACCGGAGGCCTGGCCAACTGGGTTATGGGATGGTTTGGTCTTGATATAGCCTGGCTTTCGAGCGCCACAGGTGCTTTTGCCAGCTCCGTAATACTGGATATCTGGCGCTGGACACCTTTTGCATTCATTATTCTCCTTGCCGGTTTACAGGGTGTGTCAAAGTCCAAGTACGAGGCGGCAATGCTTGACACTAACTCTTCCCTCCAGATATTTCGGTATGTAGAGTTACCGTCTATCAGATTTAGCCTTCTTCTGGTAATAATGTTGCGCATGGTCAGGGCTTTTAAGGTATTTGGTTTGCCGTTCTCGCTAACCGGTGGTGGTCCGGGTCGCTCTACAGTTTTTTACACTTTATACGTGTACAGGACTTCTATGAAGTACTTCGACTTCGGCCACGGTGCCGCTATGGCTTACGTACTATTAATTATCGTGATGATCGTAATATTCCAGCTCTTTAGATTGCTCAGAGAGAGCTTCGCCGCGGAAGTGAGGTGAGGATAAATGTTTAAGTTCATGAGCAAACCGAAGAAAGCAATGGTTTATCTGGTTCTAACGTTAGCTGCTGTTTGGATGTTGATCCCTTTCCTCTGGACCCTGGAAAATGCTTTCAAGCCGAGCATAAAATTATTTGACCCTGGCGCTGCTATCCCTTTTCTTCATTATCAACCGACACTTGAGCACTGGAATTTCGCTCTTTTCCACCAGAGCGTGATCAAAGGGCTAATAAACAGTCTCGTGGTGAGCATTGGAACGACCGGCATAGTATTGATAATTGGGACCATGGCAGGTTACGCACTGGCTCGTTATCGGTTTTCCGTTATCCAGAACAAGGATCTGACCATATTTTTCCTATCTCAGCGAGTTTTACCTCCTGTGGTTGTTCTTATCCCCTTCTTCATCATTCTGATGAAGATCAATCTCGTAGATACGAGGTTGGGCTTGATGCTTGTTAATGTTACCTTTAATTTACCTTTTGGGATTTTGATAATGAGGAGTATTTTTAACGAAATCCCTGTAGCGATCGAGGAGTCCGCCTTTGTCGATGGAGCCAATGACTACCAGGTCTTCTGGCGGATTGCCTTGCCTCTGGCGAAAAACGGGTTACTCGCCACCGCTTTGATTGTATTTGCTTTCTCCTGGAATGAGGCATTATTTGCCCTGACTTTAACCGGTGCAAAAGCACAAACTCTCCCAGTAATGATATTGAGTGCCAGGAGCACGAGAGGAGTGAGGTTCGGGTTCGCTGCGGTTAATACGATCCTTGCCATAGGGCCACCAATTATTCTGACTATTTTCCTCCAGAGCAACCTGGCCCGAGGCCTTACTTTTGGCGCTTTGAAAGAATAATTATTCTATTTCGAACGCCCGGGAAGGTCATATTGTTTCAATTCAAGGATTACAGTGGACAGATGATCTGAAAATGAATAAGGAATCGTACCTTCTCGGTCTAGACCTGGGCACAACGAGAGTGAAAGCCCTTCTCGTTTCCTCAGCTGGCACTATAGTTGCCGTTAAAGACGAAGATTACCAGCTAACACGGCCGACCGAAGGGGCTGCAGAGCAGAACCCGAATCAATGGTGGCGTGCTAGTTGTAGAGTTATTCGTGCAGCAGTTGATAAATCGGAGGTAAGCCCGGAGGAGATCATTGCCGTGGGACTGGCCGGGCAGATGCATACGGCCGTCTTTTTGGACCAAAACCTGGAGCCATTACGTCCGGCAATCACATGGGCCGATAACCGTGCTTCACCCCAGGCTAAAAAGATAGAAGAGATAATTGGGGTAAATAACCTGCTAAATATAACTTATAACCGAAGCCTGCCCGGTTTTACAGCTCCAAAGGTGTTGTGGTTGAAAGAAAACGAACCGGAAGTCTTCGATAAACTCCATAAAGTAGTACTGCCAAAAGACTATATCAGATATCGATTAACGGACAATTTAGCAGGGGAGAAAGCGGGCGCATCGGCGACCCTTTTGTTTGATCTGGAAAAGGAAACCTGGTCTAATCAATTGCTGGAAGTTGTCGGGCTAAAGTCGAAAAACCTTCCTCCTCTGCTTGAGTCAACTTCCGTGGCAGGGGAGTTGACTGCCGAAGCCGCAAAGCAGCTCGGGCTGTCCAGCGGGACAAAAATAATAGCCGGAGCAGGGGATCAACAGGCCGGCGCACTTGGAATCGGGGCCGTAAAATCCGGAATAGCAGTTTCTACGATTGGTACAGGTGGTCAGTTCTTCACTACAGCCGATGAACTTATAAAACCAGGAATGGGCAGAGTACACGTATTCAGGCAGTGTTTACCTGGAAAGTGGCATGTTATGGGGGCGATGCAGGCAGCGGGTCTTGCGCTCCGCTGGTTTAAGGAGAACGTTATCGAGAGCTTCACGGGTAGTAATATTGGTTACAAAGAGCTTGATCGGGTAGCGGCACAGGCACCACCGGGTAGTGACGGCCTCCTGTTTCTTCCCTATTTGACCGGTGAAAGAAGCCCTCACATGGATCCCAATGCGCGAGGAAGTTTTGTCGGCCTAAACCTTGATCACGAAATGGCCCACTTTTTGCGAAGTATAATGGAAGGAGTGACGTTTGGTATGAGGGATTCGCTGGAAATATTAAAAGAGCTGGGCCTTCCGATAGAGGAAATTCGTTGCTCGGGCGGAGGGGCAACTAGCTCTTTGTGGAGACATATACAGGCCGACATATACGATAGTCCGGTAGTTAAGACCACCGTTGAAGAATCCACCGCTCTTGGAGCAGCAATTCTTGCCGGCATTGGAGCGGATATTTTAGCCCCTGCGCCCGAGGAGTTGACTGAATTTTTTCCCGATTCCAACGAAGAAATACTACCGAAGTCTGCGAATTCAGAAATCTACGAGGATTTATACGAAACCTATAAATCCCTTTATCCGTCTTTAAAAAAACAGTTTGAAGATCTTGCGTGAATATGGGGCCTGTTAAGCTTTCCTTGCTAATACAAGGGAAACCCTTTGGTCTGGATATGCTCTGCTGGTTGACTTCCAACACGAGATCTTCGAGCGTCAATTCACCTGCAGTACAAAAAACAGTTTCAAATTGCCTGCAGAATACAGTGTTTCGTTTTGTAAAAGGCGGGGAACTATTTAAAGGCCCCCTGCAGGCCTTGTCCCTGACTTTGGTCGAGTCGAGTCTCTTGAGTCAATTAATCAATGACCTCTATTTCCTCTCTTCCTCCATAAGCAGAATACCAGGGTTTTGCTCCTTTATCTATGATCGCGTTCATTTTGGTTATATTATCGACGCCGCCGTTTTTGAGCCACTCCTGTAGTGCTCCCACACCATTTTCGGCGTATTCCGCTATTCCGTTCTGCCAGGTAGCTCGACCGCAGAGAACTCCATTCCATTTAGCACCGGAATCGTTGGCAAGTCTCAGACTTTCTCTCATCTGTGGTGCATCGACTCCAGCACTTAGGTAGATCATCGGTTTTTTGGCTGCTTTTGCTGCATTGGCAAAGTGTTCCAGTACCTCTTCCCGATCGTAGACTTCCGTTTTGCCCTCGTAAGCTTCAGTACCTTTCGCAAATTTTAGATTGACCGGTATTTCTACCTTTAAAACATCTACATTGTACTTATCGCGGGAAAACTCAGCGATACTTCTCCGGACGATATCTGGCTTCTCTCGAGCGAGATCCGGGTCGTTTTTCCAGTCCCCACCGTCCTTCCCATAACCGAGGAACTCGAGGAAGAAAGGAATATCGTGATGAGCACACTCCGCTCCGACTCTCTCGACCATTGCTTCTTTTTGATCGTTGTAAAGTTCGTCCTCATCCGGATGATAATATATCAGGAGTTTGATGGCATCGGCACCGTTTTCTATTGACTTGCGGACGCTCCAGTTTGGCATTAACTCTTTTATCTTTGCCGGCAAGCTGTGTTGATAGATCTCTGAGTAGTCCCTGGATGCGCTGCTCTTCTCGTAAGACATTATCAGGCCGGTTCCTTCCGCTCTGGCTTTTGCTCCCGGTAGCCCCCATTCCGGATCGAGGAGTATAGCGCTCGCATAAGGTGTAAGTTCCGCTGAAACGGCCTCTTTAAACTCCTCCATCATTTCATTTGTTACCTCTTCCTCTTCTATCTCGCAGGCTGATGAAAGCCGCCGAACAAGAGAGCCACGCTGGTCCATTGCTGCTGCTTTGATTACGCCGTTGTCGTCACTCAAACGTTGCATACGTTCGAATTTGGTTTTGGTTATCTTCATTTAACGCAGTCACCTCAGAATTTATATTGTCATTCTGCTACTAAATTTTACGGTATTTGCTAAAGTAAATAAAACGTGCTGTGCCGTTTATACTTCTTATTGTTGATCAGCTATTGTTCGGAACCTTTCTAAGTGAATCTTCTAACTGAATCGAAAGCGGGGCGTTGTTAATATGATTATCTATAAAGATTCTAGAGAAACTACCGGCTTCAATATCGTAGAGTTGACGAGATTAGAAAAAATCGATCAAACTCCTGTATATAAAAAGAATGAACTGTTCTTAATGCTGCCGGTCTTGGAGCTTTAACTTGGCGAGGGGCCGAAAGATAGTTAAATGGACAGAGGAGATAGAGGGTGAAGCACGGATTAATGTTCTAGACTCATGATTGCCAAAGATATTTACGATATCTTGCTTTCTGCTGTAGATGGATGAAGTAATTTTATTGATCAATCAAGGAGACGAGCAGGATTTTCGGGCTATAACCTGTGATTCCGACATTAAATAAACCGGACGGTCCAAGGCTGGGTTCAATAACTATTCTTGCTTCACTATCCTGTTAAAAATAACTCTCTACTGAAGGAACTCCACATTGGTTTTGTCGAGTTCTATAGTTACGTTGAATCTATCTCCGTACCGGTAATTGATAATAAGCGGTATCTTTACCTTTTTTGGTATGAAGATAGTTATTTTTTCCCGACCGTATTCCTTTTCCGATTCCAGCACGTACTTATCTACCTTTATTTCGCGATCTTCTGTCTTGAGGGTTCTCTCTTCGGCAAGGGTAGACTTTTCTAATACACTCGAGAAAGAAAGTGGCTCACCCTTTTGCAGTTTCCTCGTATCGTTATTAACCAGGCTGGGGATTTTACTGATATTTCCCTCGTTAGTTACGGTAACTGTGTAAGAAGAGTCGTTGACCGCATCGACCCTGTAAGTTATGGTCCCGAGAAGGTGACCAAAGGGGGAAGTCCCCTCTACGGTGTAAATGGCTTTGGCGCCAGCAAAAGGGAAAAGTAGATTACCGGTTTCATCTTTCTCCTGCCCCGTAGCTATGAAATTAGAGGAAACTGTTATGAGTAGCAATAACGAGATTAAAAAAGTAGTTGTTAGAAAAAATACGCTTCGTTTATTTTCTTTTATCATTTTTGTACCCGTTTTCTTAAGCTCTGGATGGCGAATCTAATCAATCTCGTACCCCCTTACGCTAGGCTTAAAGTGTTTCTGAGCTGGGTTGAATCCTGTCAGGTAAATCGCCTTATAACTTTGTTTCTGAAGTTTCGGTTCAAAACAGCTGCTAAGAGGAGAACTACGCCGACAATCCCCTGAAACCATTTTGACTCTATACCCATTTGAATAACTCCCGTGTTGATATACCTCAGCATAAACGTGCCAATGAAAGCTCCCTCTACCGTGCCAACACCACCGGTTAGAGAGGCTCCCCCGATTACTGCGGCTGCTATCATGTATAGCTCCAGACCTGTAGCCGTGTTGGTCATCGTCGCGCCGGCAGAGGTTGCTGAAACTACCCCCGCGAAACCGGCAAGCGTGGAAGTTAGGATAAACATCGTCATTTTTGTCCGTTGCGGCTTCGATCCCCGCGCCAGTGCTGCTTCGTAGTTACCGCCGGCTGCAAAGATAGAATTACCAAAAGGGGTTCTCTCGA
>CAZRDU010000040.1:0-14963 GCA_964599005.1 uncultured Thermotogae bacterium
ATCTTGCGTCCGATTTGCGATAGAAAATATAGTGGTTGGTGGGGGTATTTTCAAGTGGTGGTGGCAGAATAGAGGTAAAAAAAGGGGGTTGAAATTAGTTCTATGACTTTGATTCAGAGAAACGGTCCCCTACGTCCAGATGGTATCCGTTGACAAAATCCGTGCCCGACATCTCACACCGGGACGGGGGTTGGAGACGAATCAATCTCACTGCAGAATTTTCCCCGCACTTAACTACCAGCCCCAGGCTGCCGGAATCAATAATATCGCCGGGGCCGGAGTCATCAACGTGCTCCTGCAGAGGTAGACGATCGACCAGGTCTCCTTCTAACTTTCCGAGGTCCCGAGAACGACAGATGTTGATCTTTTCACCCTGGTAATAAGTATAGGCGCCAGGCCAGGGGTACGTGCCTCTGATGAGGTCATGAACAGTGGTAGAGGAGCTGTCCCAGTCGATTAGGCCGTCATCTTTGCTTAATTTCGGGGCAAAGCTTGGCTCTCCCTTTTGCGGGGTTGGTTCCAGAGTCCCCTTCTGCAGACTATCGAGTGTTTCCAGAACGAGTTCTCCCGCCATATCTGCCAGCCTGTCGTGCAGGTCCCCTGCCGTCTCGTTCTTTTCGATTGTAGTTTTTTCTTTCAACAGAATCGGACCCGCATCCAGGTCCTCGTCCATGATTATCGTGGTAACGCCGGTTTCTCTCTCCCCGTTGATTACCGCCCAGTTTATCGGAGCTGCTCCGCGATAATTTGGTAACAGGGATCCGTGAATGTTTACGGGCCAGGTTACCAGGTCCAGTAACTCGGAGGAAATCTTCTGTCCGTATGCGGCAACGATGAAGCCTTCCGGGTCTATTTCACGTATTTTATCCAGGGACTTTTCGGAATTTACGTTCCCGGGCTGAAAGATCGGAAGGTCTAGTTCCAGCGCCCCTTTCTTGATTGGAGTTCGACTCGGTTCCATACCTCGGCCGCTGGGTCGGTCCGGCTGGGTAATCACTAGTTCGATTTCATGCTCTTCGGTAACGGTATACAATGAAGGAACGGCAAAATCGGCCGAACCGATAAAAATTAACTCCACTTTGATCAACCTTTGTTTTTTCGTTTTGAATTGAGAAAGATTGTCCCAGCTAACATTGAAGCTTATTATATTTTAATTGAAAGATAAACTCAATCTTCGAAGGCGATTGCGAAGCTCGCCGTGAACGAAGCTGAATAAAGGTTTTGGAGCCAGAGATAATGAAAGACGAGAAGCACGAGAAACTGGTAAAAATACTGAGACTTGAAAGGAAAAGTGGCTTTCAAAACGAGTCTGTCATGGGGGGACTGGAAAACCTCTCATCCGAACTTGTGGAAAGTGAGGAAATTCGCGAGTTGCTTCAGGGTTACTCTGAAAAGAAACCTTACGCCCGCCAGGAGATAGTAGAGGAGATCGAAGATTTGCTTAACGAAAACCGAAGCTCCCGGGAGGATAACGAATTATCGCTGGATCAACCGGTAAAAGAAGCCGCCGGTATCGGTAAAAAACGGGCTGAAAACTTCGAAAAACTTGGAGTGGAGACAATTCGTGATCTTTTGTTTCATTTTCCACGCCGAGTTGAAGACCGAAGGACTCAGAAAAAGATCTCAGATGTCAATCACGGCGATAGCTGTACAATTGTCGGGGAGGTCGACGGCATCACTCAATTAAACCCGAGGCGGAACGTCCAGCTCGTTAAGGCAGGTATTCAGGACGGCACAGGAACGATTTATCTTGTCTGGTTTAACCAGCCATGGATCAAGAACCAGCTGAGAAACGAAAATGAGATTGCAGTCTACGGAAAAGCCGAGAGGGAGTACGGAGAGATGCAAATGGAAAACCCGGTATGGGAACCGAAAGAGGATAAGGTTAAAACTAGAAGGTTAGTCCCGATTTACCCCGGGACGGAGGACCTTAGCCAAAAAGTTATTCGACGGGTAATTAGGAGAAATCTGAAAAAATACAGTCCGCTGGTCAAACAATTTCCGGAAAGTGATGTAGCGGATAAATACGGTTTCTTGACCAGACGCGAGGCCCTCCACAGGATCCATCAGCCAGAGGAAAAAGAAGATTACGGGCAGGGACGAGCCAGTCTGGCTTTCTCCGAATTATTCCTTTTCTACACCCAGTTATTGCGGCAAAAAGATGACAGGTCGGAAGAAACTCCAGAGGTGAGAATAGAAGAAGGTTGCCTGGAGAAGTTTAGAGGCAACCTGCCATTTAAGCTGACTGAAGACCAGGATAGTGTCCTGGAAACGATCAAAGACGAGCTTGGTTCTCGTGATCCGATGACCCGTCTGCTTCAGGGTGATGTAGGAACGGGAAAGACGGTAGTGGCAGCGGGAGCGTGTTATCTTGCCGGCACTTCCGGGTTTCAGACCGCGTTCATGGCTCCGACCACTGTTCTGGCAGAACAACATTTCCGTAATTTGAATAAAATATTCCTGGATCTCCCGGTGGAGGTCGACCTGCTTACAGGTGATACCTCAAAAGGGTCCCGTGAGGAAGTACTTTCCAGGGTCCGCTCGGGAAATACGGATATCCTCGTCGGTACACACGCCCTGCTGGAAGAGTCCGTGGAATTCAACAAGCTTAATCTGGTGATCATAGATGAAGAACAGCGGTTTGGCGTTACGCAGAAAGAGAAACTGGGCTGGTCCGAGGGGCCCGTCAATAAACTCGTTTTAAGTGCTACGCCGATTCCCCGGACCATTACCGCTACCGTATACGGTCAGTACGAAATTTCCAAGTTAGAGCAGTTCCCCCGGGGCGAGAAGGATATTAGTACCTACTGGCTGAGTGAGAACAAACGGGATCAAGTTTACGAATACGTGAGGGATAAACTGGAGGAAGGAAGTCAGGCCTTCATCGTATTGCCTCTAATCGAGGAGTCGGAAAAACAGGATCTAAAATCAGCAGTGAATACGCACGAAGAACTGCAGAAAAAACAGTTGAACGGGTTTAAACTTGGGTTATTGCATGGTCGGATGAGTCAGGAGGAGAAAGGGGAGAGACTGGAAAAGTTCGAAGCCGGTCGGTTCGACGCGCTGGTTTCAACAACGGTTATCGAGGTCGGGGTCGATATACCTCAGGTGAATATACTTATCGTGGAAGAAGCGGACCAATTTGGTCTAACCCAGCTACACCAGCTGCGCGGCAGGATAGGTCGATCCGGCGATAAGTCTTACTGTTTTGCGATTGGTTCACCGTCGACTGATGAGGGGAGGGAGAGGTTAGAAGCTTTTCGGGACATTTCGGACGGGTTCAGGTTGGTCGAAAAGGATCTTGAGATAAGAGGTCCCGGGGACCTGTTAAGCTCTGCCCAGCACGGGTTTCGGAATAGTTTTCGTGCCTGTAATTTTTTGCGCGACTACGATATAATGAAGCAGGCAAAGGAAGAGGCAAAGGGGTTCAACGACAAGGGTAACCCGGATTCGCTGGAAGGGTTGTTTGAAGATTACTTTGCCGGCGGACTTGACCTTCTACAATCAAATTAAGAATTTACAGGGAGGATAGTGGGTAAAACCAGCTGAAATGATAGACGAAGAAAGCGTAAAGCACGTAGAAGATCTGGCGGAACTAAGCCTGACAGAGGATGAACGAGAAGAATTGACCGATGATCTGGGTAGTATTATCGATTACGTAAACAAACTCGGAGAACTCGATACAGAGGGCGTTGAGCCGTTACGACATATCCTGGAAGTACAGAATGTCATGAGAGAAGACGAATGCCGGGAAAACCTGGATCAGGAAGAAGTATTTAAGAACGCACCCGTTCGTGAGGGAAATTTCTTCCGCGTCCCGCCCGTAATAGATAAAGATTGAAGGGTAATCCGAGAAATAGTCAGGAGCTTCCGTTACAGTTTTTTATTCGTCGGGATGTACGTAAGTCCCGATTTCTTTCCCTTTGAGTACTTTTGCCGTGGAGCCGTCTCTGAAAAAGTCGTAAATCACCATCGGGATTTCCGTTTCCCGGCAGATATTGGCAGCGGCCAGGTCAATTATCCCCAGTTCGTGATCCGCCAGCTCTTCGTAAGTTATGGAGCGAAGGAATTCTGCTTCCTCCTCCGAGGGGTCATCCGTGTAAACTCCCGAGACGTTCGTTCCCTTTAAAATAAGATCCGCGTTTATCTCACCTGCCCTCAGGGCGGCTGCGCTATCGTTAGTGAAATAAGGGTTACCCGTACCGCCGGTAAAAATCACGATCCCTCCGTCACGAAGATGGGAAGTTGCCCTGCTGGGATCAATTGGATCGGAAACTCGATCAATCGGCAGGGCGGACTGGAGGAGAACCGGGATGTTCAGGGATTGTAATTGATCCTTTAGCGCTATTCCATTTATTATCGTTGCTACCATGCCGGCCAGGTCTCCTGCCGTCCTGTCCAGTAACTCCTGTTCTCCTCCTCTAATTATGTTTCCACCACCGACAACCAGTGCTACTTCTTTATCCTGATTCCTGATCCCTTCGATCTGTTTCAGGATGTAATTAATCGCATCTGGTTCCAGTGGATCAGTGCCGCCAAAACCGGCACCTGATATCTTAATCAGAACCCGTGACGGGACAATTCTGGTAGGTGAATTGCTTGCTGAGTTCAATCTAACTGACTTCCTTTTTCATTGCGTAACCTGATAAAGTTGCTCAGATTGCTTTACCCTTATTCCTCTGATTCCTCGTCTTCTTCTTCCGAATCGGCACTGACGTCAAATCTGGCAAAACGGCTGACCTTGATGTCCTCGTTTACCTTGGCCGAAAGGTCGCCCATTATTTCTTCTATTGTACTGTCCGTATCTTTTACCGATTCCTGTTCCATCAGGCAAATTTCTCCGTAATGCTTGTCCATCTTGCCCTGGACGATGTCATCTATCACGTGGTCCGGCTTGCCTTCTTCTTTAGCCTGTTTCCGATAGACTTCTTTTTCTTCTTCGACGACTTCTTCCGGTACGTCTTCGCGTGAAACGTACTCCGGAGAAGCAGCGGCAACCTGAACCGCGACCGTGTTAACGAATTCCTTAAACTCCTCGCTGTTTGCGGTAAAGTCCGTCTGACACTTGACTTCGACAAGCACACCCACTTTGCCGTCGTGGTGGATGTAAGATCCTACTCTACCTTCTCCCGATTTTAACTTGCCTTCGGACATTTCCATACCCTGCTCGCGGAGAGCCTGTTTCGCTTCTTCCATGTCTCCGTCTGCTTCCTGCAGGGCTCTTTTGCAGTCCATAATTCCTACGCCAGTTTCCTGCCTCAGCTTCTTTACCTCTTCCGTACTTATAGCCATGAGTGTATCCTCCTAATTGGATTTAATAAAAATATATGTGTGATTTAGGCCGAGGCGCCTTCTACTTCAGCCTCTTCTTCCGATTCTGTCTCCGAAGAATCATCACTGGCTTCTTCTTCACTGACTTCCTCTTCACTGACTTCCTCTTCTTCTGGCGTCTCCTCTTCTTCCATTTCGGCCTCTTCCTCTTCTTCTTGTTCCGAGCCTTCTTCTTCCAGTGATTGATCGGCACCTTCGCGCCCCTCGATAACGGCGTCAGCCAGCCGCGACGTAAGTAGTCTGGTGGCCTTGATCGCATCGTCATTTCCCGGTATCGGATAGTCGATTAAATCAGGATCACAGTTGGTGTCCGTTATTGCTATTACGGGAATATCGAGAATTCTTGCCTCGTGAACGGCTATTTCCTCCGTTTCCGGATCGATGACGTAAACCATGTCCGGCGGTCGTTCCATATCCCTTATTCCGTCGTAATTTCTCTTCTTCTTTTTCAATTCCCTGCGCAGCTTTACTACTTCTTTGTTGGGTAGCTGATCGAAGGTTCCGTCTTTCGACATCCGTTCAAGCTTTATCATTCTATCCACACTATCCCGGATGGTGTCAAAGTTAGTTAGCGTTCCCCCCAACCACCTATGGTTAACGTAGTGGGCGCCACAACGCTTTCCCTGTTTCTCTATGATGTTTTGTACCTGTCTCTTGGTCCCAACGAAAAGGATCTCAGCACCATGTCTGGTTTGATCTCTGACAAAATCATAAGTCTTTTCGAACAGGGCCTGAGTTGACTCCAGATCGATTATGTGAATCCCCTTTCGTTCCATAAAAATGTACTTATCCATCTTGGGGTTCCAACGCTGAGTCCTATGTCCGAAATGGACACCCGTCTCTAAAAGTTCCTTCATGGTTAAGAGTTCCACATCTTTTCCTCCTTTATCTGGTCTATATAGAAATAAGTGCCTGTGTGCTATACTTCGATCGCTTGAAGGCGACAAGATTATACCAGAATATCCGCGCCAGGTTCAAGGTTAGGCGCTGATTCCCTGCTATAGTCTGACTTAAAAAGAAAAAGACCTACTTGCCCTGCGAGCAAATAGGTCTTTAGCTGTCTTGATTCTTGTAACTTTCCTGTATGATTTTGCTTCTATAATGGGTTTAGTTAAGTAAATTCTGAATTTTTTCCTTGTTAAAACCGACAACGATTTCCCCATTGATGTCGATAACGGGAGTACCGCGCTGACCTGATTTTTCGATCATTTCTTTTGCCTTTTCGCGGTTTTCCGATACGTCGTAGTCCGTAAAGGAAATATCGTTCTCATTGAAGTAATCCTTTGCTTGATTACAGTAAGGACATGTCGGGGTCGTATAAATCGTCACGTTTTGGTCATTCATCCGATGTCACCTCCTATCTTTATTTAAGAGTACTTTTGGGTTAACGCCAATATCCTCCAGCAGCTGATAATTTATATCGTAGCAGTATTTGATCCCTTCTTTGCTCTTTTCCAGGATACCAGCCTGCGTTAACTTGGATAGGTGGTACGAAATATCAGGTTGACTGAGTTCCAGTTCCTTTGAAATTTCCTTGGCACAGATATTTTCGTTATCCAGCACCAGAGAGAGGATATTAAGCCTCTGAGAACTGGCCAATGCTTTGAATACCAGTTCGCTATCCTCCAAGCTCACTATCGTGTCTTTATTCATTGTTTATCTTCCTCAAAATAAGTATAATAAGCTCAAATACTTTTGTCAATATTTAAAATTTTAAAATCTTCTTCTAATACCAGCTAATATTACGCCCCTGAAGTATTATAATTAGTCTTCAGCGCTTAAACCTATTCTTACATCCGCAACACGGGCGCCTTTCGGACCAGCTATCACGGGATTTAGATCAAGTTCGTGAATCTCCGGATGGTCCTCGGCCAGTTTTGAGACCCTGAGAATTATGTCAATCAGAGATTCTATGTCAACTCCCGGGTTCCCCCTGACGCCTTTTAAGATCGGATAACCATTTATCGATTCAATCATGCTGCGAGCTTCTGGAGCGGAGATAGGAGTGACACGGAAGGATACGTCTTCCAGAACTTCCACGTAAACCCCGCCAAGCCCGAACATTACAAGCGGGCCGAACTGAGGGTCCCGCTTCAGGCCAATTATTACCTCTTCTCCTTCGACGGTCTCCTGAATTCTAATACCTTTGATCTTTGCTTCCGGTCTATTCCGACTCAGACGCTCTTTCATTTCCCGAAATTCCTTTCCGACTTCTTCCTGGCTGACGCCTACCCTGACCCCTCCGGCATCTGATTTGTGAATAATCCCGGGAGAATCCACCTTCAGGACAACTGGTGAATCTAATTGACCGGCAATATCCTCCGCTTCTTCTGCCGATCGGGCAAGCCTGGCAGGGGTGGTGGGGATACCGTAATCTTCCAATATTCTCATGCTCTCCAGTCCAAGAGTTTTCCTGGCGGAGCCCCGAGCCGATTCTATTTTCTCTGCCACCGATGCTCTGGCAACGGAAAAACTGGTCGGTTCTGCCCTCTTCCTCGATCGGATTTCGCCGTATTTGACCAGAGCGGAAAGGGACCTCACGGCCCTTGCCGGGTCGAAATAATTTGGTACACCGGCATTTTTCAGGTTTTCCTGTGCCTCCGGTTCCAGTTGCCCCCCCATCAACGTACCGACGATCGGTTTGTCAGTATTTTCCCTCGCTTCGGCAAGTATTTCGGTAAGTTCCGGATAAGAAAATATCGCGGCAGGTGCTGACATGGCGAGGACGGCACCTACGTTATCGTCTTCGATCATATAGCCGAGTGCTTCTCTGTAATCCTCTTCATCTGCCTTACCGGTAAGATCTATCGGGTTCTCCCGTGACGCGAGCGATGAGAGCACACCCTCGAGCTTGCTCAGGGTTTCCTCTTCCAGTTCTGCCAGCTCTAGACCGTAACCCTCCAGTGCGTCAGCTGCCATCACGCCGGGGCCTCCGGCATTAGTTAGAATACCGACCTTTTTGTTTTTTGGCGGATTCTGGTGAGCCAGTATAGACCCGAAATCAAAGAGTTCTTCTATGTTTTCCGCCCGAATCACCCCGCTCTGAGAGAAGGCGGCATCGTAAGCATCTTCGCTCCCCGTGATGGTTCCCGTATGGGAGGCTGCTGCGCTGGCCCCCTCATCAGTTTTACCGGATTTTACCACGACAATCGGCGTTTCTTTTGTGACTTCTTTGGCCACTTCTATGAACCTGGATCCCCGTTCTATACCTTCGAGGTAACCGAGTATGACATCAGTATTGTCATCCTGGTTCCATTCTTCGATCAGGTCTATTTCGTCTAAAACCGCTTTGTTCCCGAGAGAAACGAAATGATTGAACCCCATTCCGACCTCGTTTGCCCAGTCCAGAACCGCGGTACAAAAGGCACCACTCTGACTCATAAATGAAATATTTCCGGGCAGGGCCATTTCCTGGGCAAAGGAAGCGTTGAGATTTGATCCGGTCGATATAACTCCAATGGCGTTCGGTCCGATAAGATTGATTCCCTCTTTCCGGGAGATTTCAGCGATCTCTCCTTCCAGTTTCGCCCCCTCTTCTCCGATTTCCTTGAACCCACCACTAACTACAATCACGTCTTTTATCCCGGAGTCGGAACATTCTCGCAGGATTTTTGGCACTATAGCTGCCGGAACCGCTATTACCGCAAGATCTACTCCGGGGGGAACCTCCCTGATGCTGTCATAACATTTTAATCCTTCCAGACGGTCGGCCTTTGGATTGACGGGAAATACATCTCCCTGGAAGCTTTCCAGTAAATTGGTTAAGACCTCGCGTCCAACCTGGCCCTTCTTCCGACTGGCACCGACCACTGCAACGGATGATGGATGAAATAATTTGGTGAGACTCACTCTACCCCTCCTACATAGCCCCTCTGATAAATTAATTGTGCGAGAAATCCCTCTTTCTCTCAACAATTTTATTTCCCGGCTTTTTCCATCCATTGAAATTGCGATGGTGATTGCGTAACCTGAGGTGTCGGAGGGCTAACCAATGTTAGACATTCTCAGCGAAGTACCGAAAATCCGGGAAGAATACGAGGAGCTAGAGCAGAAGATGGGGAACCCGGACGTTATCGAAGGCAGTAATTACCAGGAGATCTCGCAGAAGTACTCAAAGATAAAAGACCTGCTCCAGCTGGTAGAAGAACTGGAGGACGTCACCGAAAGGATAGATGAGAACGAGGAAATGCTGGAGTCCGAAGACGATGAAGAGATGATAGAGCTGGTAAGAGAAGAACTCGCCGAAAACAAGGAAAGGCGAGAAGAGCTTCAGAGCGAGATCAAAGAATTAATTGTACCCGAGCCGGAAGAGGATAAAAAGAACGCGATTCTCGAGATACGGGCCGGTACGGGAGGGGACGAGTCCGCTCTTTTCGCTGCCGACCTTCTCCGACTTTACAGGCGGTACGCCGAAAGACAGGGATATGAAGTAGAAACTCTGGAAAACAGGCCTACCTCGATCGGCGGATTTACCCAGGTTTCCGTGGCCATTGAAGGTAAGGGTGCTTACGGTCAGTTCAAATACGAGAGCGGAGTCCATCGTGTCCAGCGGGTGCCGGAAACGGAATCTTCTGGAAGGATACATACTTCCACCGCTACCGTGGCAGTCCTGCCGGAGGCGGAAGATGTCGACGTAGAAATAGATGAAAACGACGTTCGTATAGATACTTTCCGGTCCTCCGGTCCGGGCGGACAACATGCTAACGTGACGGACTCGGCGGTCAGGATGACCCACGAACCGACCGATATCGTGGTTACCTGTCAGGACGAAAGTTCACAGCACAAGAACAGGAAGAAAGCCTGGCGTGTTTTGCGGTCGCGATACAAGGAGAAGATAGAAGAGGCCAGAGCGGAAAAACGGGAAAGCAAACGACGCGGTCAGATAGGGCAGGCTCAGAGAAGCGAAAAGATCAGGACTTACAATTTTCCGCAGAACCGGGTTACGGACCACAGGATAAGTTATACGACCCACAATATTGAGGCTATCCTCGAAGGGGAAATCGATGACTTGATAACTGCCCTGAAAGAAGCGGAAGAGGAAGAAAAACTGGAAAACCTGGATATCTCCGAACTACTAGCAAAAAGTTAATCGTCTGTAGACGTTCTTTCCTGCTTTACAAGTGGATTTACCATCCTTGAAAATCGAAAATTGAGGCGCTAGAATAGTCAAGCATGGGTCTATAGCTCAGTTGGTCAGAGCGCACGCCTGATAAGCGTGAGGTCCCTGGTTCAACTCCAGGTAGGCCCACCACGAATTAATATTCATTCGTGACTTTCTTATAATCTTCCCCTTCTTCGAAATAGTCCAGCATGTCATCCAGGGTAAAAGACTCCAGGACTCTGGTAAATTTTGCGTAGATTGCCTTCCAGACTTCCAGAGTGGGACAGTTATTCTCCAGCGGGCAGGGATCATCTTTGTCGGGAAGCAGGCAATTGACCGGCGCAAGGCTGTTTTCTTCGAGTGTCGAAATAACGGTTTCTACGGAAATTTCCTCCGGTTCCTCTGCCAGTTCGTAACCCCCGCCCCGTCCGCGTTTTACCTCCACCAGCTCGGCGTCTTTTAGTTCGCGCATTATCTTTTCCAGAAAAGGCTGAGGTAGTTCGTATTTCTCCGCTATTTCCTTTGTAGAAAGGTGTGTCGTGTCGTAATTGTCAGCCAGCTCCGTCATCGCTACGAGTCCGTAACCGCTTTTCTTCGTTATCCTCATTGCTTTATTCTCCCGTTCTTATCGATTGATCGCTCTTCCTCTGAAATTTGCCCGTTATGCTTTATTAGATTCCCAGACCCGAATCCAGAACTTCCCCGTCCTTCTCTGATCCGTTTTCCAGCTCTTCTTCCAGCTGAGAGACTGTTTCTTCGAGATCGAGCTGCCGCTCCAGAAGGTACTCGAAGACGTCCCCGAGAGGGTCGGGAATATCGGCGTGGTCGAGGTCAAAGTCGGGTTTTTCCTGATTGCCTTCCCTTGAGACCTGTGCCGGGACGCCGACCGCAGTTGTGGCTGGAGGTATGGATTTTGTGACAACTGAACCGGCTCCAACTCTCGCTCCTTCCCCTACTGTGATTGGCCCGAGGAGGATTCCCCCCGCACCGACCTCAACGTTTTCTTCCAGGGTGGGGTGTCTCTTGCCTGATTTCTTGCTTGTTCCTCCGAGTACGACTCCCTGGTAAAGTAAAGCGTTATCGCCGATACTTGCGGTTTCTCCGATGACAACTCCGCTACCGTGATCTATAAAGACACCGGTGCCTATTTCGGCACCTGGATGAATTTCTATTCCCGTCAAAAGTCGGCTGATATGGGAAATCAACCTTCCAGGCAGCTTGAGATGGTGGCGCCAGAGTAAGCTAGCTACTCTATGAAGCCATATCGCATGAAGGCCGGGATAGCAGCAAATTACTTCCAGGGCGTTTCTGGCTGCCGGGTCCCTGTCGAATACCGCCTCGATATCTTTACGCAGTCGCTGAAGAAAATTCATTATACCTCTGTGAAATTAAGGTTTAATTATTTACTCATGGTTCAAGGAGTTGTGCGAAATGCTTAACCTGCCGTAAGTTTCTATAATCCTAAATTATGATAGAGCGTTTGGCGGGGCTTTTCAAGAGTAAAAAGGTCCACTTTTTTGTCCAGCACTTACCTGAGTAACCTTACCTGGTCTGAATCCGGTAAGGTAACTGACAGAGACAGTCAGAGTGAGATTGATTGGCTGCCTCAAACCAAGCGACGCATCTCAGGTAAGTGCTGGATTGAAACCAAAATACGGGGAGATTATAATCGCCATCGGTGATGTGGATGCCAGAGTTGCCCGAGGTAGAAACGATCGTACGTGGTCTGGACAGGAAAATTAGCGGAAAAACGATAGAAAGAATAACTGTCTTTGATGAAGAACTGCTCCGAAACGTGGATACCAGCGAGCTTAAACGAGAATGTGAGGGGCAAAACCTAACCGCCGTCCGTCGGAAGGGAAAGTATATTTTGCTCGAGATAGGCGGTGACCGATTGCTGGCGATTCACCTCCGGATGACCGGGAAGATGTTGCTTCGGGAGAAGGGTGAAGAGACCGATTACCAGAGAATCTCTTTTCGTTTCCGAGGAAACGGCCAGTTAATTATGGACAATATGCGGAGGTTCGGTACGCTCGATTTACTGACTGATGAGAAGCAGGAACCTTTGGCTTCTCTGGGGATCGAGCCTTTTACCGACAGTTATCGCTGGGAGGATTTTCGGGAATTGTTTGAGACGACTCAGTCGTTAAAATTAACCCTGCTGGACCAAAAAAAGATAACGGGGCTGGGAAATATCTATGCGAACGAGGCTCTGTTCAGGGCGGGTTTGAATCCCCTGATTCCGGGCGAAGAGGCAAGTGAATCGGGTCTGAAGAAGCTATACGAGACGATTCCGAAAGTGCTCGAAGAGGCAATTGAGCAGAACGGAACGACTTTCAGCACTTTCCGGGATTCCTCCGGTGATTCGGGGAATTTTCAGAATTTTCTTGATGTCTACCAGAAAGAAGGTGAGTTCTGCCCGCGGTGCGGGGCCGAGATAATTAAGGTGGATCAGTCCGGCAGGGGGACGTACTACTGTCCGACCTGTCAGGAAGAGACGGAAGAAGATGAGTGAAAAATCAACAAATAAGTGACCAGGTGATAAAACTATGGGAGGGTCGATCGTTCTGAATAGCATACTTGTTCGAGCAGTGGATTGGTTATTTCAGATGGCATCACTTTTGATCGTGGCGCGAGTGTTCGTTTCCTGGATTTTCCCCGGGCAGAAGAACAATCAACTGGTAAGATTTGTCTATCGGACGACCGAACCGATCCTGGCCCCGATAAGACAGCACGTAATGCGATTGATGGGATATAAATTGCCGATTGATATCTCGCCCATGATAGCAATTCTTTTGTTACTGGCGAGCAGATATTTCGTGGTTAGGATTATTCAGACCCTGCTTTACTGATCTTCCCTGTTCTTTTTCCGCCTGTTAATCCACTTTTCCATAAGTTCTTTCATCCTTTCTTCTTCGCCCGATTCCGTCGGGAAATAGTAACGGCTTCCTTCCAGGTTGTCCGGAAATACCTGGAGATTTGCCGTCTTTTCTTCGAGATTATGAGCGTACTGGTATCCCTCTCCGTAACCTTCGTCGCGCATCAGGTCCGTGGGGGCATTCCGGAGTTCCTTTGGAACTGGCTGGTTTTCGGATTCCTCGACGTCCTTTTTTGCCTTGCTGTAGGCTTTATAGATCGCATTGCTTTTTGGCGCCAGAGATAGGTAAATTACGGCCTGTGCCAGGGCAAGATCGCACTCGGGTTTTCCGATCAGTTCGACTGCCTCCTTTGCCGCAACCGTAACCTGTAGTGCCTGGCTGTTTGCCAGCCCCACGTCCTCACTGGCGATTCGTACCAGACGGCGGGCGATAAAGATCGGATCTTCGCCCCCTTCCAGCATCCGGGCGAGCCAGTAAAGCGACGCGTCGGGCGAGCTGTTGCGGATGGTTTTGTGGAGAGCAGAAATGATATTATAGTGCTCTTCGCCGCCCTTGTCGTAGTCCAGGCTCTTTCTCTGAGCCGCGCTCTCGACGATAGAGTTATCGATCTTCGCACCACTATCGACCAGTTTGCTGCTCAACTCTATCAGATTGAGCGCTCTTCTTGCATCGCCGTCGGAAAAACTTGCGATGGTCTCCAGAGCTTCGTCGGTGACCTCGTACTCGTCCTCAAGACCTCGATCGGACTTCAAAGCATTTTTGACGAGCTGAATTACCTGATCGTGCTCAAGTTTTTCGAACACGAATACCTGGCAGCGTGACAGGATGGCGGAGTTGAGTTCGAAAGACGGGTTTTCGGTCGTCGCGCCGATGAATTTGACGCTTCCTTCCTCCAGGAAGGGCAACAGCACGTCCTGTTGAGCCTTGTTGAAGCGGTGAATCTCGTCGATAAAGAGGAGGTCGCGTTCGTTTGTCCGCCGAAACTTTTCCCTGGACTGTTTCAGTGCTTCCCTTACTTCTTTTACTCCGGCAGTAGCAGCGCTGAGGTGAATAAACTTCGAGTCGTCGTAATCGGCTATAATTAAACCCAGGGTAGTCTTACCCGTGCCCGGCGGTCCCCAGAAAACCAGGGCTCTGGCTTCACCGTCCCTTATTAGACTCCCCAGGGGGCCACTTTGTCCGAGCAACTCGTCCTGACCGATAACTTCGTCCAGATTCCTCGGTCTTACGCGATCGGCCAGCGGTCGCTTGGAATCGTTGCCTTCTTTTTCGCCAGTCTCCTCGCCTTGAGAAAATAGATTACCCATATTTATCGCTAAAACTATTATAAAACGAAGTCAGTTCGATAAACAGGTGGGCCCGGCTATTCGCCGAACGAGCAACAATGATCGGAGCTGCTGTCCTCCCGCCCCTCGCAGGGCCCTCTGGCTCCGGCGTAAAATTTAATACCTTGAAAGGAAAGCCCTAATTTAATACTATTCCTACGCTCAAAATCGGCTGGCATGTATCCGCCCGCCCTTTCAAATCAAACACAGGTCCCTAGCTCAACCGGCAGAGCACTCGGCTCTTAACCGAGGGGTTTCGGGTTCAAGTCCCGAGGGACCTACCACTTACACTATAACTCTTTCATTAAAGCACTTTCCAGTTTAACC
>CAZRDU010000041.1:0-14904 GCA_964599005.1 uncultured Thermotogae bacterium
CCAGCAAGTATACTGATCAGGGTGGATTTACCTGCCCCGTTATCACCAACCAGGCCGACTACTTCCGAGAACCCTACGCTTAAATCGACCTCGTTTAACGCAGTCAGGCCACCAAACCTTTTCGTGACCCCCCTCATCTCCACAAGCGAAGAATTTTTCCGTTCTTTTCCGGTTTCTTTACCCTTGACTGGAGCCTCTGACTCCGACATCTGACTCACCTTTATTCGTTTAGCTTTAACCAGTTCTCTCGTTCAGAAGATTCAGAACTCTTGCTCGTCCCGGCAGGGAGGGCTGTGCTCCCTCTCTTTCCGTTGAAATAGCCCCGGCGGCACTGGCAAATCTGACCGCGTCCTCGAGCTCTTTCCCTTCCACCAGTGCTACTGCAAGTCCACCTGAAAAGGCGTCGCCTGCAGCCGTGGTATCAACTGGCTCTGCCGAAAAAGGGGGAACTTCCCTACTGCCCCCCTTATTTACGACCGTAGCCCCTTCCTCTCCCCGGGTTAAGACCAGACCCCCGACTCCACGATCAAGCAACCCGGCAATTACCTCATCTTCGCCGCCGGATAAAATCCGTCTAAGTTCTATCTCGTTGGGCGTCATCAGGTCCACGTTCATTAGTTCCAGATCCCGCAGGTCAGTCGCGGGAGCAGGGTCCAGGATTACGTCAGGAGCTCTACTGCCAGCCTCCCCGATTTTTTTCAGTAGATATGAGGTGGTCTCGAACGGTATCTCCAGCTGGAGCAGCAAGACCTCTGCCTTCAGCAAATCCTCCAGGGAACTATCCACGTATTGGTCGTCCACCTTCCCGTTTGCTCCGGGGACAATAACTATTTGATTTTCGCCCTTGCTATCAACTTGAATCAATGCAACACCAGAAGGTCCTGGTCTTACGTTAATGTAAGAAGTATCCACGTCATATTCTCTCAGATTGTTCAGTAGATCGTCCCCAAACCCGTCATCTCCGACCAGGCCAAACATCGACACGTTACCTCCCAACTTAGCCGCTGCCACCGCCTGGTTTGCACCCTTGCCTCCCGGCACTTCCGAAAGATTTTCTCCTTTTATCGTTTCGCCTGGGTCGGGGAAACGATGGACCTTAGTCACAAGATCCATATTCAAACTACCGAATACAGCAATATCACCAATCATGGCTCAACTCCGTATTGCGAAGACTCTCTTTCTACGAGAGAGGTTTCAAAAACCCTGTCTTCCCGGTCAAGCGAACCTTTTTCTTCACGGCGTTTCGCCATTTCCAGGGTAAGTTTAGCCGCTGTTTTTCCCATTTCGTATGTGGGAGCCGAAATAGTGGTCAGCGTCGGCTTAACCAAACGGGAAAACAGGATGTCATCGAATCCGACTACAGCCAGTGAAGCGGGAACCTCTATTCCCATTTCCTGGGCGCCCCTGATTACCCCAACGGCCATGAGGTCGTTCGCCACAACTATCCCCCCCGGGAGCGAGTTTCTCCCATTAACATCGACTAGGGCTTTCAACGCCTTTCTGCCGCCTTCAAAGGTAAAATCGCCCTGAGTTACGCTGGTTTCGTCTACGCTCAACCCTTCCTTTTCCATGGCTTTGCTATAACCCTTGAATCTTTCCTTAGCGGTGGAGACCCCGGAAGGACCCCGAACGAAACCAATGTCATCACAACCTTTTTCCAGAAGATGGTCCGTAGCTGAACGACCCGCACCTTCGTTATCCGCCATAACAGTTGGAATTCTTTCTATCCTTGTTTTTCTATCGACCGCAGTTACGGGGATCCCGGATTCCAGGAGCCGATTCATACCTTCTATTTCTCTTTCAGCACTCGTAACAATAACACCATCTACACGCTCTTTTATCAGCATCTCTACGTTTATTTGTTCCTTGTCGGTCTCTCCCTTGGTGTCACAAATAATTACAGAGCGTTTCTCCTCGTGAAATTTTCCTTCGGCACCCCTGATAAGGGTAGAGAAAAACGGGTTCGAGATGTCGGGAACGATGATCCCAAAAACGTTAGAAGTCTGTTTTCTCAACGCATGCGCAAACTTATTCGGCGTATATCCAAGGGACTCGGCGGCAGCCTTTACCTTTTTTCTGGTTTCATTCGCCACAGGTGCGCTTTCGTTTATTACTCGGGAGACCGTCGAAGGTGAAACACCAGCTTTTTCCGCTACGTCAAGTATTGTAACTTCTTCCATGGTTATGGTCCACCGGTTATGAAAACCTTTTCATTTTATGATAATGATTGTTTTTTGCTTTGTCAAACTAGAGTTATAAATTTGATTGCCCCGCCTGAAAGGCGGGGCTGGACGAAAATAGCTGACTTAACGACAGGACAAGTCCTGGGCTCGGATATTACCGGTAAATTAATCCTCCTCGAAAAGCCCCAGATACTCCCCGTAACCAGCTTCTTCCAATTTATCCACCGGGATGAACTCCAGCGCGGCTGAGTTGATACAGTAGCGTCTGCCGGTTGGTTCCGGTCCATCGTTGAAGACGTGTCCGAGATGGGAATCAGCGTACCTGCTCCTTACTTCCGTCCTGACCATCCCGCCGCTGGTGTCCTTTATCTCTCTCACGAAGGATGGGTCGATCGGTTTCGTAAAACTGGGCCAGCCCGAACCGGACTGAAATTTGTTTTTAGAACTAAACAGGGGCTCACCGGACACTACATCAACGTAAATTCCTTTTTCCTTGTTGTCCCAGTATCTATTGTTGAAGGGTCGCTCGGTCCCGTTGTCCTGAGTTACCCTGTACTGAAGTTCGCTAAGTTCCTGTTTCAACGACTCTTCACTCGGTTTTTCGAAATCCTCGTATTTGTTTGATTCGCTAGAATTCTTTTCTCCTTCTCCCCAGTTTTCCTCCAGGAACTTTTCCCTTCCGGACAACTCCTTGTAAGAACCGTATCTCTCGGGGTTTTTCCTGTAATATTCCTGGTGATACTCTTCCGCCAGATAAAACTCTCCAGCCGGAAGAATTTCAGTAACTATCCGGCTTTCAAACTTATCCGACTTCTCCAGCTCTTCTTTCGATTCCCGGGCTTTTTCTTTTTGCTCCTGGTTATGGTAAAAGATCGCCGTTCTGTACTGGGAGCCTCTATCCGCAAATTGCCCCCCGGAATCGGTCGGATCTATGTGCTCCCAGAATACGTTAAGAAGTTCCTCGTAACCTATCTCTTCCGGGTTATAATATATATCTACGGCCTCGTAGTGCCCTGTGTCACCGGAAGAAACTTCCTCGTAAGTCGGGTCTTCGACTTCTCCCCCCGTATACCCGGCTACTACTTCTTCCACTCCTTCCCTGGTCACAAACGGGGGCTCCATACACCAGAAACAGCCGCCGGCAAAGGTCGCTTTTTCGAGTCCTTCTGTATTTTCATCAATATCTATCATATCGCTCCTTTCCTCTTTTTCTTCGGCTTTCATTCGACCGGACCCAGTACCAAAAAAGTTTGTACCAAACAATCCGGCCAGTAGCAAAATAATTACCAAACTAATTCCCATTATATATTGATAGGAGGACATTCTCCCACCTCCATAACGCTTTCTAATTAATTTATAATTGTCCTTAAAAGTCTATTTAATTTATACTGACTGAACCGCTACATTTCCAGTCAACCCCATACCTTACTGGCGTCTACAAACGTTTATCATCCGTCATTCTTGAAACGATAAACCCTGGTGCTATCATTAAAGTACCTGTTTCAGGAGGTATTTATGCACGATATTAATTTAGAAGACGGAGATATACTGGCAAAACAAAAAGAACTGGCCAAAAAGAACGAGAAAAAGCTGGATTTACACGATGTAAGGGCAATCAACGTAATGGGTGCGATTGGGAGCGGGAAAACTGCACTGATAGAAGCAATATACGAAAAAGTAAAAGACAGTATTAAAGTAGGAGCAGTTGCCGGAGACGTCGCCGGTACGGATGACTACGAGAGATTTGAAAAAGCGGGAATGACCGCATTCAATCTAAATACTCATTCTGACTGCCATCTCGATGCCCACCGAGTAGATCATTCACTGGAAAACATGCCCCTGGAAGACCTTGATTTGCTCTTCGTGGAAAACGTCGGGAATCTCGTCTGTCCTGCGGATTTTCCCCTGGGAACGGAATCCGAAATGGTCATTATTTCCGTTACTGAAGGAGAAGATATGGTGCGAAAACATCCAAAAATATTCTCACAATCAAACCTCGTAGTAATCAATAAGGTCGACCTTGCCGACGCCATAGACGTAGACCCGGAAATACCCAAATCGGATTACGAGGAAATTAACCCTCACGGCGAGGTTATATTCACATCAGCCACTAAAGACAAAGGGGTCGATGAGCTCGTAGAAGCCCTGGAGCTGCTTTGATCAGGAGATAGACCAGAAAATGCACGAGTATTCCATCGCAGAAGAACTAATCAGTACTTTGCTGGATCAAGTCGAGGAGGAAAAACTGCAGAACACTACAATGGTTCACCTGGAAATCGGTGAGTTGAGAGTAATTTCTCTTGAAGCGCTAACCCAGGCATTTACGATAGTTACTGAGGAAACATTACTGGAAGGGGCAGAGCTAAAATTCACCGATGTTGAACTCTACGCCAGCTGTAACGAATGCAGTTTTGAAGGTAACGTGGAATACGACGATGACCTGTCAGTACACTTCTCCGTCCCGGTTCTTTCCTGTCCGGAGTGTGGTGGGTCTCTGGAAATAATTAACGGCAATGAACTATCAGTTAAAAGCCTGACTGTGTCGGATGAGGTAGATGATGTGTAACAATCAAACATGCCGAATCACGGTTAACGGGACCGTTCAGGCAGTCGGTTTCAGACCGTTCGTTTACCGTATTGCAAAAAAACACGACCTAAAGGGCTGGGTAAAGAATCTCGGGGATGCCGGCGTGGAAATACTACTGCGGGGAAAGCAGACAAAAATCGATCGTTTTACCTCTGACCTCAAGGATAAAAACCCCCCGCTGGCAAGAATAGACGAAATCGAAGCGGAAAATATAGATACCGGGGAAAAATTTTCCGATTTCGAGATCAAGAAATCCACTGACGGTTCATCCGGTTCTGGCACCATTCCCCCGGATATTGCAACATGTGAAGATTGCCTGGAAGACGTCTTCGGCGACACCAGATATCACGGCTACTGGGCCACTTCCTGCGTCAATTGCGGGCCGAGATTTTCCGTAATCCGTGAGCTCCCCTACGATAGAGATAAAACTTCAATGGATGATTTTCCGATGTGCGATGACTGCAGAGCAGAGTATACTGATCCCGTGGACCGCAGGCATCACGCCCAGACGATAGCCTGTCCCGAATGCGGACCGGAACTCTGGTTCGAAACATCTGACGGATCCGGAATAGAAAAGGAGGACCCAATAGGTAGTACCGTCGATCAGCTCAAACAGGGGGGCATCGTGGCCATCAAAGGGCTCGGTGGCAGTCATATCGCCTGCAGGGCGACGGAAGACGGAACTGTTCAAAAATTAAGGGAAACGCTCAGACGACCTTCTCAACCCTTTGCCCTTATGGCGACGAAATCAATGGTGAAGAATAACTTCGATTTTTCTTCCGTTGAGTGGAAGACCCTCACCGGCCCGAGACGGCCTATCGTCCTGCTAAAACCCGAGGACGATTCCTGGCTTTCAAAAGGGATAGCTCCAGGGCTCCATACCGCTGGAGTCATGTTGCCTTATACGGCTCTCCATCACCTGCTCTTCTCCCGTCTCGACTTTCCCCTGGTGATGACGAGCGCGAATATGCCCGGCCAACCCATGGCTATAAGAAATCAGGTGATCCGCCAGAAATTAAGGGATATAGCTGACGGTTACCTGCTTCACGACAGGAAGATCGTCTCCAGGGTGGACGACTCTGTCGTCCGCTATTCCGGCGACAGGCGAAAATTTATTCGCAGATCCCGGGGCTGGGTTCCGGAACCGCTGGAAGTTAACCTGGGTGACAAACCGATGCTTGCTCTGGGCGCAGAACAGGACAATGTAATTGGTCTGTACAAGGAAGGCAAAGTCTACCTTTCCCAGTATCTCGGTGATATTGAGGGACCGGAAGACGAGGCTTTCTTGGAGGATGCTCTCGACAGACTGCTGAAGCTTACCGGTTCGGAACTTCCGGAGATCGTCTCTCACGATATCCATCCGAGATTTGTCACTACTAACAGGGCAAAGGAGTTGCCCGGTGAAACTAGACCAATTCAGCATCATAAGGCCCATGTCGGCTCCCTCATGGGGGAACACGGTAATTCCAGGATAATCGGAATTGTAATGGACGGGCTCGGGCTGGGTGAAAACGATAATATCTGGGGCGGTGAAGTGATAACCGGCACAAAAGACGAATTAAAACGGGTAGGTTCTCTGTCTCGCGTTTATATGCCGGGAGGTGACCTGGCTACCAGACATCCGGGACGCATGGTTGTGGGGATTCTATATCCCCTGGTCGAAAGGGGTGGTATGAAAGATTTTACGGGTTTGATCGACGGACTGGAACTGGAATTTCCGGACGGGACGGAGGAAAAAGAAATGGCGATAAAGCAGCTCGAAAAAGGGGTTAATTCTCCACTCACGACAAGTGCCGGCCGTTTTCTCGACGCGGTTAGCGCCCTGCTTGGTGTCTGTCCGGAGCGGACTTACGAAGGGGAACCGGCAATGAAGCTAGAAGCTCTGGCAACTGACGGGAACGTGATTCAAATCGAACTGCCTCTCCTGGAATCGGGAAATATACCTAGATTGGACCAATCCAGTATTTTCGCCCGGCTAGTTGAATTAAGCGAGAGTCACCCCGCGGAAGACGTAGCTGCCACTGCTCAGTGGGCACTGGCCAGGGGACTTAGCAATTTGGCCCTGGAGGCTGCAAGTGAGAACAATATAGATACGATTGGTTTTTCCGGTGGAGTAGCCTACAACGGAGCAATTTCCAGGATGATAGAAGAATCGGTCTCGGAAAACGGTTTTAATTTCGTGACGAACGAAGCGGTGCCTGTCGGGGACGGAGGTATTGCTTTTGGCCAGCTCTGGATTACGGGCATAGTGAATAAGGAGAGATAAAATGAGATTCTACTCCGAGGAAGCGACTTCAGTAATAATTTTATTGCTGGGAGTCGTGACTATTGCGATTTCGGGTTTCGAGCCATTACTCTCCGTCTTCGTTTTACTAACCTCTTTAATTACGTTTTTTTACCTTGTTTACTACAGAAGAGTTCGGGTGGAAGAACCTGAAGATACGATGATCGGTTTCATTCCGGGACATTACCTTTTACTCCTCGCATTTACTCTGAAAAACGGGGCGGGCTTTTTCTTATTTCCGATATGGTCTCTTCTGATAATCGGAACCCTTGGTTATGACTTCGTTACCAATTATGATTCCTGGGGTCGAGCCCTAAAGTTGACAACGATGGTTCTATATTGCATTATTTGGTGTATAATTATATTCCTATTCCAGAGGCTAATAATCACCAGTTTGGAATTAGATAATATTGCCGCACTTGGAACCAGAACGGGGCTGGCACTTGGCGGTTTGATCTGGATCGGAATTGGAATTTTCAGAATCAATAGTAGCTACATTGAAAGGAGGTTTTAAATCGCGATGGAAGGCGGTCTCTCACTAATAATACTTTTAGCGGTTTTCGGGGGGATTTTTTACTTTCTCCTGATCCGTCCACAGAGGAAAAAGCAGCAACAACACGAGGACCTTGTAAACAACTTGAAGAACGGAGAAGACGTAATTACTGCGGGGGGGATTCACGGTTCCGTGATAGAAGTCCTCGAAGAGGATCTTCTGATCGAAATCGAGGACGGTACAGTGATGAAAGTTCAGCAGGACAGTATAGTCGAAACTAAATCCGAAAAAGAAGACGAAAAGGCTGAAGAAGTAGAAAAAGAAGAGGCAGATAACTCATGAATTTAGGCGATCTAGGCGAGAACACGTTATTAAAGGCGGGTATTATACTGCTGGTATTCGGCCTGGTTATTTACTTCCTTTATCCTTTCTACCCTGTTGAAAAAGTTATAAATCTTGGCCTGGACCTGAAAGGGGGTACGAGAATTGTCCTCGAGGCTGAAGGTATAGAGGACATGAACACGGAAGAGAAAAATAGGACGATAGAGAGAATCGTCACAATATTAAATAACCGTGTAAATCAGTATGGTTTGACGGAACCAACGATCAGACCTCTCGGCGAGAAAAGGGTCGAGGTCGAGTTGCCAGGAACCACCGACCCCGAAGTCGCGAGAAGGTTAATTGGGAGAACTGCACTTCTGGAGTTTCAAAAGGTCGTAAAATCCGGCTCGCCGGGATCCAGCTTATCTCCCCAGAACCTATCTCAAGAAGTGATTTACGGGAGAAAACAAGAGAACGGGGAAAGGGTTCCTTATCTTGCACAGAAAACCCCTTTGATGACCGGCAAAGTTCTGAAAAACGCCGAAGTCAAAACCTCTCAAAGATCGGAAAACCCAATTTTTGTATCCCTCCAGTTTAACGACCAGGGTGCCCAAAAGTTCGCCGACGTTATTACCAATCTCGAACCCAACAAAGACAGAATTGCGATCGTTCTGGACAACGTGGTTCAATCCGCCCCGGTTATTAGCCAGGGAATATGGGACAATGCCCAAAACAGCAATTCTATCAACAGAGCTACTATCGAAGGTGACTTTACAGCAGACGAAGCCAAGCGACTGGCAGTGGTGCTGAGAGCAGGTGCTTTGCCCGTGGAAGTCAACGAAATTCAAAAAAAGACGGTAGGGGCCACGCTGGGAGATGACGCGATAAGAGCGGGTGTTACAACCATCCTGGTTGGATTCCTTCTGGTTCTACTTTTCATGCCTCTGCGTTACCGCTGGCTTGGTGTTATCGCCGATATAGTTCTGATATACAATATGCTGATCATGTTTGGCGCTCTCGCCCTTTTTGGAGCAACGTTAACTCTTCCTGGAATCGCCGGTGTGATATTGACCATAGGCATTTCAGTCGATGCAAACATCATAATATTCGAGCGGATTAAAGAGGAAATAGCGAACGGAAAATCCGGGGTAGCTTCAGTCAGGGATGGGTTCAAGAAATCATTATCCACAGTAGTTGATGCAAACCTAACGACACTCGCGACCGCCCTGATACTAATGTACTTTGGGACGGGTCCCGTAAGAGGTTTTGCGATAACGCTCGCAATCGGAATAGTCGGTAGCCTCTTCTGCGCACTATTCGTTTCGAGGTTTTTGCTGGAAGAAACATGGTTCAAAAACAAACTTCCGAGCGTCAGTTCCTGAACCATGTAGCTTGAAGATAAATAAATTTTGAATAACAGAAGCCCCGCCTTTTAGCGGGGCTTTTTCATTGTATTAAGAGTCGTGGCTCATTCTCCGGGCAGGGAAAAAGCCGCTTTTGTTCCTTCGCCTTCTTCCGATTCAATCCTTGTTCGTCCCCCGCGAGCTTCTATCAACTCTTTTGCAATTGATAAACCCAGGCCGGAACCACCACGGGAGGAGCGGGAACTCTCGGCCGTTCTGACTCTTTACCTTACCGGATTCAGGGGGTAAAATTTTTTAAGAGTTTGAGGTGTTTTTATGCTAGAACTAACAGTCAAGATATTCTTTTCCTTTGGGAACGGAATCGCGGAGAACGGAAAGATTGTAGTTAAAGCACCTGAAAAAACTACTTTACTGGAAGCTTTAAAAAAGCTAATTAAAAACAACCCGAATCTTGAAGGGGAAATACTGACGGACTCCGATCAACTGCGCCGTTTCATTCAGATCAGAATAAACCAGACCAGCGCCAACCAGTACGACGGCCTCGAAACCGAATTAGAAGACGGGGATAATTTACTGATTCTACCGAAACTCGGGGGCGGTTAATCCCGCCTAAGTGGCCTTTTTCTTTGCCAATTTGTGTGCCAGCCTCAATGGTTCCGGCAACTTATACTTCGAGAAATTCAAGACCAGCTTCCACGCCTGATCCAGACTGATACTATTTCCGATTGAAACGTAGACCGGGTTGGCCCTTTTGTAAGTTTTCAGGGATATTCCGATCTCCTCACCCTCTTTTATCACGCTGGCTTTTTCCCCAAAATTCAGGTTGGAGTCGTCAACTTCCCCACAGAGTAATTTTTTTGCCACTCCGATCGTCGGATGATCCAAAGCAACGCCGAGATGGCTGGCGAGCCCGGCTTTTCTGGGGTGAAGTATTCCGTTACCATCGACAAAAATTACTTCCGCTAGAGAATCTTCACGGATAATTTCCAGCAATTTTTTCAAAATAGGCAGTTCGCGAAAAGCAAGATAGCCAGGTATATAAGGGAATCTGACGGAGTCCTGTCTTATCGTTTCTTCCCGAACCGGTTCTTCCACTCCCTTCTCGAGTTCCACGTACGCAGCAACAACACCGTCAGGGCCATAAGAAACATCCACACCCGCTGCTTTACTCGGCTGAAGTTCTAACGGTCCCTGATTGACCAGACTCCTTACTCGCCCCTGGACCTCTTTCAGGCGGGGCAGGGGTGGATCGATATCGAATTCTCTGAACCTCACTTCTGAAAAATTCTCAACCCTTTCCGCTTTTACCTTAATCCCTTCGGATTCCATCCTCCTCTTTTTACCCTCTACTCCCCCCTCTCCACTGTATTTCCCAACTTCTCCGCTTGAATGAACCACCTTCCAGCACGGATACTTCTCGGGTTCCGCGTTGCTTGCCATAACGGTCCCTACAGCCCTCGAAGCCGCGCTATCCCCCAGTGCCAGTGCAATATCCTTATAGGTGGTAATCATACCCTCGGGTATCTGGAGCAAAAGATTTAATATCGTCCGTTTTAAATCGGGGACCTCCCCGAGATCCTGCTTCTCCGTGCTCACTTCCTTAATAATCTCCCCGGAGCCCAACCCCAAATCGGGACCTATTCTGGACTTCGGAAAGTACGAAATCAATTTTCTTCATTTATCATCCGATTGAATCTGTCTCTGTGAAATTTTATCGGGACCGCTCCTCCGTAAATTAGGCCGTCATGGAAGAACCTGTCGTTATAGTCCCCGCCCATTCTCTCCTTAACGTGCTCCTTCAGCTTACCGATCTTGTGCCTGCCCAGCAGGTAACTCAACTGATAAGAAGGGTTCTGGGTATAGCGCTTAACTTCGGCTTCGGCGGACTTTTCATCCATGTCTAATGTGTCCGCCATGTATTCGACACCTTCGCGGTAGGTAAACTTACCGGTGCTTAACTTTACATCCGCAATTATCCTGGCCGCTCTCCATCGTCTGCCCTTCAGCTGGACCAGCCTGGCTTCCGGAGTATCGTCAAAACCGTAATTCTTCATCATTTCTTCACAGTAATGAGCCCAGCCTTCGATAGTTTCCGTGGCATCGCTTAAAACCGCAAAAAGATCCTCCGACTCTACACTGGCCGACATTTGCAGGTGGTGCCCGGGGTACCCTTCGTGCACCGTGGTGTTTCTAATGGTCCAGAAGGCAAAACGGGAAAGTTCCTCCTCTTCCTCCGGCGGCGTAACCATGTAAGCCCCCTCTCTATTCTCGTCGTACTTTGCCGGGGGCATGTACGCGGCAAACGGAATTAAGTGCTGAAGGTAGGAAGGCGTTTCCATCACAGTTATGTCCTCATTGTTCGGAATAGTTGCCAGGTTTTTTCGTTCGACGTAATTTCTAGATTCCTTTATCGCCCTTTCGTACCAGGTAATGGCTTTTTCAAAGTCTTTTGGAGTGTTTCTCTCGATCTTATTTACTGCATCACGAACACTGTAATCCTCGTTAACCCTTCTGGCATATTTCTCCATCTCGCTTCGACTTTCGTCGAGATATTTTTTCCCAAGTTCAGTGATTTCGGCGATATCATAACCCAGCTTCTGCTTTTCGAGCAACGCCTGAAACTTCTCAGTACCGACCGCGAAATCCTCCCTGGCGCTGCCTCCTTTTTTCTCAAGCCAGTTTTCAAAATCATCAAAAGCCTTCCTGGCTTTCTTTATCGCTTCCTCCATCTCTTTTATATCCTCGCCGGATAGCTCGCTCTCTACCGCAGTTTGCTTTATCACGGCCAGTAGTCCGGGTAACTTATTAAGAGAATCCAGGCTAATATTTACCCAGAGCTCCACCGGATCAACCACAAGCTCCTTGCCTTTCTCGAGAAATTCCGGTATACCGTCGATCCTGGAAATTGCACTTTTCAAGCGGGTCTCGAGCGGGGCAAAGTCCCTTTTGAGTAATGGTAAAAGGCTGGATCCGATAATTTGGGGCTGATTCGGGTCGCTCTCCCAGAACCTCAGCTGTTCCAGTTCAAACAATCTGAGTTTCAGGAGATGTACCCCCGCCTGTAGAGACTCCCTGTTCTCCTGACTCAACTTTTCCCGTTCAATTTCGTTAAGATCCCCTATCCATTCGCCGTACCTGGAAATCATTTCTTCGAAGGATTCCCTCGAACCATCCGGTAACTGTCCATCGTATTCATGTATCCCCATATTGGTCGCGGATACAGGATTCTTCTTCATCACGTAATCGAAAACCTTCTGCCTCAACTCTGTAAATTCCGAGTTCACGGACCTGGAATTCAACTAAATTACCCCCTATTAATATAAATTCGAAGCGAAATAGAACTAATGGTTGGAATATCAACCGTAGAGATAGCCCAACACTGCCACCGCGGCTCCTATAAGAACCAGTCCGGAAGTAAATCCACCCGATTTCCTTACTTCCTGAAGGTCATCACCCTCTTCAGCCGCCTGTCCTACCCGTCCCCGGTAACCATTTCTAACGAGATCCATATAATAATCCCAATCCCAGTTGGGCCCCGGGTCTCCTTTGGCGGACTTAATTTCTTCGTGACCCACTATATGATTTCGATCCAGAGGAACTTCGTAAAGTTCTGCAAGATAACGAGTCAGCGCAGCCGAGGCCAGATACTGATCCTGGGTAGGAAAATTAGGGTCATCGACGAATCCCGCGTGTTCTATTCCAATGGAGTTCTCATTTAACACGCGGCTCTCGTATTTCCCCCCGCTCCCTAAAGGGGAAGTCCCCGCATGCCAGGCTTCCTTTCGCGCTCTAACTGATTTGATTACCTCCCCGTCCTTTCCGATCGTGTAGTGAGCACTGCGAGGATAGGAAAGATCGTCGGAACCAAAGGTACGAACGGCACTACCGAGCGATCCCTGTACAGTATGAATTACAATATAGTTAATCTCCGCCGGAGTCCTGGTGTTTAAAGAAAAATTATCAGTTGACGCAGGACAGTATTTTACTACGGGAACCCGGATCGAGTCGATAAAACAATCCGATCCGTTAGCAGCGAATGAAACTACCGATAACAGGAGGATAATCGAAAAAATTATCCTGAACGCGCGAAAATATTTATTATTAAATTTCATTTCTATGCCCTTAAGGTTAACTGTAATCCGGATCTCGAACAAATTAAACCTGACATGATAAGTGTCCAAAAAAATTATACAGGGGAAAACTTGAAATACCACAATCTTTAGTTATTATTAATTGATAATAATTTTGTATTAAAAATGGAGTGATAAAAAATGATCGAAATCGGCAAAAAAGTCGAAAACTTCGAAGCAGAAGCATACTACAATGATGAAATAGTCGACATAGAACTGGACGATTATCGGGGCAAGTGGGTTGTCCTTGCATTTTACCCGGCGGACTTTACTTTCGTCTGCCCGACCGAACTCGAGGACTTCGCAAAGAACTACGAAGATTTCCAGGCGGAGAACGGGGAAATCCTGAGTGCTAGCACGGATACGGCTTTTGTACATAAAGCCTGGCACGATCATTCCGAAGCGATTGGGAAGGTAAACTACCCGATGATCGCCGATCCCACGGGAAAAATTAGCAAACAGTTCGGCACTTACGATGAAACCGAAGGGCTGGCTCGTCGAGGTACGTTTATTATGAACCCCGATGGAGAACTCGTTCATATGGAAATCCATAACAATAGCATAGGACGGAACGTAGCGGAAATCTTGAGAAGACTCAGGGCGGCAAAGTACGTATCAGAACACGAAGGGCAAGTCTGCCCTGTAAACTGGGAGCCCGGAGACGAAACGCTGGAAGAAGGTCTGGACCTGGTCGGAGAAATTTAATCCCGTATCTTTCCCCCCCATCGTACTTGATGGGGGGAAGACTTCCAACCTGAATTTAGCACAATTCATTTCGATAAAGGTAATTTCGTTTTCTCTTCATTCTCTTACATCGTTTTCTATTTAAAGACTGACGTTTTTTTGTCACTCAGAACAACTTTTCCTCCAGCCAGGAATAAAATCAACTGGGGCGGGGTTCTGGACTTTTTGAAAGTAACCTGGCAATTTCTCACTATTAACTCAATCCATTCGTCTGTCATATATCTCGAGGTGATAGAATGAAATCCACCAGAGAGTACCTCTGGTTCAATACGGATGATAGGGTCGAGTTGATCAATATAACGGAGAAAGTCAGAGAAATAATTGAAGAAAGCGGCGTAGAAGAAGGGCTTGTGCTGGTAAACCCGATGCATATCACGGCAAGTGTATTTATCAACGACGCGGAAAGCGGATTGCACGAAGATTACAAAGAATGGCTCGAAGAACTCGCGCCACATGAACCGACGGATCAGTACCGTCACAACCGTGGTGTCGAGAACAACGCAGACGCCCACCTGAAGAGGCAGGTTATGGGTCGAGATATCACGGTTGCTATTACGGAAGGAGAACTGGACTTCGGTCCCTGGGAGCAAATTTTTTATGGAGAGTTCGACGGACAGCGCGACAAACGTGTACTTGTAAAAGTGATTGGCGAATAAAAAACGAACAAACCCCCTCACAATTCCTGGAGGGGGTTTGCCTTAAATCTCGGTTAAAATCAGGAATTCAAGCTTGTTTCGTAATTGCTCGCATCAACCCGATCCTGCAACCCACCGGAAACTTCCACGTTTATCTCCCCGG
>CAZRDU010000042.1:0-14239 GCA_964599005.1 uncultured Thermotogae bacterium
TTTAAAGTAACTTATTGAGAATTTAACGGCGGGGGTTTTCTCCCGCCGTTTTTTTATTTGAACAATGGCAAGACCCCTTTTATCTCTGGGTAGCTATAGAAGGGAGATGTGGAAAAATTTTATCAGGCCTGAAGCTTAATTCCCTCGTAATCCGAAGTTATCAGGAGGTCGGCAAGTTCGCGATGTGAAGAGATTATCTCGTGCTCCTTTTTTAAAACGTCTTCCACGAACGGTTCGAGTTTGTCCCGACCCCGACGCTTCCGATTCTCGTAAGTCTCTCTGTAATCTCTATCAATGAAGATCCGGAAATCGGCGAAGTCGAGCGCGGAAGTGTAAGTACCTTCCGCTATCAGGACCCTGTAGTTTCCGACTTCTTTTACTTCCGTGGTTATCTCGTCCGCGTCGTAGTCCACCAGGGGTTTATATATCGTTTCCGCTCCGTTTTTAAACGAGCGGAGATTAGCATCGAGAAAATCTAGCTTCACTTCGTAAGTTCCTACCTGATCCGGGTTCTTTCGTCTCATTTCATGGTTGGTCCTTGGTGGAAAGACGAAATAATCGTCCTGCTGGAGAATCCCGGTCGGCCAGTCGTTTTCGTTATTGATCCTCGCGATTTCCGAAGCAAGCTCCGACTTGCCCGAGCCGGATTCTCCAGCAATGGTAACCGCGATTTCCTCATTTCTCTCGTACCTGTCGCGCAAAACTTCGATTATCTCCCGTGCTCTTTCCGTGTGGCACTTTTCGATAACTAGTTCGTCTCCGAGCATTTTTACCAGCTCCCGGTTTCGTAATTTCTGATCGATTGCGTTTACTTATTTAGTTGCCAAAGTATATTTTACTCAGTTCCTGTAATTCGATATCCGTTTCGGCCGATGGCGATGTAAAGTACTTCGGCACAGTAATATTCCCATTTCCCCCGAGTGGTTCATCTTTTATTTCTTCCAGGACCCTCTGATAACCCTTCGCTGTTTCTTTCCAGGTGTAACAGGAAAGAACCCTTTCCTCCCCGTGCCGGCTGAATTTCTCCCATTCTTCCTCCGATGTAAGGATTCTTAAGAGACCGCTTGCTATATCTTCCGGGTCTTCCGGATCGACGAGAACGCCGTATTCCTCCCCCTTTTCGGTGTCTCGTATACTTTCCGTTGGGCCGCCCTGGTTGGTCACGACGGCGGGAAGGCCGCAGCTCATTGCTTCCAGGGGCGCCAGGCCGAACGGTTCGTAAAGCGCGGTCAGGGCAAAAACCGAGCCTCTCTTTCGCACCTGGCGATAGGCAGCGGCCAGTTCCTTCTGGTTTTCGAGCGGGAAAGAGGTGGCGACCTTCCAGAGACCTTCTTTTTCTAGAATTTCAGCGATCTCGTTCAGTATCTCGCGCGATTCGCCTTCATAATGCTCGCGCTGTTCGAGCGGGTTATCGCTTCCCCGAACAACTATAGCCAGGTTTGCGGCCTCCTGCAGTTGGTCCGATTCGCGAAAGGCTTTTACCAGGCCCAGGTGGTTTTTCTTCCGATCCAGGCGGCTGGAACAGATTACCAGGGGTAAATCACGTCTTCGATCGGGAATATCCCTCTCAATTGCAGCCCGAATTCTGTTCCTTACGGGATCGTCGAGACCCCCTTCTTCCGGATTGAAAAGTCTTCTGTTTACGCCCGGAGGAATGACTGCAAATTTATCATCGTCTTCGACCGATACGGCATTTCTGTAGGCCCGGTGGCCGTACTGATTGAACCTTTCCTGTTTTGTGCTGGTGATTACCCGGTCGGCGTGATTCATGGCCGTCCGTTCCGCGAATATTCGCCGCGCGAAGTTAAACCGTTCGTCCAGTTTCGGGAGTTTTTCCGGGGAAGCGTCGAACCGGTCCATTTTCTGAGCTCCCAGGGAATGCCCGGTGAAAGTATAGTTGGTTCCAGTTCTCTGCTTCAGCAGGGCCCCAACAAGCCCTCCGTCTCCGTAATGCGCGGTGGTCACATCCGGAAAAGTACCTTCATTTTCGTAGAAATCTATTATTCCACCCACCCAGTCAGTCCCCAGGTAGGGCCAGAGTTCTTCCTTGGGAAGGAACTCGTCCGGGCCACAGGGAATCCTTACTATCCTGACGTTCTCCGATTCGGGATAACGGTCGATCGGATCGGAAAACTCGGGCCAATCCGGATCATTGATCTGGCGAGTAACAATATCCACCCTGTGGCCCAGTTCGGCCAGCGCAATTGCGGTTTCCTTGACGTAAACCAGCTGGCCCCCGAAGTCCGGATGTTCCATCCAGTAGCTATCCTCCGGATCGAAGTTCCCCTGGGGGTTGAGAAAACTTATAAACAATTTTTAACTCCTCTTAGTATTTTCTGATTAACCCTTTACTGCGCCTGCAGTCAGACCGCGGACGAAATACTGCTGCAGTGAGAAGAATACGATTAACGGTAGTACCATGGAAATAAACGCGGCTGGCAAGAGCAGATGCCAGGACTGTCCCTGGGACCCGACTAAATTAGCTATCGTCAGCGTTATCGGTGCTTTGGACGGATCGGGCATATAAATCAGCGCGACGATCAGATCGTTCCATATCCAGAGAAACTGGAAGATGGCCAGGGACGCAATTACGGGTTTGGATAGCGGAACGACCAATTTCGTAAATGCCGTCCAGACGGAGGCTCCGTCGATAAAAGCGGATTCGAATAGCTCTTTCGGCAATCCACCCATGAAGTTCCGCATCATGTAGATCATCAGGGGCATGCCGTAGCCCGCATGAGCCAGCCAGATTCCAACGTAACTACCGTAAAGTCCCGTCGAGGAATAGATCTTGAGAATTGGAATAAATGTCATCTGGAGCGGAACGACTATCAATCCGACGATTGTCAGAAATAGTATATTCCGTCCCGGGAAGTGGAGCCAGGCGAAGGCGTATCCCGCCAGCGCCGCGAAGAACAGGGATAGAAAGGTTGATGGAACGGCAATTATAAAACTATTCAGAAAAGATCGCCAGATATTGTTGCCCAGCAATACGTTAGCATAGTTTTGAATGGTATAGTTACCTGGATTTGCCGGGTCAAGAAATACGTTCCACCAGCCAGAATTCATTATGTCGTTCTGCGGGCGAAAAGAACTAACGAAAATTCCCAGTGTGGGGAGAAGCCAGACTATACAGAGAATAATTACCACTACGTGAAGAGGAACTCGGGAAAATAATCTTAATAGTTTCTGAATCATCGGATTGCCTCCCTTTTCTGAAATCGCCGGATGTTAATTATCACGAAAGGGATAGTGAGGACGAACAGGACAACTGCAAGGGCACTTGCCGCCTCGTAGTTGTAGAAACTGTACATCTTGCGAATCATCAGGCTCGCAAGGACGTCGGTTCCGTACTCACCGTTTGTGGTAACCCAGACGAAGTCGAAGATCTTTAGGACGAAGATGACTATAGTGGTCGTAGTAGCGATGATTGTCGTTTTCATGTAGGGGATCGTGACGTGCCAGAATACCTGTAGCTCATTTGCTCCGTCTACACGGGCCGCTTCCAGCATAGACGTGGGTATCCCTTTGTAAGCAGCTGAGAGCATCACCATGGCGAAACCGGTCCAGACCCAAATACCCATCACTATTAATGCCAGGTTGTTCGTCCAGGGCCGCTCCAGCAGCCAGGTAACCGGTTCAAAACCGGTTTGAGAGAGCATAAAGTCGACTATTCCGAGTGTTAGCAAAACACCCATAAGCGGAGGGCCGAATGAGGTATCCCGAAGCGCCGCGACCCCCAAACTGACCAATCCAAGAACCATTAGCACCTGTGCCACGATACCCACTGTAGAAGAGCCTCCACCTGCTCCGATAAAACCGAGAATGTACCAGATACCCAGAAGGACGAAACCTATTATGACTGCCCAGGCTATCCAGGTAAGTCTGCCGCTCTCTTTCCATACCTCAGTTGCCCGCCAGAGTCCCTTGAGTAGAGACAGAAGGGCGATTACCGAGGCGATAACTCCGAACGCGATAAGCAGTATTTGGAGGGCGTTGTTTACCCCCGGCCGAGAAGCGAATTTTCCAATGGCACCGAGAAGGGAGTTCAATAAACCTATTTGGGTAAATCCGGGTGGTCGGTAGGCATAAACGAACTTCCAGATAATTGAAGCCGCGGTAAACGATACGGCCATCGGCATGAATATGAGGGACTTGGCGATCGATTCGTATTGTACCCTGTCGAGCAGTACTGCAAGGATCAAACCAAATCCAATCGTGAAAGCGGTCATGACGACGATCCAGAGCATAGTATTTCGGAATGCGATTAACGTGTCCCCTGCCGTTAATACCTGGATGTAATTTTGTACACCGACAAAATTACCCGAAGGAAAGGCTCCCTGCATGTCCACGTTACCCAGAAAGCTCGTATAGGTAGTTACGATTGTTGGGTAAAAAAGAAAGAAACCCACAACGAGAAGAGCCGGGCCGACGAAGAGAAAAGACACGAACTTTCGACTGCGCATGTTTGTTCCTCCCAATAAAAAAAGGGAAGGCGGGACGGAAGTCCCGCCTTCCGGCTATTATTCGAACTATTCTTAGTCGGTTGCCTCGCCTGATTCGTATGCGTCATCTGCGTCGTTTTCGATCGTTTTCAGGATATCGTTTAGGCTTTTTTCGCCCTGGACGTAGTTAACGACTCCAGACCAGAAGCTGCCCGAACCTATGGCGGACGTCATCGAATCAGAGCCGTCGAATCTTGCCGTTTCCGCCTCTTTTAGTGCCTGTGCCGCGTTCCTCAAAGTGTCGTTGGGATAGGCGGAAAGCGGGACGTCGACGTTGACCGCGAGGCGCCCGGGGTTTTTCTCGACCCAGGTTTGCTGGATGTCCGCAGAAGCGAAGTACTTGATCAATTCTCGAACCTCGGGTTTGTCCTTAAAGGCTATGAATAGGTCACCGGCAAACAGGATCGGGGGCGATTCCTTGCCAAATGAGGGGAAGATAAACGTGTCGTAATCTTCTCCGACCTCTGCGTCCGGGTGAGCGTCCTCGATGAAGTCCTGAATGAAGGTTGCCTGTCGATGCATTAGTGCCCTGGGTTCTTCTCTTCCCTGCGTAGGTAGGATGTACTGGGCAGAGTCACCAAAGTTGATCGTTGATGCGGCTTTCCGTCCACCCATTACCATATCGTCATTGATAAAGAGATCAAAAATCCTGAAGGCCTCGGCTACTCTCGGATCCGTCCACGGAATGTCGTGGTTGACCCATTTGTCGTAGACTTCCGGTCCGGCCGAGCGGAGCATTATATCCTCAAGCCAGTCGGTTCCCGGCCAGCCCGTGGCAGCGCCACTTTCCAGGCCAAAAGCCCATGGTGCGTAGCCGTCGCCCACCATTTTGTTTTGCAGCTGGAGCAGTTCACCAATCGTTTTCGGTATTTCGTAGCCCTGTTCCTCGAAGACTTTCTTGTTGTACCAGACGAGGCTCTTGACGCTTGCCGCCGGTACTACTCCGTACAGAGTTCCTTTGTAAGAACCGGAGCCGATGAAACCGCCGGCCATCTTGTCAGCAAGTTCAGTTTCCTTGAACCAGTCCAGTGAAGCCAGTTGATCTCGCCGGGCGAAGTTATTCATCAATCCCGGGTTGGGAACATTGGCCATGTCCGGTGGATTCCCGCCTTCCACGCGGGAGCCGAGAGCGGTCTTCATGTTACGACTTACCGGCTGGACCTCTACTTTAATGCCAGTATCTTCGGTGAACTGGTTCATCAAGCCTTTAAATACTTCCAGTTCTTCTCCGCCAAAACTCGTTGCAAAAGTCACTTTTTCCTGCCCGAGAGCAGTAACTGCACCGGAAAATACTAACCCCAAACTCAACACGAATGTCAGAATCAATACTGAAGATAGTTTCTTGTTTTTCATGTATTATACCCTCCTTTTAAAGTGGGTGAAATGTCCTACAAATCAAGCTTCACCGTCATTCACCTTCACTTTTGGTGTATCACCTCCCTGGGAAATGTTACAGCCACAGGAACTACGTCTGATTAGATCTGCCTGGACAATTTGTTTCTTTTTCTCGCTCTTCCCGTGGATAAGACGATTTAGTGATTTTGCCGCCAGGTAGCCAAGTTTTTCAGTATGCAGATCAAGAACTGTCATGCCGGGATCGAGGTGCCTGGCCAGCTGAGAGTCACCTACAGTTACGAGAGCTACGTCTTCCGGGATTGCAAGATCAAGGTCTCGCAGGCCCCGGTAAACCCCTGCCATCTGTTCCTCGACGGAAATCGTGATTGCGGTGAAATCCAGGTTTTCTCCTTTATTCATGACTTCCCGATAGGCACTTTGTTCCGCGTGTCGGGAATTCCAGATATATTCCCGGTTTATTTCCAGACCCGCTTCTTCAATCGCGTCCACGTAACCGCGTTTTCTCGCTTCAGAGGCAATCAAGTCCTCCGGTCCGCCGAGGAAGGCGATCTTTTCTTTGCCATGCTCGATTAAGTGATTAGTTGCCTTTTTGGATGCCTCATAGTTGTCGTTGTCCACGTAAGGAAACTCCCTGGGAGGTTCACCGAGGAAGACGGTTGGGTAATTGTATTCTTCTATTACGTCAAGGTAAGGCATTTCCTTGGTTGGATGAGTAATTATGGAACCGCTCACGTTCTTCGTTCGATGGGCCTCCGTGATCTTTTCCCGGGTTTCTTCCCTGGTCTCTACAACCTGGAGAGAGATCGTGGCATCGTACTCGTTTGACGCTTTGTTCATTCCGGAAATTATTTTCTGGAAAAATCCGGTTGAAAAGAACAAACTATCTACATGAACCGGGATAAGCAGTCCAAGGTTGCTTGGTTTTCCATCTACGAGTGCCCGGGCCGCAGCTGTTGGGTGGTAACCGAGGTCCTGTGCGGCCTGAAGAACAATTTCTTTTGTCTCGGAGCTTATCGTTGGCTTGTTGTTAAGGGCCATAGAAGCAGTTGAAGTGGCAACCCCGGCTTTGTCTGCCACGTCCCTGATTGTTATATTGTTTTTCCGGGTGTCATCTTCTTTCATGGCTATTACCTCAGGCGGACTCAGTTATTAACTTGAAACGTTTCAAACGTATTATAACACGAAGATGAACTTTCGTCAAATACGAGTATATACCTTTATGGATACACTATAACCATTGTTGTTTTCTAATTGGTACCTCTACGGTTTGAACAGGCTGGTTCTCACCTGTTAGGTATGAAACCCGTCACTGATAACCCACTAATCTCCCCCCTTTTGTAAAATAAGCCTTACGGATAACTCTAGACTTTCGGCTAACGTGTCGAAACCGCTTAATTCAGGTCTTATAATGAAGTTAATATGAAAGAACTTCTGAAAAAAGCAAAGGCCTTGCTGAGGTATTTGGCTGGAGCGGGTACGCTGTATTTGCTCTGGTTGGTACTCTTTCGTGACCTGGGCCCGGTCTATCTGATTGGCGGGGTTTTTGTGGTCCTTATTGTCATTTTCCTGTACCGGAGATTCGATCTATCCATAGACATTCCGATCGAATCGCTGGGACGCCCATTAACCTGGTTGCGGTTTTTCGCTCTGCTTCTGTTTGAAATAGCCAGGTCCACCATCCGAACCTGCTATCTTATCCTGACCGGCGGGGTTGAAGGGCGCATTGTCGTTTACGATACTGAGCTAAAAACGGGTTCGGCCAAGCTATTTCTGCTTAATTCCATTACCTTAACGCCGATAACTATAGCTATTTTGTCCGAAAAAAACCTGGTCTATATCCATCATATCGATCTGGAAGGCCAGGGGGATTACGAAGATATGGTTGATAAGATTCGTTCGACCTTCGAAGAACCGCTAAAGGGATTAAACGGATAGTGGACCATGTTGAGGATTTCGATCGACGTAATTGTTGGAGTAAGTCTGGCCCTTACCCTGTTTCGTCTCTTTCACGGTCCGGATGTCCTGGATCGTTTGCTGGGATATAGCTCTGTTACTGCCAAGATAGTTATTTTGCTTGCGGTAGAGGGTATCTTTGGCGAAAGGACGGTGTTTGTCAATCTGGCGTTGATCTATGCGATACTGAGCTTTCTTGGAATTGTTATAATCGCGAGGTACATTGAACGAGAAGTATGAACTTTTTCTCTCTGTTGCTGATTTATCTTGGGCTTTTGATAATGCTGATCGGGTCCTTCGGAATAGCCCGCCTGTCTAATATTTACTCCCGTTTGCAGGCAAGCGGGGTTTCGGATACCGTGGGGGTAATACTAATTTTACTGGGCTTTCTTCTACGAAACGGCTTCCGGTTTTCCGATTCTTTTCTCGGGCTATTGATACTTTTCTTCTTCGTTACCGGCCCTATCGTCACTCATTCGATCGCCAAGACGGCATTTCTATCCAAAGTCGAGCCTACCAAGACGCCGAAAAAAGGTGAAGAGGAATAGTGATGCTGATACTCTTTAGTCTGCTCCTTCTTGGCCTCGCCCTGGCCGTACTGATGCAGGAGAGGTTGTTGAATGCCGTTATACTCCTGGGTGTATTCAGTTTACTGAGTTCTGTGATATATTTCCTGGTCGGTGCTCCGGATGTTGCGGTGACTGAAGGGGCTATTGGAGTGGCTTTCGTGACCTTTATCTACGTTCTTGCGCTGAGTGATCAGGGAAAGCTTCACGTAATAGCAGAAGAAGTCCCTCCCTTCTTGTTTCAGGAGAAAGGTGAATTGCAGGGCCTGGAGCTGGAGTTGTTGCAGGGTTTTGCGCAAGAAGTCAATCTCGAACTGGAAGTGGAGTTCGTTGCATCCGACGAATTGAACTCATTGATTGGCGGCAGACGGGCGGACGTTATAGCGGGGGCCTACTTTCCTGGTTATATACCCGAACAGGACCTGAATAACACGAGGAGCTTTAATAAAGCCCAGCTATCCAGGGTCGTTTGTTCGGAGAAGGAAGGAGGAAGAACCGGGGTTCTGACCGAAGTAGAGTTTCTCAAGAGCCAGAAAGGGAGCGAAATCGATATAGAGGAGGAAAGTCCGTTTAAGGTGGGGGAAATGCGACGGATCACAAGGCATCAGGATCTGGAACACGAAGAACTGGTTCGCTTTAACTCAATTGATAGAATGGTTGACGCGTATAACCGGGGCGAGATAGGGGCTTTTGTGGCAGATTCGGGGCGCGTTTCGAATGCCCTCTACAAAATAAATACTCCTCTGCGCGAAAAAAGCCAGATAGTTGCGTTAGGAGAAGTTGAATACGGTTTTGCCGTATCGTCCGGTGAAAGCGATTTATTGGGCGATTTGGATGAATATCTGGAAAGACTGGAAAGATCGGATAGAATTTCCGAACTTCGGGAGAAGTACCTCCGGTGATGAAAATGAACAATTTATCCTTCTCCGTTAAGAAAACATTCACGATAATAATTGTCTCCCTCTTCGGTGGACTCACGATTACAGCGGTTTTCCTTGGAGAAAGTCCGGATACAGCACGGATTGGCCGATTATACCTGGAACGTGGTTTCGAGTTCGAGAACATTACCAATACCGTCTTCGGGGTTTATGGTATCTTTAGATTTTATGATACCCTGCTTGAACTCATGATATTTTCCACGGCCGTTCTGGGAATCACTATTTTTTCCGACCTGGAACCATCGACAAGGACGAGGGGGAAGCAGATGATTGAATCCCATGTAGTTACCGCGTCGGCGTCCTTTCTCTACCCGATAATGGCGGTGTTTGGGCTTTACCTGGCTTTTAGCGCTCACCTTGGACCGGGTGGTGGTTTTGCGGCCGGAGTAATTGGAGGAAGCGGTATCCTCTTTCTCGCTCTGTCAAAGGGAGCCGAAGAAATGGGCCGGAGGTTTAACGAGCATACTATGAAGCGGGTTGAATACATAGCACTCGTTTTTGCCATGCTGGTAATGGTACTGGGAATCCTGTTTCCGAAGCTAATTTTCGAAGACCTGCAGGGCATCGGGACGATTATAGCTGTCAACATGGCTATCGGATTGAAGGTATTTATCGGAACCTGGGCGATATTGCACTTCTTCGTAAAACACAGAGGGGAAGTATGAGTAATTTAGCGGCCACCATTACGATCATTATCGTTGTCGTTGGAGCGATTGGGCTTATCCTGAAGAAGAATCTACTGATGAAGCTTTTGAGCTTAAGCATAGTCAATACGGCGACCATTCTCTTCTTCGTTCTGGTGGTTTACAGGCCTGGTGACAGGGCACCTATCGGTCCAGAAACCGTGTCTCAATATGCCGATCCCCTTCCGCAGGCTCTGGTCCTTACTTCAATTGTCATTAACTTTGGCGTCCTTGCCCTTTCTCTACTTTTCACGATGGTGCTGGTAAAGCGTTACCATACCCTGGACCTTGGGAAGATAGAGAAGTTCGTTAAAGAGGAGTTCGAAGAGGAGAAATCGTGATTGGTCTGCTGGCAGGAGTCACATCGTACATTATTGCCGGAATTCTGAGCTTGCTCTTTTCCCGTTATCGTTACTGGTTCAGCTTGCTTGGCTGGCTGGGGGCTTCCTCCGGTCTGGCGTGGAGTGTGGTCCTGTTCAGGGACTCGGGTCCTGTGATCAGCAGCCTGGGTAGTTGGGGCAAACTGGGCATAGAGATCAAGATAGACGAGACGACCCTTCTGTTCGCCTCTCTGGTAGTCGCTTTGAACTTATTCACCCTTCTATACTTGCGCGGGAGAAGAGAAGGAACTTTCTACGCCCTTTATAACTTTTTACTGACATCCGTTTACTCCGTTGCTTTTGCCCACGATCTCTTTAATCTGTACGTGACGATCGAGTTCATGTCCCTCGTGGCTATTCTATTGATCGGATACGAGCGTAAAGCCTATCAAATTTATGCCGGAGCAAAATACCTGCTAATTTCCTCGCTGGCGATGAGCCTCTATTTGATTGGCCTGGGGCTCGTTTACAGGGTCGGGGGATATTTAAGGATCGGCGAATTAGCCCGATCCCTGGAGGGCGACACCGGCTTTAGCCTGACTCTGGGTTTGGGCCTGATGGTTGCCGGGTTAGCCGTGAAGGGAGGGATATTTCTTTTCAGCATGTGGTTACCCGACGCCCACTCCTATAGCGAAACCGTCGTTTCGGCCCTCCTTTCCGGTATGGCGATTAAATCCGGCTTGATCGGGATCATTCGGCTGTCGGAGTTGGTCGATTGGGGCCAGCTTTTGCTGGTACTGGGTGCCGTGACTGGCATCATGGGTGCGTTATTTGCCCTGATGAGCGACAGGCCCAAGAAAGTCCTGGCATATTCTACGATCTCCCAGGTGGGATATATTTTGCTTGGAATTGGCACCGGAACCTCCGCCGGCATCCTGGCTGCTTCCCTGCACCTGCTCTTTCACGGTCTGTTCAAGGCCCTGTTGTTCCTTTCCGTAGGAGCCGCCGGGGTTGGGGGAAAAGATATCAGTGGGGCCGAAGATCTCTCCCTTCCTTTCACCAGCAAGGCTGGATTGCTGGTCGGGTCACTCTCGATAATGGCAATACCCCCATTCAATAAATACTTTAGCAAGGCTCTTCTCGCAGAACAGGTTAACCAGGAGTGGGTCTGGCTGGTAATGCTGGCTATGGGCCTTGGAACGGCGATGTACACTCTAAAGCTTAACTGGGCGCTGATTGTGGAATCCCGGACTGAAGAATTTAGCAAAAACGACCCGTCAGTCGGGGCTTTTACGGTAGCAGTTGCTTTATCCGGATTCGTAGCCTGGGTTATGTTGGGCACTACTAATACGGTTCACTTATTTACGTTAAACCACCTGGCAGTCTATATTTCCATACCTCTGGTCGGGGGACTGGTACTGCTTGGTTTCGGAAAGAGGTTTAGCGAGTTATCTCCTCCTTCTTTTCCCTTCAAGCTGGATAACGCCATGATTTCGTTATTCTCTGGGTTCGTCCTGATAGAGATCATTCTGCTGATTGTTTAACCAGCTTAATTCTCCCGCTTCAGGCTGGGCTGAACCCTGGTCGAACTCCACTCGAATGTCCGGGATTACTCCTCGGCCATCGTCGAATCCGCCCGTCCTGGTGAAATGCTTATAAGAGACCCCAAAATCCAGCCCGGAATTTGGAAGTTCTCCCGAAAATATATCTCCGTATGAAGAAGCCAGCCCGCCAGTTTCTTTGCCGACGATGGTTCCCGCTTCGACGTCCTTGATCGTTGCCGCGAAGTCCGCAGCAGTGGAAAATGTTCCCGGTCCGGTTAAGAGGAACAGGTTTCCGTCAAACCTGTATCTGGTATCCGGAGGTGGTTTTAAGTCGTTTTTGTAGGTAATAATCTTCTTTCCAAGAACCTTTACTCTAAACAGGGTTATCGGGTTCCATATATTCTTTTTCTTCAACACTGGATCAGAATACTTGACCCGCACTTCAGCAAAGGTGCAAAATGGTTTTCCGCTGACGTAGCGGTAGAGGTAATCGCTCAGTTTAGTGCTGCCGCCGCCGTTATTTCGCAAATCAATTATCAGGTATTTGGCATCCTTGCTTTTTATCCGGCGGAACGAGTTTTTGATGAATTTCTGGAATTCTTTCTTCAGGTTGCCCCGGAAAGTATTGAGCGTTAGCAAAGCTACGTCCTTCCGAGGGAAAGATAGTTCCCAGTTTAACTCTCGCTTTCCAAGGACCTGATCTTTTCTCTCTCTGTACCGATCGATTGTAATTCCCGCAGTATTGAGCTTTTCTTCTCTCCCGTCTTTCGTTTTATAATCAATCGAATACAGTCCGTCGAATTCGAAGAGCGCCCAGAGGTAGATCGGAAAATTGCGGGAAATTTTTCTTTCGATGAATGGTTTTCTCGCTGCCCCGACCAGGTCTTCCATCTGGCTGACGATCTGTCCCGCGGGTATTCCGTTTATCCTGGTGATTTTTGCCCCGGCCTCCGGTTCGGCACCGAGCAGGTTGGCGGTAACGGAGATATTTCCCGAATCCAGACTGACGAGCAAAGGAAAGATCTTCCCTCCATCGGAGCTGTAATCGTTAAATTCGTCGTAAATCGAAAGGAAAGTATGCCCGTCCTTAAAGCCGGCGACATAGGGTGCCAATAATCGGAAAAGCTCCCTCTGGGACCACGAATCTCTGGTTCGAAGTTCTTCCAGGACAATCCGGAATTTTCTTCTTGCAACCTCTTCGTCAGCGGCAAAATATAGATTCGGATGGATTTGCCGGAGCTTGTTCCGGAGGTATCTCGCATCATCTATTGCCCGAGTGGTACTTATTGATGTCTCTCCAGCTACGTGGAGACCGGCTATGGCCAGTATGATAACGATTAAAATGGGTAAATATTTGTTTTTCATTATTAGTCCTCGCGATTCTGGTGGGGAATATCTTAATCCAGAGCCGGAATCCTTTAATCAGACATTTGTCGGAGATCGTAAAAAATATAGAACAGTGTGAACCCACCTACTTCCATTTTTTCACGGAAAGTTGGTAATGGCTTTTTGCTATTAAGATAGCTCTTCAGGGGGGTTCTGAACAGATATCTGGAGTGATAAGTGAGTTTTTTTGGCTAAAAGTCGTGGTTAAAGGAGAGGGTAAAAGTCAACAGTATTATTAGCCCGATAAATATCCAGTGGTTAACGTACCAGAAGAGAACGACTATGGCGTAGAGGAAGCCCCTTCTGCCAATCATGTAACGCTGACTACCTTTTACGAACAGCTTTTCCAGGTAGGTCAGAGGGGGGCTCCCCTCGATCTCTTCTAGCTTGTCGCGGTCCGCCCGAACCAGAACAGAGAGATTGTTCAGGTGTCGAAGGGCGAGTAACAGGTTCAGGAAGGAATATGTCAGGGTAAAGAAAGTGAGCCAACCGGGGTAATCTACTCCCGAGAGGGCGATCGTCTTGCCGCTCGGGATTTCCGTCAGGCCATAAGTCAGGAGAAACCCCATCAACAAAATGCTGGTGGATGCAAGGAAGGTTACACTCATTATCATATTGCGTATCTGGTGTACCGCCAGGAGTTGCTGGTCGCTCTTGGTTATTTCCTCTAACCAGGAGGCAATGCAGGAGTTGATCCGTCCTTTTTTCGTCCTGCTCGGACTCTTCTTCGTCAGGTACAGGTAACCCGTATGGTATAAAGGAAAACAACAAAGATAGACGAGAAAAGCAATTAAGTCCAGAGTTTCCATGGGTAACCTCGATTGGTGCCCTTAATTTACGGGACTTTGAAGGATCTTGCAAGCAAGAAGCAAAAACTGGAAGAGAACAAACGATTTATCGAAGGACAGCGAAAAAGCGGGAAGAGGTCCGGGCGGAGTACGAGGAGAATCCACCACCCAGGTCGAGCGATTTCGCCAGTTTCAGCGAT
>CAZRDU010000043.1:0-7064 GCA_964599005.1 uncultured Thermotogae bacterium
GCGAAGTGACAATGACGGCCAGCGGGTTTTTCCTTGCAAGCCAGGCCACGATTATCGCCGTGTAGCCGTACCCCAGAGATAGTTCGTTTGGGTTCCGCAGCATATGGTGAATTCCCGCAACCTCGCCGACGCCGGCCATGCCAGCCATGCCGCCGGAGATGAACATGACGAAAAGAGTCGTCTTCACGTAACTCATTCCGGCAAACCGACCGGCGGCCGGACTGCTGCCCAGTACCTTAATTTCGAATCCGGGAGTGGTATTGTTAATCAAATAGTAAATGATCACTGCCGCCAGAACTCCAATAACCAGGGTGATCCAGTGTACGTTGGTATTTCCGATCGTCGGCAACTGTGCGGCCGGAGAAAACTCGTTCGTGTAAGGAAAACCCCACTGCTCGTCACCCTTCCAGGGACCCTGAACGAGGTAAAAGACCAGGTTTATTGCGACGTAGTTCAGCATCAGGGTCGTGATCACGTCGTTTATTCCCAGCTTGCTCTTGAGAAAGGCTGGTATTAGCCCCCAGGCCGCACCGGCAAGAAAACCAAAAAAGAACATGGCCGGTACGACGAGCGGGTCGGGAATCGGGCTGAAGAGAGCGACCCAGGTTGCCGCTATTGACCCTAACAAGAGCTGGCCCTCCGCACCGATGTTCCAGAACTTCGCCCGGAAAGCGATAACCAGGCCGATTCCGGCTAGCAAGAGAGGAGTGGCTCTTCTGACTGTTTCCGATATTTCGTAAACCCCGCCGAAGGCGCCGCTAAAAAGAACCTGATAGGCCTTTATTGGGTTTGCCCCGTAAGCCCAGAAAATAATACTTGCAACGATAAACGCCCCGAGCAGAGCCAGAAGGGAAACAGTTATGACAGCGATCCCGGTAGTATTTTGTCTTTTTTCGATCTCAAAAGGTAGGTTTTCTAACATTTTCACTCCTGAGCCGGTTCCTCTTGCTCCTCAAGTTTTTCCAGAGGGGTCCCTGCCATTAGCAGCCCCAGTTCCTCCCTCTCCAGTTCCCCGCTTTCGACTACCCCCATGATTTTTCCTTCAAAGAGTACAGCGATGCGGTCGCTGACCGATGTTACCTCCGTCAGGTTTTCAGAAATCAGTAAAACCCCCACGCCGCTATCCCGCTGCTCGAGCAAAAGCTGCCTGATCTGTTCCGCGGCGGCGACGTCGAGGCCGTATGTCGGGTGAGAAGCTATTATCAGATTTGGGTTTGATGAAACCTCCCTGCCCAGGATCAACCTCTGTATATTACCACCGGAGAGAAGGTTTGCGGGAGTTTCCGGGTCGGGAACTTTGATGTCGAATTCTTCTATGATCTTTCGGGTATGCTCGTCCACCAGGTTGGAATTGATTATTATGCCTTTGGAAAACGGCGTTGAGCGGTAGGATTTAAGTATTACGTTATCCCTGAGTGTTAAATCCCCGACTATACCCTGCTTCATCCTATCCTCCGGTATATGGGCAACTGATCTGTCAGTTATTGCTCGCGGGGAGCTGTTGGTCACGTCATCGCCGTCGATATAGATCTTTCCCGATGTGGCATCTCTCAAACCCGTGAGTACTTCCGCCAGTTCTCTCTGGCCGTTACCTGCAACTCCGGCAATGCCAAGTATCTCCCCTTCGTGGACGGAGAAAGAGAGGTCGTTAATCGCCTGAACTCTTTTATCGTTCTTTGCGTTTAACCCCTCGACCTCGAGAATCTTCGGGCCCCTCTCCCTGTCGGACTTTTCCAGGTCAAACAGAACCTCTCGGCCGACCATCTTCCGCGATAGTTCGGTCTTATTTGTTGACGTGGTTTCAACCGTGTCGACGACTTTTCCCTCTCTCAGTACCGTAACGACGTCGCTTATTTCCATGACCTCGTCAAGCTTATGTGTAATGAATATTATCGTTCGCCCTTCGGACTTCATGTCCTCAAGTACGGTAAATAGCCTGTCCGTTTCACCAGGGGTAAGAACAGAAGTAGGTTCATCAAGTATTAGAATCTCGGCACCCCGGTAAAGCGCCCTCAATATCTCCACCCTCTGTTTCTCTCCGGCCGAAAGCTGCCAGATTTTCGCCTCCGGGTCGACCTCCAGACCGTACTGACCCGCAAGCTCGAGTAACTTCCTTTTGATATCTTTAGTCGGTTGAATCGTGCTGGCAGTTGAAAGTCCCATCGCAATATTTTCGGCGACGGTGTGGTTTTGCACCAGCTTGAAGTGCTGATGTACCATACCGATACCCAGTTCTATTGCTCTGGTAGGGGATTCGATCTTGAATTCTTCTCCCCGGAGGTAGATGGAGCCCTCTTCCTGCTGATAAAGGCCATAGAGAATATTCATCAGCGTGGTTTTGCCGGCCCCGTTTTCCCCGAGAAGGGAGTGGATGGTCCCTTTGTCCACGGTAAAGGAAACTTTGTCGTTGGCTACGACTCCAGGGAATTCCTTTACTACGGACTCAAATTTGATTAAAGGAGAATTTTCTTCTGTCATGGTTTTATTATTATATTTTAAATCAGTCTATTATAGTTCCCCCCCTATTTCAAATTGCTGGGTGGTCATTCTGACCTGAGTGTGAAACTTTGCCGGAGACCTGTGGTTTTTTCGGTATCAATTATTGTGTCCGACAGAATAAATTTGAAATTACCAATAATAGCTGAGAACCCCCCAGGGCAAGCCCTGGGGGGTTCCTCGGCAAGTTTTGGTGAATGTAATTTGGACAATTTATAATAACCAAATCTTCTGGACCGTTATGTTGACTGTTGCAAAAACCTCTATTCACGATTAACATGCCTGTTAGATAACCAATGAGAGAGAGAAAATTAATTAGAAATATTGATACGGTATTTACTGCCGATCCCGAAGGACGGGAACTAAATGACGCTTACGTTTTGATTGAAGATAATCGAATAGAAGAGCTCGGTGTTTCGCCGTACGAAGGCCGGGAACCGGATCAGGTATTCGATGGCCGGGGCAAGATAATGATACCCGGATTGATAAATACTCATCACCATATCTTCCAGACCTTATTCCGTAACTTCAAGGAAGTAAACAATGCCAAGCTTTTTACCTGGTTAACGGAGCTCTACGATAGATGGGCAAAGATAGATACTCGGGCGGTTCATACCAGCACCGTCGTAGGCACGGCGGAACTGCTGCTCAGCGGCGCCACTACGACGAGCGATCACCTCTACCTGTTTCCCGACGGCCAGAACGACTTATTTGATACGGAAATTGAAGCAGCCAGGGAAGTGGGCATCAGGTTTCATCCGACACGGGGTAGCATGTCCCTGTCGAAGGAAGACGGCGGTTTACCACCAAAAGAGGTAGTGCAGTCGGAGGAAGAAATTCTGACCGAGTACCGGCGAGTTATCGATGAATACCACGACAGTAGCGAATTTGCCATGACCAGGATAGCCCTCGCACCCTGTTCGCCCTTTTCCGTCACGGACGAGATAATGAGAGAGACTGCAGAAATTGCGGAGGAAGAGGACCTGGCCCTCCATACGCATCTGGCGGAGACCGCGGATGAGACTGAGTTTTGCATGGACGAGGTCGGGATGAGGCCGGTTGATTACATGGAAAGCCTGGGCTGGCTGAACGAGAGGGTCTGGTTTGCTCACGTGGTACACGTGAATAAGGAAGAAATAGAAAAACTCTCGGACGCGGGCGTGGGAATGTCTCACTGCCCGTCTTCGAATATGAGGCTCGGTTCCGGGATTGCCCCGGTCGTGGAAATGAAAGATACGAACGTGGATATAAGTATGGCAGTGGACGGTTCCGCGAGTAACGATACCTCGAACATGATCAAGGAACTGCGACAGGCTCTATTACTCCAGCGGGTGGAATACGGTGCTGATTCGATAACTCCGAGAGAAGTTTTGCGTTTTGCCACTATCGGTGGTGCGAAAGCTCTCGGTCGAGAGGACGAGCTGGGCTCGATCGAACCGGGGAAGGCAGCTGATTTAGTCATGGTCGATTTGAACCGACTTGAATACGCCGGTGGTTTGTCCGACCCGGTATCTGCTTTATTGATGTGTGATACTAAAGGAGTAGATTTTAACATGGTAAATGGGGAAGTCCTCGTGGAAGACGGGGAATTGAAAGACCGGGAAATACTGGACTATATACCCGAGCAGAACGAAATTGCCGCCCAGTTTTATTCTTAAAACACTTTTTCTCCAGGTATTTTTATTGGCTACAGTTGATTGAACTAATAAACCGGGGGGAACATGAAAAATTCAAGCGAGAATGATAATATCGCCAAAGAAAATTCGGGTCCGGTGGGCCGAAGCGAGACCAGGGTTGACGCACTGGATAAAGTTACCGGAAAAGCCGTTTACGCCGACGACTTCAAGCCTCAGGGTTTACTCTATGCGGCTGTTGTCCGGAGCCCGATTTCGAGTGGAAAGATCAAAAATATAGATGCTTCTCAAGCAAGAAAGCTCGAAGGGGTGCGGACCGTAGTTACGGCGGAGGACGTACCGGGCAGTAATGTTGTTCCGGTTATAGAGGAGGACCAGCCGGCTCTTGCATCCAATGAAGTTCGTTACGCAGGAGAGCCGGTAGTGCTGGTTGCAGCCGACGAGAGAAAGGCAGCGAAAAAAGGTGCTGAAGCGGTTGTAGTCGATTACGAGGAAACCGAAGCAGTTTTTGATCCCCTGGAAGCCCTGGAGGAAGATAGCCCCAGGGTCGCTCAGGAGGAAGTTAGCGAGGAAGGTAACCTGTTCGACAAAATGGTCCTGGAAAAAGGGGATGTTGAGGAAGCACTGGAGGAAGCGCCTGTGGTGGTAAGTAACGAATACAGGACCGGCCATCAAGAGCACGGTTACATAGAGCCGCAGGGGATAACGGCTGTTCCCGTTGCCAGGGGAAAAATGGAAATTCACGGAACCATGCAGTGCCCTTTTTACGTTCAGAATGCCGTTTCCGCCGCCCTTGGTTACCAGATAAACAAAGTCAGAGTAGTTCAGCTGGAGACCGGAGGGGCTTTTGGCGGAAAGGAAGACGTTCCCTCTCAGGTCGCTGTATTGGCGGCCCTGTTAGCCCATAAAGCGAATAAACCCGTCAAGTTGACTTACGATAGGCGGGAAGATATAGAATCCACGAGCAAGCGCCATCCTTCCGTCGTGCATTACAGGACGGCGGCGGATGAAAATGGTAACCTGTTGGGGGTAGAAGCGGAAGTTTTTCTCGATTCCGGTGCATATCAAACTCTCTCCGAGGCGGTATTGTTCAGATCACTTGTTCACACCCCCGGGCCGTACTCGATTCCGAATGTAAAAGTGGTTGCAAAAAGTGTCGCTACCAACAAGGTCCCGAATGGTGCTTTCCGCGGTTTTGGAAGTCCTCAGGTTATCTTTCCCCACGAGTCTCAGATGGATTTGCTGGCTGAAAAACTAAACAAAAGTCCCGCCGGGATAAGGGAAGCCAATATTTTGCGTTCCGGGGATCGGACGGCGACCAGTCAGAAAGTAGAGAAGAGCGTCGGGTTGGAAAAGTCCCTGCGCAGGGCAAAAGAATTATCCGAATGGGAAAAGACCAGGTCGGAGTACGATAAATGGAATAAAAGTCACGAAAATAGTAAAAAGGGTATCGGATTATCAACGGTGATGTACGGGGTCGGAATGGGAGCCGGCGCTCCTTTTCTGGAAAAGGCCGGCGCTTACGTCAAGCTGGAAGTTGATGGGACTCTTACACTGGCAGTTGGGAATACAGAGATGGGTCAGGGGGCGGAAACAGTTCTGGCTCAAATAGCGGCGGATCCTCTCGGCCTGGAAGTGGGAAAAGTGGATCTAACCGACGTGGATACATCCAGAGTCCCGGATAGCGGACCGACCGTGGCTTCGAGAACCACGACGATGGCGGGAAACGCGATAATCGATGCTCTGGAGACGCTGAAAAAGCGTATTGGTGCCGTCGCCCGTGAGTTACTTAATTGTTCCGGGGTCCTCTACGAAAACGGTTACGTCGTCGACAGTGAGGACAAATCAAGTAGAATTTCCCTGGAAGAAGTAGCGGGAGAAATGTGGTCTCAGAACGTGGACCTTGCCGCGGAAGGCTGGGCGAGAAAGGGCATGAAAAACTGGAAACCGGAAACCGCTCAGGGCGATGCTTATTTTGTTTACTCCTACGCCGCCCATGTAAGTGAAGTAGAAATAAACAGTTTGACGGGGCAGGTAGAGGTGACGAAGTACGTCGCGGTACACGATTCGGGTAAAATAATTAATCCGACGACCGCCGCCGGACAGGTGGAGGGTGGAGTGGCACAGGGAATAGGCTATGCCCTTACTGAAGACCTGGCCGAAAGGGAAGGTGAGTTCCTCGATCCCGATTTCACGAATTATCTTATGCCCACTTCGCAGGACGTGCCTGATAATCTGATAGTTGATTTTGTCGAAGCGGATTATCCGGAAGGCCCTTACGGCGCAAAGGGACTGGGGGAAGTGCCGTTGATGGCAGCGCATGCCGCCGTTATAAACGCGGTAAGCGATGCGATAGGGGAAAGAGTATTTGAATATCCGGCTACCCCCGAGAGGATTCTCCAGGCCTATCTCCGTTGATTTAACCGTTAACTTCTCGTAGTCAGGGTAACGCGGTAGATGATTTATTGATTTGGGGGGGACCTTTTTGTACTATCTAACCTGTAAGACAGTTTGACATATCTTTTCCGGTCGGGGGGTTATAGGTTTTCGTCCTTTGAATAAAATAAAGGAAATTAAGAACTCACCGAGTAACCCCTTACCTCCTGCGGAGATTGATCGGTCAGATTATGATAATTCCGTGGAGATATATTACCAAGAACAATACCAACGATTGAGGTGGTACCAATTATTGATTTATCGATGAATGAAGACCAGATAGAGAGCACCGTGGATCGGGCCAGGGAAAGAAATATTATTATACCGACACTGGAACAGCAAAAGAACCCCGAACTCGTTCCGGAAGTAATTAAAAACAAGCTGAAGGATATCGGGCTATGGGATATCAATTCCTACAATCTGTTTAGAATTACCTGGAAAAATGAACCTGTCAAACAGGGTGGCCTTTACGATGGGGTAAATTACATGGAGTTGCCG
>CAZRDU010000043.1:7164-14116 GCA_964599005.1 uncultured Thermotogae bacterium
ATGAGCCAGGAGAGATTCGACTGGCTTTCAAAGGTGGCGGGTGAAGTTATTGCCACCCCCGGATGCGAAAGCAATGTCAAAGAAATTTTCGACAAGTGCTGGGAACTTAAAGAAACCAGGGACGATATCGTAATTTTCAACCAGTTTGACGAATTTGGCAACCATCTCTGGCACTACGAGGTCACCGGTGCGGCGATGGAAGAGGTGCTGGAAAAGGAGCTTACCCCTAACTCAAATTACTCCGGCGTAGTTCTTACTTCCGGATCTTCCGGGACGATGGGCTGTGGGGACTATTTGAAGGAGCAATTTCCGACTTCGAAGATGGCAGTGGGGGAGGCCCTTCAGTGTCCTACGCTTTTACGGAACGGTTACGGTGGACATAGAATCGAGGGAATCGGCGATAAACACGTTCCCTGGATTCACAACGTTAGAAATACGGATATGGTAATCGACATCGACGATTCGAATTCGATGAACCTTATAAGGCTATTTAACGAGCCCGCGGGTCAGGAGTACCTGGAAGATCAGAACGTTCCTACTGAAACAATCGAGAATTTACCTCAGCTGGGGATCTCTTCAGTCGCAAATCTCACTTCGGCGATCAAGTACGCCAAACATTACGAACTTACGGAAGACGATGTCGTGATGACCGTATTTACCGATTCGATGGAGCTGTACGGAACTAGACTGGAAGAGATGCGGGAAACCCACGGGGAATATTCCCGGGAGGACGCGATAAAGGATTACCACCGGTTCATTCAGGGCGTCACCACGGATAACATGGAGGAGCTGACTTATTACGAGAAGAAAAGAATCCATAATTTGAAGTATTACACCTGGATAGAACAGCAGGGAAAAGACGTCGAAGAGTTGGATGCTCAATGGTACGACTGGCCCAATTACTGGTCGGAAATCCATGATCAGGTCGACGAAATCGATCGTCGGATAAAAGAATTTAACCGGCGAACCGGATTACTGGAAGAATTAAGGGAGAAGGGTAAGTAAAATTCTTGATGAGTCAAATTTATCTGATATTCCATGTTTAAAAGAATTGAGCCGACCAAAAAGAAAAGCGTAAAGGTCGCCGAGCAGATCATAGAAGCAATAGAAGGGGGGGAGTTGCGTCCCGGCGATAAATTGCCTTCGGAGAATGAGCTGGCGGAAAGGATGGACGTTAGTCGTCCGTCGGTTAGAGAGGCTCTTAGCGGACTTCAGGCGCTGGATATCGTCGACACGAAAATTGGGTCCGGGACATACCTGAGTAAATCCATCCACGAGAGTAACCTGATATCGACTGATCTCTCCCTGATTGAAAAGGAAATGAGTCATCTTCACATAATTGAAGCGAGGAAGAGCCTGGAAAACGCGATGCTGGAAATAATAGTGGAAGATAGCGAGGGTGGGAGCTTCGACCGGGTGGAGAGCTCTTTACGACAAATGGAGGGTCATTCAACCGAGAAGGAATACCAGCAGTACATGGATGCCGATCACGATTTTCACGAAGCCCTGGTCGGCTTAACCGACAACCCTCTGGTCCTGGAGGCGGCGCAGCCACTATTGGCCACGATAAATGGCTCCCTTTACCGTGAACTGACTCATAAATACTATCTGGTGGACGATTCCCGGATCCGTCGATGTTTTGACATTCACAAGAATCTATTTCGTTCAGTTAAGGAAGGGGATCTGGAGAGTGCGAAGGCATCGATGGAAATGCACTGGGAACTGATGGAAGATGCGCTGGAGAAATCAGAAGATTAACAATTCCAACAAGGGGGAAAATTATGGCAAGTAACGAGAAAACCCTGACGGTAGTTGCGTTGGGGGGTAACGCTATTTTGAAGCCCGGTCAGGAGGGAACGGCCAAGCAGCAAATTGAGAACGTCAACGAGACGACAAAACAGCTGGCCAAGATGGTCTTATCGGGAGAATACAAGATCGTTGTTTCTCATGGTAACGGCCCGCAGGTAGGAAACCTTATGCTGCAGAACGAGCTGGCAAAGGAAGAGGTTCCTTCTCACCCGCTCGACGTCTGTGGTGCTGAAAGTCAGGGTTTCATAGGTTACATGCTCTCGCAGAGCCTTGATAACGTTTTTAACCAGAACGGCCGGGGAGATATCCCCGTCTCTACGGTCCTGACGCAGACATTGATTGACGGTGACGACCCGGCTTTTGACGATCCGTCCAAGCCCGTTGGCCCCTTTTATACCGAAGAGGCCGCGAAAGAGTTACAGGAAGAGAAAGGCTATAACATGATCGAGGACGCCGGTCGAGGCTACAGGCGCGTCGTGCCTTCTCCTGAGCCGGAGGCAATAGTAGAGAAGGAACCGATAAGACAGTTACTCGCCGCACACACCGTGGTAATCGCTGCAGGTGGCGGAGGGGTCCCGGTAGTTAGAGAGGGAGACAGGCTTGTTGGTCGCGAAGCCGTTATCGACAAGGATCTGGCAACAGAACAGCTTGCGGAAGACGTAGGAGCTGAAGTTCTGGTAATTCTTACTGACGTGGAAAACGTCTATCTCAATTACAACCAGCCCGATCAGGAAGCGCTTGGTCGGATAACAGTCGATGAAGCCTCCGATTACCTGGAAGAAGGACACTTTGCCCGGGGCTCAATGAAACCAAAGGTAAAGGCCGGAATCGAGTTCGTTGAATCCGGCGGAAAGAAGGCCGTTATAACGTCTTTGAACAAAGTGCTTGAAGCGCTGGAAGGAAATACCGGAACAACTATCACAAAATAAACAGGAGGAAAACATGTCAAACACTCAACTACAGGGCAGGGATTTTTTAAGCTGGCTTGATTACGAAAGGGACGAGTTGGATGCCATTCTCGAAGCGGCACATGATCTCAAACGAAAACAGATAAGGGGAGAGAGACAGACAGAGGTTCTCCCGGCGAAGTCATTATTTATGCTCTTTTACAACACGTCTCTCAGGACGAGGAACTCTTTCGAGGCCGGGATGACTCAGCTCGGAGGCCACGCTCATTTTCTCCAGCCGGGAGCTGTCTATACTCCTGCATTGAAAGGGGAAGAAGAGGCATATTCAACCGAACGGGTAAGTGACGTGGCTCGAGTTCTATCGGAAATGGGCGACGCGATCTCGATCAGGATCTACGGGGACAAGACGGACTGGCAGTACGGAAAAGGTTACAAAATCCTCGAGCAGTTTGCGGAGTGGGGTTCGGTTCCGATTATTAACATGGAAGACGATGGATATCACCCGTGCCAGGCTCTGGCCGATGTCATGACGATGCAGGAAAAGATGGGCAAGGACCTGACCGGAAAGAAATTTACCATGAGCTGGGCTTATTCTGGTTCGGTCGAGAAGCCGTTATCCGTCCCTCAATCCGCGGTAATCAGCGCTGCTACAATGGGAATGGACGTAACTCTCGCCCATCCGGAGGGTTTGGATCTCGATTCAGACGTTCTTGATGCGACGGAGAAGCGGGCAAAGAAACATGGCGGGGACTTCGAAATTGTCCACGACATGGAAGAAGGCTTTGCCGACGCTGACGTCGTTTACCCGAAATCCTGGACGCTGCAGCCGACGGACGGTTCGACCGCCGACCTGGAGAAGGCAAAGGAAGTCTTTGAAGACAACAAGGACTGGATTACGACTGAGGACAAGATGGAGCTGACTGATGATGCCTACTACATGCACTGTCTGCCGGCGGACAGGGATATGGAAGTAACGGATGAAGTAATAGACGGACCGAACTCTATCGTATTTGAAGAAGCTGGAAACAGGTTGCACGCCCAGAAAGGACTCTTGAGCTTGCTTTTATCCTAGGAGGTAAATATGAGCTGGCATGATTTAACCGGAAAGAACATGATCAGTGTCAAGGATTGGTCAAAAGAGGAACTGGATATTTTGCTCAAAGTCGCCGGGGACCTGAAAAGCCGTCATTATTCCGGCGAGTCTCTTAATGTACTGGAAAACAAGACCTTCATGATGCTCTTTTTCAATACTTCGACCAGAACGAGGCAGTCCTTCGAGGCCGGGATGAGTCAGCTCGGTGGACACTCTCAGTTCCTCGCACCGGAGACTATGCGCATTTCCATCAACCGGGAACCCGGAGGCGGTGAATCGATCAAGGATACCACCCGAGTCATGGGTCGTTACTCTGAAGGGGTCGGTGTTCGAATCCTGGAAGACAAGGTCGACTATTACGGTCAGGGGACTGAGATAATGTACGAGATGGGCAAGTACTCTTCAGTTCCGATAGTGAATATGGCTTCGGATATCTATCACCCCTGTCAGTCGATGACCGATATAATGACTATGCAGGAAAAAGTTGGAGACCTAAAGGACAAAAAGATAGCCGTTACCTGGGCTTATTCTCCCTGGGTTAGATCCTGGGGTTCGATTCAGTCGAATATTCTCACCTCGGCGCTCTTTGGGATGGACGTCAACCTGGCACATCCCGAGGGTTACGATCTCGACCCCGACGTTCTGGATATGACCGAGGAAAACGCGAAGAAGTCGGGTGGCTCGTTTACGGTGACGAATGATATGGACGAGGCCATAGAAGACGCCGATATAGTATATCCGCGGAACTGGATGAGCCCTGATCGCTACGAAATAGGAAAAGAGAAAGAAATCGAGATGGCGGGACAGCACAAGGAATGGAAGTACACGAAAGAAAAACAGCAGATGGCTGACCCCGGTCATCTTTTACACTGCATGCCCGTTGACCGTGGCAACGAGGTATCCGATGAGATAATGGACGATCCCGAACTTTCCTTCGTATACGATCAGGCTGAGAATAGACTCCATCTCCAGAAAGGTCTGATGGCCCTTACCATGGAAGGGGAGTTTTAAGAGCTCTATAAGGAAGTTCTATTATCGTAAAACACCTGTATCTTACCCCCTGCGAAATGCAGGGGGTTTTTTTATTGAAAGGGTATAAGTCCCTTGATATGATTAACGGATTTGAAATTATTCAAGGTTTCATGTCCGCGAATTGCAATTACCCCCGGGCGAATTATTGTGGGAGTTTATTTGAGGTGTAATATTTGAATAAACGTAAGTTTCTAACTGGAGTTCGAGAGAGACTGGAAACAGGGAAACTAATTGCCGGAGAAAAATCCGCCGATCTGATTATAAAGAACGGTTCCCTGGTGAACGTAGCGACCCGCGAGGTTCTGGAGAGAGATGTCGCAATCATAGCCGGACGCATTGGTTCCGTGGGGCGAGATCTTGATCGGTTACAGGGCAAAGATACTGACGTCATAAATGCCGGGGGGCTGTACCTGGTACCAGGATTTATCGATGCCCATCTCCATATTGAGAGCTCAATGCTAAGTCCTGCTCGGTTCGCCCGCCTAATGGCCGGTAAAGGGGTTACGGGGATTTTTTTCGATCCCCATGAAATTGCAAACGTGGCGGGAATTCCCGGTGTAAGGTGGATGGTAGAGGAGGTTGAAAGAACGCCAATAAATGGGTTTTTGACAGTTCCCTCATGTATTCCGGCCAGTTCTCCGGAGCTGGAAACCACGGGGGCTGAATTTGGTCTGGAGGAAATAAAGGAAGCCCTGGAATGGGATTCCGCTGTGGCGCTGGGGGAAATGATGAACTTTCCCGGTGTTTTAACTGGCGACGATGAGACGATTCAGAAACTGGACGAAACGTTTTCCAGGGATTTACCGGTTGAGGGTCATGCCAGTGGCCTTGGCGCGGGAAAACTTGATGGTTATGGAGCCATGGGGGTGGACTCCGATCACGAGGCAGTTACCAAAGAAGAGGGCGTGGAAAGAGCAAGAAAGGGTTTCTGGACTTATGTGAGAGAAGGTTCGGGCTGGGCGGATCTGACCGAGGTCATCAGGGCGCTGACAGAGATGGATCTTTCTTCCGGAAGATTCTGTCTTGTTACGGACGACAGGGATCCCGTCGATCTAATCGAGGAGGGGGGCGTCGATCACGTGGTGAGAAGGGCGATAGAAGAGGGCCTTGATCCTGTAGAGGCCATAACCCTGGCGACTTTAAATCCAGCTACCCGGTTTGGCCTCGACGGAGAAATCGGTTCTATCACTCCCGGTCGAAAGGCAGATATAAACATGATCAGCGATCTGAACGAACTTGAAATCGAAGAGACGTTACTGCACGGGGTTCCCGCGGGTGAGGTCAAATGGCCGAAATCAGATACATCTACCCTTACCGATACGGTTAATCTAGCCGAAGAAATTAATCCTTCGATTTTTGAGCTATCACAACGAGAAAAGAACTTCGGTATCCTCGTACACCCAGATGACATTATCACGGAGAAACTGGACCTCTCCCGGGATAGTTTAGACAGAGAAGAGCTCAATAAATGTGCCGTTCTCGAAAGACATAATTCGACGGGAAACGTGGGAAGATCCCTGGTAAGCGGGTTTGGCCTTGCTGATGGCGCCATAGCCACAACGGTTGCCCATGACAGTCACAATCTGGTGGTTCTGGGTGAGAACGAGTCCGATATGGTTGCAGCTGCCAGGAATCTGGTGAAAACGGGAGGGGGGCAAGTAGTCGTCAGAGACCAGAAACCCGTTGCGTCGGTTGAACTCCCTATTGCCGGATTGATGAATGATGCCGCTCCGAAAAAAGTGGCTGATTCCCTCGAAGAAGTCAAGAAGGCAGTTGATACCCTGGGGTGCAGTATTCCAAAGCCACTGATGATTCTTTCCAGCCTGGCCCTGGCAGTTATTCCGGAAGTTAGAGTCACGGATAAAGGGCTGGTTGACGTCAATCGGCAGGAATTGATCCACTAAATTTCGCTGTAGCAATATAAATCAACCAAAATGACCAGCGCCTGACCCGGGGTGGATCGCTTGCTGGTTTGAGCTAACTACAAATGCAATTCGAGTCCCAAATTGAGTGCCGGATGCTGGATCTCGTGTTTTTGAAGTAGATAGTTTGTATTATTAAGAAATTTTATATAAGCTCCGCCTTTTATAAGGGCGGGGTATTTGGCCGG